>JBJMMB010000366.1:0-6736 GCA_045805005.1 Chloroflexia bacterium
ACATCATACCCTACACGAAGCATTCCTAAAACACTCTTTCCCTAAAAAACCCACAACACATCTGGTTGGAGACAACAACGTAGGGCGCGGCGTCGCCGGGGTAGTTGAGCCAGGCGGAGGTGGTGGTGCTGGCGGGCGGGTAGGTGGGCATGGAGGGGGTCATGACCCAGCCAGGCAGGTCGGGGTCCTCGGCCATGGAGCTGACGCGAAGGGGGGCGGTGGGCTGCTCCACGTCGCCGTCGAGGGAGGAGTTGCCGAGGGTGGGGTCGTCGGCCAGCGCGGGGTGGTCGGGGGCGGGCTCTATCAGGTGGAAACCGAGGAGGCGGGCGAGCCCCAGGATGGTGGGGTCGAGGGTGGCGATGGATACGCGCACCTCGCGGGCCCCCTGGAGCTTGCCGAGGGCCAGGAAGTCCTGGGTGTTGCGGAAAGCCTGGGTGCCACGTGGGATGATGAGCACGGCGTTGGGGGTGCGAGTCCACGCGTCCTCGATCTTCGAGAAGATGAGAGGCATGTCATCAGAGAGCTCCACGACCACGTACTCGGTGGGGTAGTCTCCGGCGTTAAATTCGTTTTCTATGGGTCCCATTTGGTGAGTTCATTATATACGCGGGGTGGGGTGGGGGTGGATATATCCACTTTGGGCCCGCGGCAGACGAAGGACGATGTTGTAAGAGCCGGGTGGGTTAGGGCCGAGGTGGTGGGCCAGGGGCAATTCATCATTTTCACGATTTTGGGGGATTGTCACGCGTGAAATCGGCAAAATGGGAAATGGTAGACATTCGTCTAATCTGGGTTTTTCGGGCCCGGCTGGTGACCAACGGGTGCCTGGTAAATGGACTGGCCGGCAAGGTGGCCCGTCAGTGCCCGGCGTAGAAAGCTGCGGGCAACCTAAACGAAGCCCGCGTGCGGGGCTGGCGGGGTGGGGTTGGGTGGTCGTCGTGGTATTGTGTTGTTAAGGTGCTTTTGGTTCTATGATACAGCAGGATGTGTGGGAATGGGAATAGTACGTTTGTACTGATTTATAAGGCGGATTACACGTGAAGGTGCCCTGAATGGCGGCCACGTAGTTGATGTTAGAGTAAGCTGTTGTAGATCTGGTTGCTGGTGCTGTTACCGCAGAGCAGCCTAGCCCGGTTCCTGTTGATATTTCTTTAGCTCACTGTACTTGCGGTTCCACCATACCACGTATTCGGCGTAGCCTTCCGGCATCAGGACAATCTTGTTCTTGGGATCGGTTGGGCTGCCCCCGAAAACGATTGGGTGAACATGGTGTACTTCTTTACCCAAAAGCAGCGGGTTTACCGAGGAGCTTGCTTGCTCGACTCCTGTGTATTCTTTGGATAGCGCTATCAGGAAGTCTCTAAAGGTGGTGCCGAGCGGTTCGATGTAGGTGAAGTCCATCGGGATGAAGGGGATTCGAGCTATTGTGGTCGGGTCGTCACGGGTATCGAATGCGAAAGCCTCGCCGCCTCCATTAGAGCCGAAGATGAAAAGTCCGGTTAGTTCTCTAACGGATCTCCGTGGGTCTAATGAAGAACTGGTTATGTCGGGGAGACATGTGCCGATGGATACGTCCGGCTTGGCAAGCATGGAGTGCTGGATGACTCTATGATACACCCGGAAGTATCAGGCATTCCAGGAGTAAGCTATTTATCAGTCTAAAGACCTATTGACGGGGCGGCTTGGGGCTGATATACTGGGGGCAGGTTTGTAGGATTGAAAGGAGTTGGCGCATTTGATGGGTAGCTTTATCATTTGCCTTCGCAACGTCGGGCCCACGGGCGTGGCGGTTCAAGGGGGGAGTCTGCCCGTTTTCGGTTAGGTTTTTGCGCTAAACGTTCCAGCCGGCCGTGGCAGCTCCTTTAGAGCCCACGGTTTTTTGCTGCTTCTTTTCTGTGGTGGAGGCCGTGGGCTCGTGAGAGACCCTCGGCCTGTTTGCTTTTTTATTCGGGAATTGCTGAAACAAGATGACTATCTCACTTAGACAATATGGCGAGTTTCTCGCGAAATATTTGAAGCCCCAGCGGTTGAGGGTGGCGATGCTGGCGGCGGTGCTGCTCGGCGGGATCGGGCTGCAACTGCTGAATCCGCAGATCGCCCGCTTCTTCATCGATACGGCCACGCAGGGAGGCGCGCTGGAGGCGCTGGTCGGGGCCGCTGTGCTTTACCTGGGCGTGGCGATGTTCAACCAGTTGCTGTCGGTGGCGGCTACTTACCTGGGCGAGAACGTGGGGTGGACGGCCACCAACATGCTGCGGGTGGACCTAGCACTGCACTGCCTGAAGCTGGATATGCCGTTCCACAAGGCGCGGACGCCTGGGGAGATGATCGAGCGCATCGACGGCGACGTGACGGCGCTCTCGCGGTTCTTCTCGCAGTTCGTTATCCAGGTGCTGGGGAACCTGCTGCTGATGGTGGGCGTGGTGGTGATGCTGTTCCGTGAGGACTGGCGCATCGGCGTGGCGCTGAGCGCCTTCGCGGTGCTGACCGTGTTCGTGCTGAATAAGAGCCGGAATATCGCCGTGAGCGCGATGGCCGGGGAGCGGCAGGCCAGCTCGGAGCTGTTCGGGTTCCTGGAGGAGCGGCTGTCGGGTTTGAACGACGTCCGGGCTAATGGGGCCGGGGCGCACGTGATGCTGGGGCTGTACCGGGCGGCGCGGGAGGTGTACAACAAGGGGCGCCGGGCGTGGGCGATGGAGGGGGTGCTCTGGAATATCACCATCGGGTTGTTCACACTGGGGATGGTGATCGCGTTCAGCGTGGGGGCCTGGCTGTTCGAGGCGAAGGCGATTACGCTGGGCACGATGTACCTCTTCTTCCAGTACACGGAGATGCTGCGGAACCCGCTGGACCAGATTACCGAGCAACTGAAGGACCTGCAGAAGGCTAGCGCGGGCATCGGGCGCGTGCAAGAGCTGTACAAGCTGGAGGTGGGTCTGAAGGACGGGCCGGGCGTGGAGTTCGCGCCGGGGCCGCTGCCGGTGGAGCTTGATGAGGTGTCGTTCGGGTACGGCGACGAGGAGATGGTGCTGAACGAGCTATCGTTCTACGTGAGGCCAGGGCACGTGCTCGGGCTGTTGGGCAGGACGGGCAGCGGCAAGACCACCGTCACACGGCTGCTGCTGAGGCTGTACGACCCGGCGTCGGGGACGGTGCGGCTGGGCGGCGAGGATGTGCGGGAGGCGACGCTGGAGCAATTGCGGCATAAGATCGGCATGGTGACGCAGGATGTGCACCTGTTCCAGGCAACGGTGCGAGACAACCTCACGCTGTTCGACGATTCAATCGATGACGATGAGATCGTGCGGGCGCTGGAGGAGTTGGGGCTTGGGAAGTGGTACAGGTCGCTGGCGCATGGGCTGGACACGGAGCTTGGGCCGAGCGGCGGGGGGTTGTCGGCGGGGGAGGCGCAGTTGCTGGCCTTCACGCGGGTGTTCCTGAGGGACCCAGGGCTGGTGATACTGGACGAGGCTTCCTCGCGGCTCGACCCGGCGACGGAGCAGTTGATCGAGCGAGCGGTCGATAAGCTGCTGGCTAACAGGACGGGGATCATCATCGCCCACAGGCTGGCGACCGTGCAGCGGGCGGACGAGATATTGATCCTGGACGAAGGACGAATAGTTGAGTATGGCCCAAGGGCGCTGCTGGCGGGGGACGGCGATTCGCGGTTCTCCGGACTGCTGCGCACAGGGCTTGAGGAGGTGCTGGTGTGAGCGCCGGTACAACAAGTATGAAGACCATGAGCACGAGGGAGGCGACCTGGCAGCTCGCGCGCTACAAACCGTGGGTGTACCTGCTGAACTTCGGGCTGTGGACGGTGTTCTATATGATACCGCTGGCCGCGGGGCTGGTGACCAAGGCGTTCTTCGACACTCTCTCCGGAGGGGGGCAGGCAGGGTTCGGCGTGTGGGGCATCATCGCGCTGCTGGCGGGGGTGTCGCTGGCGAGGATGTTCGTGCTGTTGGTGGCGCTGATATCGTGGTCGGACTTCTGGCTGACGATAGAGGCGCTACTGCGGAGGAACATGCTCGAGTGGCTGGTGACGGGGCCGGGGTCGCGAAAGCTGCCGGGCTCGCCTGGTGAGGCTGTGAGCACATTCCGTGACGATGTAGAGAATGTGCTGGAGTACCTGGACGGCTGGCTGGACCTGGCGGGTGAGGCGGTGTTCACGGTGATCGCGCTGGCGATCATGCTGAGCATCAACCCACTGATCACGCTGGTGGCGGCGCTGCCGCTGGTGGTGGTGATTGCCTCGGCCAACATGATGACCTCGCGGTTGAAGCGCTACCGCCAGGCGAACCGAGACACGACCAGCAAGGTGACCGGCTTCATAGGCGAGTTGTTCGGGGGTGTGCAGGCTGTGAAGGTGGCCTCTGCCGAGCGGCACGCGATGAAGCACTTCGCGGCGCTGAGCGAGAAGCGGCGGAAGGCGGCGTTGAAGGATGCCTTGCTGAACCAGGTGCTCGACTCGTTCAACATGAACACAGTGAGCCTGGCGACGGGGCTAATCCTGCTGCTGGCCGCGGAGGGCATGAGGTCGGGCAGCTTCACGGTGGGCGACTTCGCACTCTTCGTGAGCTACGTGGGCGGGGTGGCCGCGGCTCCGCGCTGGGTGGGCCGGCAGACGGCTCGCCACAAGCAGCTTAGCGTGTCCGTGGACCGGATGGAGAAGATCGTGGAGGGCTCGCCCCGGCGCACGCTGGTGGAGCATACGCCCACGTACGTGCGTGGAGAGTTCCCCGGCGTGCCGTACGTGGGAAAAACCAGTGTAGACGAACTGCACGAGCTAGCGGTGTCGGGGCTGACGTACCGGCATCCGGGCTCTGAGCGCGGGGTGGAGGACGTTAGCTTGCGGTTGAGGCGGGGGTCGTTCACGGTGATCACGGGGCGGATCGGCTCGGGTAAGACCACCTTGTTGGGTGCGCTGCTGGGCCTGCTGCCGAGGGACGCGGGGACGATCACGTGGAACGGGCAGCCGGTGGAAGACCCGGCGACGTTCATGGTGCCGCCGCGCAGCGCTTACACCCCCCAGGTGCCGAGGCTGTTCAGCGAGACGCTCCGGGAGAACATCTTGATGGGCTTGCCGGAGGATAAGGTGAGCCTGGAGGCGGCCATCCACCAGGCGGTGATGGAAAGGGACTTGGAAGGGATGGAGCAGGGGCTGGACACGGTAGTGGGCCCGAAGGGCGTGAGGCTATCGGGGGGCCAGGTGCAGAGGGCGGCAGCGGCGCGGATGTTCGTGCGCGACGCCGAACTGCTGGTGTTCGATGACCTGTCGAGCGCGCTGGACGTGGAGACGGAGCGCGTGCTGTGGCAGCGGCTGTTCGACTGGCGCGAGGCAACGTGCCTGGTGGTTTCCCACCGGCGGGCGGCCTTACGGCGAGCGGACAATATCATTGTGCTGAAGGACGGCCGGGTGGAAGCGGAGGGCACGCTGGACGAGCTACTGCTGATCTCGGACGAGATGAAGCACCTTTGGCACGGCGACCCGGCCTTCTGGGCGCACGACTCCGAGGAAGTGCCCGCTTAGGTGACGAACCGCAAAGACGCAAAGGGCGCAAAGTTCGCTAAGAACTAAGAGGTTTGGAACCGCAGAGGCGCAGAGAACCTTTTTATTGGTTCTCTGCGCCTCTGCGCCTCTGCGGTTCAATAATTACATTGCGGCCTTTGCGCTCTTTGCGTCTTTGCGGTTCGTCTCTCTCAGCCCTTAGCACCCAAAGTTTGGGCCACGAGGTCGGGAACCATCCCCAGGGCTTTGTCGAGGCCATCGGGGTCTTTGCCGCCGCCTTCGGCTTTGTTGGCGGGGCCGCCGCCTCTGCCGTCGATGGCGGGCGTGATCTGTTTGATGATGGTGCCCGCGCTGAGGCCGCGCTGCACGGCGTCCTGGGTGACCATGGCGAGCAGCTTGGGCTCGCCCTCGATGACCGCGCCGAGGACTACCACGCCCGAGCCGAGTTTGTCTCGGAGGTGGTCGCCGGTTTGGCGGAGGGTGTCCATGCTGGTGACGGAGGTCTTGCCAGTGAGGACGGAGACGCCGTCTACCTGGCGGACCTGCTCGGTGAGGGAGCCGGTTTCGCCGCGGGCGATCTGGCGCTCGAGGGTTTCGAGCTTGCGGTTGGCCTCGCGGAGCTGGTCGCGGAGGGCGGTGATCTGGTCAGCTGCGCGGTCGGGGGTGGTTTGGAGGCGGGCGGCGATGTTGGCGAGGGCGTCGCGGCGGTCCTGGGCGTACTCGACGGCCCCTTCGCCGGTGACGGCCTCCATGCGGCGCACACCTGAGCCGATTGAGCCCTCGTAGGTGATGAAGAATGGGCCTATCTGGCCGGTGCGCTGGACGTGGGTGCCGCCGCATAGCTCCTTGCTCTCGTAGCCGGGGATGCGCACCATGCGCACGACGGAGCCGTATTTCTCGCCGAAGAGGGCCATGGCCCCCTCGGCGAGGGCTTCCGGGTAGGGCATCTCGTTGGGTTGCACTGGGTAGTCGGCGCGTATCTGCTCGTTGACGATGCGCTCGATCTCGGTGACTTCCTCGTGAGAGACCGGGTGGTTATGGGCGAAGTCGAAGCGGAGCCTGCCGGGCTCGACCACCGAACCGGCCTGGTGGACGTGGGTACCGAGCGTGTCACGCAGGGCTTTGTGGAGCAGGTGGGTGGCGGTGTGGTTGCGCATGGTGTCCCAGCGGACGGCGGAGGGGACCTCGGCGCGGACCTCGGTGCCGGTCTTGAGGGTGCCTTCGAGG
>JBJMMB010000367.1:0-7186 GCA_045805005.1 Chloroflexia bacterium
AAGGTGGTGAACGTGCGGCTCGGCAGCGAGGGCGCGGGGTAGCTGTCGCGGAAGTCGATAGCCGCGGGCTTGAACGAGCCGTCGCGGCGCACCAGGCCAAACCACGATTCGACAGTGGGCGCGATGTAGTGCTCGGGCGTGCCGAGCGGGTAGTCCTGCAACGTCCACTGCATCACGCCCGCCAGCGCGCCGGCTTTCACGTCGCCCAGCATCGCCCTGTAGAGGAACTGTTGCGTGGCCTCGTCGTACACGGCGTTGGGCCGCGTCAGCTCTGCAGGGCCGGTGGGCCAGCCCATCTCCTCCAGCAACACCGGTTTGTTGGTGTTGGCCTGTACCGCGTTGATTTGCGTTCGCAGCCCCCCTGCGTCGTAGCAGTGGAAGCTCACCATATCCACTATGTCGATGAGGCGCTTGCCCCCGGCCGATCGTGCCCACAGGTTCTGGTACTGCCCCATCCCTATCGTAACCGGGTGCTTCTTGTCCAGCCCGCGAAGCGCGGTTGTAAAGTTGGCGGCCCAGGTGATTACTGTATCGGGGCCGTTTTTCATTTTCCAGGTGTCGTAGAACTCCGGCTCGTTGTGCAAGTCCCAGCCCAGCACCCGGTCGTCTTCTGCGAAAGGCCCCACGATGCCTTGCAGGTAGTTCAGTTGCTTCTGGTACTCGGGAGTGCCGGGTGTGGGAAAGTCGTCCGACCAGTCGAACAGCGAGAAGAGCACTTTCATCCCATAGCCCGAGGCGATCTGGAGCATCTGGGTCATTTCATTGGTGATGAAGCCCTTCACCTGGTCGCAATTCGCGTTCCTGGCCCCGCACCCCGGGCCCCACACCACGGTCTGTGCGAACGAGTGGTCGTACGGCAAGCCGACCCTTATCGAGTTCACGCCCAACTGCCGGGCCTTGTCGAGCTCCTGGCGTACCACCGCGCCGTTCCAGTCGGTCCAGGTGCCCACAAAGGGGTGGGCCTGCATCCAGTAGTTCGTGCCCTTCAAGACAACCGGCTTGCCCGACTGGTACAGGGTATTGCCCATGATGTGAATGAAGGCATCGTCGGCCCCAGGCACGGCCGGGGCCTGCGTAGGAACCGGAGGTGCCGCCTGGCCGGGCGTGGTCCCGTAGCGCCATGCGTAATAGTGCAGCCCCACGTTGCCCATCTGCACCTGCCACTCGGGGCTATAGCCGGGGATGTAGGTGAGCACCCGCCTCTGGTACAACTGCACCAGCACCTGCATGGGCTTCCCACCCACGGGCACCGTGGCCCAGTATGCCTCCGAAATGGGGTAGCCGAGCACGTACACCGGGTCCATGAGTGGCCCTTCGTTCACCGCCCCGCCCTCGAAGATCGGCCCTCGCGACTGCATGAACTTCAGGAAGACATCGGGGATGTTGTGGCCCGTTTCGGGCGAGTAATTGCTGTAGCGCACGTCGCTCTGGGCCGGCCCGCCCACTACACCCGCCCGATTGATAGTGGCCGTGACGAGAGCGCCAGGCGCGGGGGCTGCCTTGCGGTCGGGACCGTTCGGCAGGGATGCCACATCGCGGAAGGAACTGTACAGAGGAGCGTTGGTGTCTTGAGCCGAAACAGCGTCCCCGGCGACCGGCAGAGCGGCGGAACCGCGACTCTCGAAGGTAGTGGGGCCGGTCTGCACCCTCCCGCTCACAAGCTCCACGACCAGGAGGCCGGTGGTAGTGGCCCACTGGCCGGCGGCGCTACCCCCCGCGCTGTTGACCTCCATGCGGGCCTTGTCGAAGTACTGCACGGCCCTTGTGTCGCCCGGCGCTCCGGCGAAGGGCTCGGTGCGGGCCACTCCCGGCTGCGGCCCCCAGAGCCACGACCGGCTCGCGGTGCCCGTCGTCACCGGCAGGTCGGTGCGAGCCCAGGTTTGCTCGAATTGAGGGTTAGAGAACACCGAAGGCGACGCGCCGCGGGCGTAAGGTAGCCCCCAGGCGGCAGCCAGGGGCATGAGGAGGCCAAAGGCCAGGAAAAGGGCCGGAAGAGGACGGCGAACCATAGCGGTACTTTCTAGAATGTAGTATAGGACGGCACGCTACGCCCCGAGTTAAGGGGTCGCGCCCCATTTTGGCAGAAGCGTGCACGGTTGTCAATCCCAGGGTTCCACCGCGTAAGTGCTCAGACTTAGGGTGGCACAAATTGCCGTAGGGGCAGGCCCCCGTTGCCTGCCCTGTTTGCGCACCTCGCCGTTTAGGTAATCAAACAGAGCAGGCACAAGACCTACCCCTACGACTCCATTCTTTCGACGCTACCTCTGAACACTTACGTTCCAGTGGCCTGGCAGGAATTACCCACCTGGAGTATCCTAAAAGCTATTGCAAGGGGCTTACCGGTCCCGGCGAGAGGAGAGGGTGCGTGGCGCACGATTTCGCGGCTTACGACGCCTACATAGAGCGGCATTTCGAGGAGTTCGTAGCAGAGCTACGGCTCTTTTGCGCCCAACCCGCGCTGGCGGGGCAGGGCATCGGTATCGAGGAGACGGTAGCGATGCTGTGCGACAAGCTCCTCGCGCTGGGCTGCGGGGTAGAGGTCGTGCCCACCGAGGGCGCGCCGGTGGTCCTGGGCGAGTTGGGAGAGGGAGAGGGGGAGCGCACCCTGCTCCTCTACAACCACTATGACGTGCAGCCTCCGGAGCCGCTTGAGCTCTGGGATAGCCCGCCCTACGCCGGAGAGGTGCGCGACGGCAAGTTCTACGCCCGCGGGGTGGCCGACGACCGTGGCGACTTGCTGGCCCGCATCCAGGCCATCCGCGCCTACCAGGCCACTCGCGGGCCTCTGCCTCTCAGGTTGCTGTGGCTTGCCGAGGGGGAAGAGGAAGTCAGTAGCCCCCACCTGGGCCAGGTGGTGCGGGCCAACGCCTCCCGGCTGAAGGCCGATTTCTGCGCCTGGGAGAACGGCAGCCGCAACGAGACCGGCCGCCCGGTGGTGATATGCGGCCAGAAGGGGTTGCTATACGTCGAGCTGCACACCAGGGGCGCCAACCGCGATGTGCATTCCCGCGATGGGGGTATAGTGCCGAATCCCGCCTGGCGTCTCGTGCAGGCGCTGGCTACACTCCAGGACCCCGAGGGCCACATTACGCTGGACGGCCTGGACAGTCTGGTCGCGCCCCCCACCTCCGCTGACCTGGCTGCCGCCGGTGCCATGCCCTTCGACGCCGAGGCCCTGGCCCGCTTCTACGGGCTCGACCACTGGCAGCGCGACTTGAGTTGGCGCGAGGTGCTTTACGCCCGCATCTTCGAGCCGACGGCCAACATCGCCGGGCTCTCCAGCGGGTATGGAGGACCTGGCTCGAAGACCATTGTGCCCGCCGAGGCCCTGGCCAAGATGGACTTCCGCCTGGTGCCCAACCAGACGCCGGAGAAGATGCTCGACCTGCTGCGCGCCCACCTCGACCGCCGTGGCTTCACCGACGTGCAGCTGGAGGTGCTCGGGGCCCATCTGCCCGGCAAGACCCCCGTGGACCATCCATTTGTACAGGCCGCCCTCGAAGTGTGGGAGGAGTTGGTGCCCGGTGGGGCCGTGGCCCAGCCCATCACCGGAGGCACCGGCCCCTTCGCCCTGTTCGCCAACGAACTCGGCATCCCCACGGCCCGCATCTGCGGCCCCGGCTACGAAGGCTCCAACCTACACTCCCCCAACGAACACATCCGCCTCGAAGACTACCGCACCGCCCTCCGCTACTGGGGCCGCCTCTTCGACCGCCTGGCGATATGAAAAAAGGGGTGCAGGGTTCCCCCTGCCGGGGGCTTGGGGGACACCCCAACTCTATCCTTATTTACATCTACGGGTGGTGTGCCCCGCTCATAATTACTCTGCGGTTCCAAACCCTTTAATTCTTTGCGAACCTTGCGCCCTTTGCGCCTCTGTGGTTCGTCCCAGATACGCCCGACATAAGAGGTCGCCGGGAGTACTTGAGTCCATTTATCCACCCGGTTTCCCATCCCCCGGCCTCTAATGTAAAATAGTTAGGGCGTAAGACCTGGTAGCCGCATCAGAAATTCAGGGAGCCGTACCTTCCACCCTACCACCCTACCACCCTTACGCAATACGCAATACGCATCTCCATCCATGCCAATACCACCTAGCGTGTTCAAAAACATCCTCCGCTTAGAGGAGCAGAAAGGCTTCACGGACGCCGCGGTCGCGGGCGGGCTGGAGGCTTTCGCGCGGAGGTGGGCTGAGCAGGCGGAGGGCGCGTCCGCCCTGGGCTCGGCAAAGGCCGTGGCAGGGGCCCTCGATGGCTACTCGCGCATTGACCAGGCGGCCAGGCGGGCCGCTGTGCGCCGGGCCGCCGAGTTGCTCGCAGGCCTGGAGGCGGTGCCCATGGATGTATCGCGTGCCGGCAGTAACGGCAATGGCCGGGGCACGTTGGCTGGTTATACTCCTCCCCCGGTCGACAACTTCACCGGATATGACGAGGACGACTCGCGAGCGAAGGCCCCGGTCTCCTCGTACAGAAGTAATGCCTCCCCCGCCCCATCGCAACCGCCTCCCGAGCCCGCCAACGCGCGGGCCGCACGGCGTAACGCCACCCTCGACTCGCCCGTCACTGTCCTACGGGGCGTGCAGGCCGCCACCGCCCGCCTGCTCAAGCGGCTGGGTATCTACACCGTGCGCGACGCCCTACTATTCTTCCCATTCCGCTACGACGACTTCTCGGCCCTCAAACCCGTTTCCGACCTCGAGCCGGGCGTGAACCAGACTGTTGTCGCCACCATCTGGGACGTCGAATCACGCACCACCCGCAACGGCCGGCCCCTCATCACCGCCACTCTGGCGGACGACAGCGGCACGGTGTCGGTCATGTGGTTCAACCAGGAATACCTCCTTAAGTCGCTGCACCGCGGCGATCCCATAGTCATATCGGGCAAGCCCATCGAGTTCAACGGTCGCCTGCAGTTCAGCTCGCCCGAATGGGAGCCATACGACTCCGAGTTGCTCCACACCGGGCGCATCGTGCCCGTGTACCACTCGACCGAGGGCCTCTACAGGCGCACCCTCCGGCGCATCATGCATGACGCCGTCGACCGCTTCGCGGACGATATGCCCGACTACCTGCCCGTCGAAATCAAGCGCGACGCCCAGGTGATAGACCTCCCCACGGCTATCCGCCAGATTCACTTCCCCGACTCGAAGATTGATGCGGCCCGCGCCACCAAACGCCTGGCCTTCGATGAATTCCTGCTGATCCAGCTTGGTATGCTCCAGCGCAAGCAGGCATGGCAGAGCCTCCAACAGGGCCTCGCCATGAGCGCGGATTCCGACCTCCTTGCCCGCTTCTTCGACTCCCTCCCCTTCAAACTAACCAACGCCCAGAAGCGAGTGGTGGACGAAATCCTCCACGACATCTCCAGCACGGTACCCATGACCCGCCTGCTCCAGGGCGACGTGGGCTCCGGCAAGACGGTAGTGGCCGCCGCGGCCCTCCTCGTGGCGGTTGGCAACGGCGCCCAGGGCGTCCTCATGGCCCCCACCGAAATCCTGGCCGAGCAGCACTACAAAAGCCTCACGCGGATGCTTGAGAGGATGACGATGGACGATGGACGATGGACGATGGACGATGGGGGTAAGGAAACGGGTTCCATAAACGCATCGTCTATCGTCCATCGTCCATCGTCTGCCGAAGGCCCCCGCCCCCTAACAGTCCGCCTCCTCAAAGGCAGCACGCCACGCAAGGAGAAGCTGGAGTTGTACAAGCAGATCGCGGCGGGCGAGGTTGACATCGTGGTGGGCACGCACGCGGTGATACAGGAAGGGGTCGACTTCGAGCGGCTGGGGCTGATCGTGGTCGATGAGCAGCACCGATTCGGGGTGGTGCAGCGCGACGCTCTCCGGCAAAAGGGTATCGCCGCCGGGCTGATGCCCCATACCCTGGTGATGACCGCCACCCCCATACCACGTTCCCTGGCCCTCACCATCTACGGCGACCTCGAGGTCTCTGTCATAGACGAGATGCCCCCCGGCAGGCGGCTCATCAAGACCCGCTGGGTGGATGGCGTGCGCCGCCAGCAGGCGTATGATTTCATCGAGAAGAAGGTGTCGGAGGGCAGGCAGGCGTTCATCATCTGCCCCCTTGTGGAGGAGTCGGACAAAATAGAGGCCAAAGCCGCCACCAGCGAGCACCAACGCCTCCAGGCCGATATATTCCCCTCCCGCAGGCTGGCTCTATTGCATGGCCGCATGAAGCCCAAGGAGAAGGACGAGGTCATGGCCGCGTTCCACGGAGGCGAGGCCGATATACTTGTGTCCACCAGCGTGGTCGAGGTAGGCATAGACGTCCCCAATGCCACCGTGATGCTGGTAGAGGGGGCCGACCGCTTCGGGCTGTCGCAGCTCCACCAGTTCAGGGGCCGTGTGGGCCGGGGCGAGCACCAGTCGTACTGCGTGTTGCTGGCCGAGAACGCCCAGGGCGTAGCCTTCGAGCGGATGCAGATCATCCAGGACACCCACGACGGCTTCTCCCTGGCCGAGGAAGACCTCAAAATCCGCGGCCCCGGCGAGTTCTTCGGCACCCGCCAATCCGGTATGCCCGACCTCCGCATGGCCAAGCTCTCCGACATGGCCACCCTCAGCCTCGCCCGCGAGCAGGCCAAAGCCCTCTTCGCCCGCGACCCCGATCTGTCGCTCCCCGAGCACGAGCAGCTTCGAGGACGCCTCGAAGCCTTCTGGAGCCGGGCCGAGACGGGCGCGGACCAGTAAGCCCGCGCAGTAAGCCCGCGCGTGCCCAGTCCTCACCACTGAAACCATGAGAGTAATCTCCGGCACAGCTAAGGGCCGGCCACTGAAAGGTCCGCCGGGGCGGGGCACCCGGCCCATGACCGACCGGCTCAAGACCTCGCTCTTCAACATACTGGCTCCTTACGGCATCGAGGGAGCCAGAGTGCTCGATCTGTACGCGGGCACCGGCTCCCTCGGCATCGAGATGCTCTCCCGCGGCGCTGAGTGGGCCGACTTCGTGGAGCAGAACGCGGCGGTGTGCCAGGTGATTCGCGGTAACCTGGAGAGTACCAAACTTGCCAACCGCGCCAGGGTGCACAATATGCCGGTGGCGCGCTTCCTCTCAATGCGAGGCCGCGCGCCCGCGAGCGACGCTCCCGGCGCGGAGTATGATATAATACTGCTCGACCCGCCATATGCCGATCCCGCCATACCCGATACGTTGCAATCGATAGC
>JBJMMB010000368.1:0-8656 GCA_045805005.1 Chloroflexia bacterium
ACACTCATACCCTACACTACGCTATTCCGAACTACGAGATGCGTTCATGGCGGGTTATGGCCCCATGCCAGGTGCGGGTGGGCCAGGGCTCGCGGGAGCGCGTGGGGGTGGTAGATGGTCCCCTTGCGCGGGTGCCGGAGCCGGGCCGGGGGTCTGCGGCGCCGGACTTCCGGCTTGCGGCACCTGGCCGCCTGGGGTCGATCCTTGAAGAGATGCTTGTTCCGGGGCTCTTGCCAGGGAGGGCTGATCCTCGGCCCCGACCCGGGCAGGCCGGGCCGCTCGCCGGATCCTAACCGGCTGCACGGCCCTGATGGCCAACAGGACCAGGAGCGCGCTTACCAGCAGGGACTCTACGCAGAAAAGGAGCCAGGGCGAGACCACCAGGATGGTGTGCCCGCTCGATATGGTAGTGCTGGTGTAGATGAAGAGGGAGTCGCCGTTGAGCAGGAGTGTTTCGCTGAGCGCCATGGCTATCAGAGGGTGAGACGACAGGACGATACCGGTCATGTAAGTGAAGAACTCGGTGCTGGCGAACGAGGGGCCGCCGTTGGAGCTGGAGTAGAACCCCAGCAGGGTGGTCATGAGCAGGTAGAGCACGGGGATGAGCACCAACTGCGCGATCATGGTGCCGTAGGTAAGGACACTGCTGGCCACGGTGCTACGCACCAGCGACGACCAGAAGATGCCAATGGAGGCGAAGAGGACGGCCGCCGCAAGCATCACGACCTGCGAGAGGATAATTTCCTCGGGCGACACGCCGCCGAACATGAAGGTGAGGCTCTCTAAGGGGGCCAGGGCCACGATCAGCAGGGCGACGAAAGCCAGGGCGGCGCCCAATTTACCGAAGATAATCGACCGCGGGGATAGGAGCGTGATCACCAATACATCGTAGGTCTTGCGCTCTTTTTCGGAGGTGATAGCCCCTGTGGTGAGAGGGGGCGTGAGCAGGAAGACGCTTAGCGTCTGGAATAAGATGATAACCATGAACAGGTACTTGCCCACCTGAGGCGAGTCGGGCCCCACTCCACCGCTATTGGACCGGAAGAGCGAGTAGAAGAGGAGGGACACCCCGCTGACCACGACGAGGTAGAGGGTGAGCGCCACCGCCGCCCCCCACCCGCGCATGCGCCCACGCAACTCTTTGACTATTACAGGGTTCGCTCGCATGCTACTGCACCAACCCTCTCGTTGTACGCAGGAATATGTCCTCCAGGTCGCCTATGGACTCCTCGAACCCGAACACCGCGACGTCGTTCTTCACCAGGTATGACAGGATGAAGTTGAGGAAGGTGTCGTCGCCCGCCACCCGCAGGTAGAGCGTGGCACTCTCGCCGACCGGGGGAGGCACGGGCGGTCCGATGGGGACGGTCCCGGGGACCGGCTGCCCGGCAGCCATAGGTGGCGGGGACGGCGGAGGTGGGGGGATGGCCCCGCCCGTCTGGCCGGGGTTGGCCTGGGGGTATCCGGGCTGTGGCTGGGGCATTAGGGGCGGCGCAGGGGGGAGGGGGGCCGACTGGCCCGGCCTGTAGCCGGGAGGGAGCGCCTGGACGCCGAGCACGCCCTGGATGCCGTTCAACATCGCCAGGGCCCTCGGAGCGCCCCGGAGCACCCTGACGTAAATCTCGCGGGCGGGCTGCATGGCCTGCAATATTTCGCCTATGCCGCCGTTGACGAGCAGGCGGCCCCGCTCGATTATCGCGACGTGGGTGCACATCTCCGTTAGCTCGGAGAGTATGTGCGAGGAAATGAGGATGGTCTTGCCCAGGTTGCGCAATTCCTTCAGCAACTCGCGAAGCTCGATCCTGGCCCGCGGGTCGAGGCCCGAGGCCGGCTCGTCCAGGATGAGCAATTCGGGCTCATGGACCAGGGTCCTCGCAAGGCAGAGGCGCTGCTTCATGCCCCGGGAGAGGTCGTCCACGAAGCTGTCCTTCTTGACGTTCAGGTCCACCAGGGCGAGCAGGTCGTCTATCATGCCGGGGCGCTTGGCGATGGGCACGTCGTAGGCCGCGGCGAAGAAGTCGAGATACTCCCAGACCTTCATGTTGTCGTACACGCCGAAGAAGTCGGGCATGTAGCCTATGCGGCGGCGCACTTCGTGGGGCTGCTCGGTGACCGGATAGCCCGACACCCATGCCTGGCCGCCCGTAGGCTCGAGCAGGGTGGCGATGATGCGCATGCTGGTAGTTTTCCCCGCGCCATTGGGCCCGATGAAGCCGTGGATTGAGCCCTTCTGGATGGTGAGGTTGAGGTCGCTGAGCGCGGTGAAATTGCCGTAGCGCTTGGTCAGGTTCCTGGTTTCTACGATGGTTTCTGTCATGGCGCGTTCAATCCCATGTGCACGGTTACCAGGCCGAGGTCGGTCTTACCGGTGGTGGAGAGGAGGCGCAACGTCACGTCGCCCGCCGGCCCGGCGTAATCAGCAGGGTTGGGGATGGAGCCTGTGAACTCGGTGCTTTGCGCTCTGTTGTCCAGGCTCCCCAGGTTCCCCAGGCGATCCCAACCACCCGTGCGCAAGTTGTAGGCCATGAGGTCGACGTCGTGCGGCGAGGAGGAGAGCTTGATCGAGAACTGGAGGGTATCGGGCTTCGCACCGGCGGGTAGGCGGAACACCAGGTCGGCGTATGGCTGTAAGGAGATATTGGTGTCGGAGAGCGCGGGGAGCCATGCGGGGCTGCCCTTTGGTACGTACGCGGAATAGGGCACCTGACCTGATGGGATTTGTGGACGGCCCGCGGCCTGCTGGGTCACATGGAGGCAAGTTGTCCACAGGCTGAGGTCCTCCGCACGGTCGAGGTGCCCGTCCACGCTCAGGCTCACGGGCACGTCGGCTCCCCAGGCCAGAGCCAGCACGTCCATGTCGACGGGCGGCTCGTTAGCGACGAGGGGCTGCAGGGCGAGGTTGAGCGTGTGGATCTTGCGGTTGTACTTACGCTGCTCGGTGGATGTCGAGTTTCCTGCGTAGTAGCCGTACCCGCCTCCGGTGGGAGCGGACACGCCGGGCGGCGTGGGGAGGAGGGAGGTGGGCGAGCTGTTATCGAAGGGCGAGGAGGTCATGTGCAGCCTCACCTGAGAACTGCCGCCCCCGCCCATGTAGCCGATGTACTGCACAGTGCCGCCCCTCACCAGCGCCACGTCTTGCAGGCCGCCGCCGCTCCGGTTGCGCACGGTGCCCACGATGGTGTCGCCGTCGAGGTGGAGGTCGGCCTCCAGAGGCGAGCCCGCCTTGACCGTGTTCTCAATGGCGAAACCCTTGAGGCTGCCGGTGTTGATGAAAACGTCGTCCACAGAGGTAGCGTTGGAGCCGCCCGACACCTTACCCCCGGACTCGGAGCTGGGGCCCGCGCCTGAAGTCTGCTCGAACTGCGATACGACGCTGTCGGCCCCCACGTTCAGCCTGTAGGTGCCCCTATTAGGAGAGAAGATACCCCACACCTGCATCGCCTGGGCGGTGTCGAGCTCGGGGGCCGCGTAGGCTGTCCTGGCGCGTATGGTCACCAGGTCGCCGCCCTTGGTCCCGTACCCCAGTATATAGGCCCCCACCGAGAAGATGAGCACCAGGGCAGGTATGGTAACCCAGGCTAGCTCGGGCCGCCGCCTTCGGCGCAAGATGATGAAATTGACCGGGCCTATGATGATTATGTACACCAGCATGAAGAAGGTGACGAGCAGAGCCGACGGCAACTCGAGGCCGGGCAGATCGAAGATGCTGCCGTATATCTCGAAGGGGGTGCCGCCGTATCCACCGTATCCGTAAGTGCCATAGGCGTAGTACTGACCGGCCTGGTTGAGGGTAGCGCCCACGGAGGGGCCAACTCGGTGCTCGGCCAGCAACCTCTGGAAGAGCGGCACTATGCCGTCCCAGTTCTTGACGGGAGATACGCCAGGGGAGAGCGCGAGGAAAACCACCTGACCCTCGCCGAAGTTGCGCGCTGCTACGAGTGGGATGCCCTCCTGCGAGGCTAACTCTCGGGCACCCACCTCGGGTTCGGGGCGCAAGCTCGAAGCAATCGCCACGATGGGGGCCGTGGTTTCGAGGGGAGACACGGCCACCAGGTCGCCCAGGCCCTTGAAACCGTTGAGGTTGCGAGTACCCTCCAGCTTGACGGGCAGCAGCCCCGCCACCGCGGGTGGGACGTCCGATCCGCCCGGGCGCGGCGCTACGATGAGGGTGCCCCCGCGCGCCACCCAGCCGGTGAGGGCCTGCGCCTGCTCTTCGCTGAGAGCGCCGGCGGCGTCTTCTAGCACTATTGTGCCGAGGCCGTTGAGGGCGGGCGATAGGGGAGGGATATCGGGCAGCCCCATGTGGAGCACCTCGACCGTGGAATCCTGGGACGTGGGGTTAGGCGCGCCACCGTAGGGGCTGGCGAACTGGGCGCTCACGTGCCCGGCCTTTTCTCCTTTGAGAACGTTGAGGAGCGAGGCGTCGGACGAGACGGCGCCCAGAGCCAATTGCGAGGGCTGGATCGGGTTGAGCTGCACCTGCGTCGACTTGACCACCGTGCTCCCCTGCAGCACGCGCACGGTGACGGTGCGGCTGAAGCCGGCGGCGTAAGAGTACAGGGTGACTTCCTTGCGGGACTGGCCGGGTAAATCGACTTCGCGCCCGTAAGAGCCGTTCGCGGTGTCGCTGGGGCCTTTCGAGTCGACCTCAACGCGCACGCGCAAGGAGGGCGCGCCCGCCGGGTTGGACAGGGTGATACGCACAGGGAACCACTCGCCCATTACATAAGAGCCATCGTCCCCGAACCCGCCCTTCGCGGCTAGGGCGAAGCTCGTCTGCGCCGTGGGGGCCGCCTCAACGCGCCCCATAGGCAAAGCCAGCAGGGCTAGCAGGGCTAGCAGGGCTAGCAGGATTTTGGATTTTGGATTTTGGATTTTGGATTTCAAGGGATGAGTTGTCCGCGACTATTATTCGCGCACCTGCATTATAGACGACCGGAGTAAGGCGAAAGTTGCAGGTGGTAGGAGTAGTATACCAGTTTTCGTGGGCTGAAGTGCCTGCGGTACATGCGTTGGTCAACCAACAGACAGTTGTAGAACGGAGCGCAAATCAAGAGCTCAGCGGCGCTCCTTTGGAGCACCACGGATTTCATTCTCATCGGCCTTGCTTATGCCCGCTATGCGAAGGGCCAATCTGGTCACTACCGGTATGCGAAAGCCGGGGCCAACAACAAGCCAATAGGCTTCTTGTTTCGTCAAAGCAAAGCGATTGGCAAATATGCGGTGCCACAACCACCAGCCGAGAAGTAATCCCGCAAAGAAGCATATCCAGAAACCTACCACGAGCGGAGTAATCTGCAAGCAACCCATCCAGCCTAAGAATGACAGGTGCGGATTTCCTAATAGCCTCTCTACAGCCCTAAACAACACCAGAGACCCGAATATCCCTAACAGGATGCCAATCAGAATAAAAACAGATTCCGTCGCCAAGATCAAGTTGTCTCGTTTCTTGTCGAACCGCGGAAACTGCGGGGATTCATTGTCCGGAGCAGGCAATTGCGGACCCCCAGATCTTCACAACTACTTGGTGTCTTGGCGTCTTGGCGTTTTCTGGGATCGGCGTTCCGGCGGGTTCTTCTGGTTCAGGGGCGCGTTAGTTGCCGTGGCGCTGGGCTTCGTGGTAGGCCCTGAGCCACGCTTCGATCTCGCGCTCGGTGGAGACGCTGCCCCGCTGGTGGTAGTCGTTGATGCGGTCCATGATCTCCTGCTGCACCTCGCGGGGACGGGGCACGCCGCTGAAGTTGAACTCGGTGGACTCGCCGGGGGTCTTGAGTGTTACGTCTCCGTAGTTCAGGAGGTGGGCCAGCGGCCCCGGCACCACGTAGGTGACGTCTGTGACGCGGGTGATGAGGGTTTCCTTCGTTTGCTCGCGCAGGCCGAGGGGCAGCCTTTCGATGTCGTACATGCGCTCGTGGTCAAGTCTGTAGATGTCGTTGCGCCAGTCAGCCCAGTTCCAGAGGACCCACAGCAGGCAGGTGGGTACCAGCACGACCGCCCCCCACCCGAGTATGACGGGGAGCGAACCGTACTGCCCCTGGTCGCCCAGCGATATCGAGGCGAACCAGGCGACGACGAGCAGCGCGGCAAGGAGGAGTTGCAAGAACACCCCGCGCAGCAGATATATCCAGTGCTTGTGCCAGGTCACGCTCTCCGCATCGCGCTGGGGCAAGAGGGGGAAAAGAGCATTGAGTACTGATGGCTGGGTGCCGAGTACCGGGTCTGCTTTGGACCCACGGGGTACTCGGTACTCGGTACTCGGTACTCCGTTTGGAGGGGTGGGCCGCTCGTGGACGGCGGGGTCTGTGCCCAGGATTATGCTGCGCGCCCTGGCTTTGCGCAGATCTTCGGGGGCGGGCTGGGAGGCACCGGCTTCGGTCTGCACGTTGAATATGGCTTCGCGCATGCGCCTGGGCCGGGGCAGGTTCCTGAAGACCAGCACGCCGATGCCCGCGGTATCCACTTTGAGGTCTCCGAAGTCGAGGGCCACGGCCATGCCGGTAGGGTATTCGGCCGTGACGTTCTGGACACGGCCAATGGGGGCCTCGCGCCGCGACTCGCGCAAGAAGGGGGTCTTCTCCATGATGATGAGCCTGCGGCTAGTCAGCGCCACCCAGTCGTCGCTCCAATCGAGTGCGATATAGGCCCCCCATAGCACAAGGAGCACAGCCAACCCCAGCCAGCCGAACCAGAGCAGCGTAGGCAGCCAGGAGGGCAGGCTCTGGGGCACCACGGGGTCCTGCTGGAGGCCCGAGACAAAGGGCAGAATGAACAGCAGGCTCAACGCCCACAGACCGAGGAGAAAGAAGGGCCCGAGTAAGCGCCGCAACAGGACAGCCGGGTGCTGGCGTTGGAGGAGCACCAACCGCTCACCCGCCCGGAGGTCGGGGATCAGGCGGCTGACGAGCGCAGGCTGCTGGGTGCTCAGGGTGTTATGCATCGGAGTCCATCTTATCACCCACTCCGGGGCCAGTCAATGAGAAAGAGTGGCCAGTGGTCAGTAGCGGGGGTGGTCGGCGGACACTGACCACTACCACTGACTAGTACCCTGGTACCAGGGACCATAGTACTAAGCGAGGTACTTCTTTCAAGCGATAGTCAGCCCCATAGGAGATTGGTACTATGAGCTTGACGACAAAAGGCATGTCTTGACAGGCCTTTTGTCGTACCACGGACAGTAGAGCCCTGAGAGGGACTGAATTGAGGGCCAGGATGTATATAAGAAAAGCTATGTTATTGGCACCGGCACGAATGCTGAGAGCTAAGAGGTTGAAGGGTGCGAGACTGGCGCTCGTGCTGGTAGTGGCCATGGGGCTGATGGGGCCGGTGTCGGCGCTGCGCGTCGATGCAGCTCCCAAAGCCCAGCCGGCGTTATTGCGAACGGTCGCCGAGCACCCGGACGCGAAGGTGGCTGTCATAGTGCAGAAGGCAACCCGCGACGACAGCGCTGAGCAGGCCGTGGCCGCGCTGGGTGGCATGGTAACCAGGGACCTGCGCATCATCAACGCCTTCGCAGCCAGGATGCCCGCGAAAGCCGTGTCACGGCTGGCAGCGGATAACAGCGTGCGCTGGGTCTCGCTCGACGCGCCGGTGGCCAAGGCCAGCGAGGGCTGTGACCTCTGCGTGGATACGTCCCACCTGACGAATGCCTACGACCGCGCAGTGGGGGCTGACCGGGTATGGAACTCGGCTCCCTACCTTCAGGGCCAGGGCGTGACCGTGGCGGTGGTCGATAGCGGCGTTAGCTCTGCTCACCGCGACTTGCAAGACGGCAGCGGCGCGAGCCGCGTTGTGGCCCAGGTGAGGTTGAGCACCACACCCATGACCACGACGCAGACGGTCAATGACCTGTACGGCCACGGCAGTCACGTAGCCGGCATCATCGGCGGCAACGGCGACAGGTCGAGCCAAAAGTATATGGGCATCGCGCCCAGGGTAAATCTTGTAAACGTCAAGGTAGGAGACGACCTGGGCGGGGTCAATACCTCGGACGTGGTGGCGGGTCTGCAATGGGTCTACGACAACCGGACCATCTACAACATCAGGGTCGTGAACCTGTCGCTCACGGCTACGGAGGTGGAATCGTACAACACCAGCCCCCTGGACGCGGCGGTGGAGATCCTCTGGTTCAGCAGAGTTGTGGTGGTGGTGGCGGCGGGCAATAACGGCACCGGCCTCGGCCCTGTAGCTATCTTCCCGCCCGCCAACGATCCCTTCGCCATAACGGTTGGGGCCACAAACGACATGGGTACGGCAAGCACGAGCGATGACACTCTTGCCTCGTTCTCGGCCTACGGACTGACAGAAGCGGGCGTGGCGAAGCCGGATCTGGTAGCCCCCGGTGTCAACATCATCAGCACGCTGGCGGGCAGGAGCGACCGGCTGGCCCAGCTCCACGCCAACCACGTGGTAGACAATGATTACTTCCGCATGTCAGGCACCTCAATGGCAGCCCCCGTGGTGGCGGGCGCGGTGGCCCTGCTCCTGCAGGACGAGCCCACGCTCAACCCGGACCAGGTGAAGTACCGGCTCGTATCGACCGCGCGGCCACTCGGGGTTCTCTCCACAGGAGGCAGTTACCTCGACATCTACGCCGCGGTCACTGGCAGTTCGACGGCAACCGCGAACACCGGCATCCCCGCCAGTCAGTTGCTATGGA
>JBJMMB010000369.1:0-8528 GCA_045805005.1 Chloroflexia bacterium
AACCTTTCCTCGACGCTCTTCCGATCTATTCCGAGAGTGAAGCCGAGGAACATGGCCCCCGAGTCGCCCATGAAGATGCGGGCGGGGTGAATATTGTAGGGTAGGAAGCCGAGCGTGGCCGCGCCCAGCGCGAGAGGCAGAAAGGAAAGGGTCCATTGCCCCAGCACGGGCCCTGTTATGACAAAGAGCACAGCGCAAGCGACCACGGTTACCCCGGCTGCCAGGCCGTCTAGCCCGTCAATCCAGTTGATGGCGTTTGTAACACCAACCAACCAGAAAATGGTAACGAGGACACCCACCATCAGTGGTAGCTCGATCAGGCCACCGAAAGGGCTCTGCACGGAAGTGACAAGCACCCCCGCGCCCTGGTCGTAATGGACGGCGTTGGTTTCGGGAGGATTTGGCCCACCGGGAATGAAGAGGCTGGGCGCCACAACAATAGTGGCGGCTAGCACCTGCCAGAGCAACTTGGGTATCGGACGGATGCCGTAGAGGTCGTCCCAGGCCATGACGACGGCGATGATGCCCGCACCGACGAGGAGGAGGGCGAACCGGCCCGGCTCGAAAACGTTGTTCGGGCGGAGCTTGATGATGGCGGGGTCGGTGTCCCTGCCGATGTCGATGAAGAATGTAAGACCCACCCCGACGGCGAAGGCGGCGAACATCGCCAGGCCCCCCAGCCTCGGAACCGGGGCCTTATGCACGCGCCGCTCCTCGTTGGGTAGGTCAAGGTGGCCCCGACGGATGGCGATGCGCCGGACTACCGGAGTCAGCAGGAAGGATACGGCGAAAGTGACCCCGAAGACGAGAGCCATCGTGAGCGCGCCGCGGACGAGTTGCGGGTCCAAAGGTTACTCCGAATGGGCGGCGGAGCAGATTGCCGTTCGCGAAAGCATATGGGTCAATTGGTGCCGAACTGGCGATCGCCAGCGTCGCCCAGGCCGGGGACGATGTAGCCCTTGTCGTTGAGGTGGCTATCGACGGCCGCTATGTGTATGGGCACGTCGGGGTGTTCGGCGTGGAAGCGCTCAACGCCTTCAGGGGCGGCGATCAGGCCCACGTACTTGATGCGCCGGGCCCCCCAGTCCTGGAGGACTTTGACGGTGGCGGTGGCCGAGCCCGCGGTGGCAAGCATGGGGTCGAGCACCATGCAGATATCGACCGTGGGCTCGACGGGTAGTTTGTTGTAGTACTCTACGGGCAGCAGCGTGCGGTGGTCGCGGTAGAGGCCGATGTGCCAGACCTGCGCGGTGGGTATGAGGTCGAGCGCGGCGTCGACCATTCCGACCCCTGCCCGGAGGATTGGCACGAAGCCGATCCGCTGCACCAGCTTACGCCCTTTCATGGTGGCAAGAGGCGTCTGCACCTCGATTTCCGCGGTTTCAAGGTCCTGGGTGGCCTCGTACAGGAGCAGCGACGTGATCTCGCGGACTACCTCGCGGAACTTCTTGGGCTCTGTAGCCACGCTCCGCATGAGGGCCAGCTTATGCTGGATGAGAGGGTGGTTTGAGACGTACAGATCCTTCATCCAGCTATTCCAGGCACTGGGAACCGGTCCACCAGTTCCTTGACCTCGCGGCTCACGCGCTGCTTGACCTCCTCATCGACCGGAGAGCGGAGGACGTCGGTGATAAGGCGGGCTATGATGTCCATCTCGGGCTCGCCGAAGCCGCGTGTGGTGACGGCGGGCGTGCCCACGCGGATGCCGCTGGCTTTGGCGGGGGGTTGTGGGTCATAGGGGATGGCGTTCTTGTTGACTGTTATGCCTACCTCGTCGAGGGCGGCTTCAGCCTCCTTGCCGGTGAGACCAAGTGGAGTTACGTCAACGAGCATGAGGTGGTTGTCAGTGCCTCCGGAAACGAGGCGGAGGCCGCCCGCTTCCAGGCGGGAGGCGAGACGCTTGGCGTTGGCGACAATCTGGCGCTGGTACTCTTTGAACTCGGGGCGGAGGGCTTCCTTGAACGACACCGCTTTCGCGGCAATGACGTGCATCAGGGGGCCGCCCTGGATACCCGGGAAAACGCTCTTGTCTATGTCCTTGGCGTATTCCGCTTTGCAGAGGACCATGCCGCCGCGAGGACCGCGTAATGTTTTGTGGGTGGTGGTCGTTACAAAGTGGGCGTGCGGAATGGGTGACGGGTGCAGGCCGGCGGCCACCAGCCCGGCAATATGCGCCATATCCACCATGAGGAGAGCCCCAGCGGCATCGGCGATACTGCGGCACCGCTCGAAGTCGAATATGCGCGAGTAGGCGCTGGCGCCGACCACCAGGAGTTTCGGCCGCTCTTCGAGGGCCTGCTGCTCTAGAGCGTCGTAATTGAGGCGCTCGGTTTCGCGGTCGACAGCGTAGGAGCTCGATTGGTAGAGCTTGCCCGAGAAGTTGACGTGGTACCCATGGGTGAGGTGACCGCCGAAGGCCAGGCCCATGCCGAGAAGCTTTTCGCCCGGCTGCAGCACGGCCATGTAGACGGCCATGTTTGCCTGGGCGCCGGAGTGGGGCTGGACGTTCACGTGCTCGGCCCCGAATAGCTCTTTGGCGCGGGCGATGGCGAGGTTCTCGGCAACATCCACGTACTCGCAGCCGCCGTAGTAGCGCTTCCCGGGGTAACCCTCGGCGTACTTGTTGGTCAGGACAGAGCCCTGAGCTTCGAGCACGGCGCGGCTGACGTAGTTCTCGGAGGCTATAAGCTCTATTTTGTCGTGCTGGCGGCGCTCCTCGTCCTTGATGGCCTGCCAAAGCTCGGGGTCAACGTCATGGAGCGAGGGCTCCTCATAGTCGTGTTGAGGCCCGGCGTCCTGTTGTTCGAGAGGGAGAGTTGTTCGCAATGTCTCGCTCCTATTGTGGAAACTGCGGTGTGCAAAACCTGGCAATCGGTTAGAATACAACCATACATTATTCGGGAGGGCGCACGCCCCTGGGTGCGACTGCTGTAAGGGGAACCGGCCATGCCCGAACCCTGCCGGAATTATACACCCTGCAGCGGGTGCGCGCCAGAGCAGGTCCGGGGTGCTGATAGCACCTGGTTACCCCATCCGAATTAGCCCGAAAATACGAGCTTGCTATTACCCAGGTCCTAGCCAATTAGGGACTATCAATTATCAGGAGGTCTGCTATAATGAGTAGTGGAGAGCCAGAGAACCACAATAACCAGTATAATCAGGCTGAAAGGGCAAGAGGGGAAGTCAGGAACGTACTCGTAACCGGCGGGGCCGGGTACATCGGCAGCGTGGCCGTAGAACAATTGCTGGGGAAGGGCCACGAGGTCGTCGTATATGACAACCTCATTAAAGGGCACCGCTCGGCAAGCGACCCGCGAGCAAAATTCGTTGAAGGCGACTTAGCCGACCGGAGTTTGCTGCTGGAAACGCTGAAGAGCAACCGCGTCGACGCCGTGATGCACTTCGCAGCCCACTCTCTTGTGGGCGAGTCGATGGAGCATCCTGGCAAGTATTTCGACAACAACGTTTCCACGGGCCTGATTATGGTTGACGCCATGCTGGAAGCGGGCGTCAAATCGCTGGTGTTCTCCTCGACGGCAGCCACCTATGGCATGCCGGACGGTATTCCAATCGCCGAGGACGACACCACGGAACCTATCAACCCTTACGGGGAGTCGAAGCTGGCGTTCGAGAGGATGCTGCGGTGGTTCGATGAGGCCAACGGCCTGAAGTTTGTGACGTTGCGCTATTTCAACGCCGCTGGGGCCTCGGAGAAGTACGGCGAGATGCACGACCCCGAGACGCACCTTATCCCGCTTGTGTTGCAGGCGGCCCTGGGCCAGCGGCCCCACGTCCAGATGTACGGCGGCGATTACCCGACGGACGACGGCACCGCCGTACGCGACTACATCCACGTGATTGACCTGGCAGACGCGCACCTGCTCGCGCTCGATTGGCTTAGCGAAGGGGGCGAGAGCCAGGTATTCAACCTCGGCAACGGCTCGGGCTTTTCTGTGAAACAGGTGGTTGACGCGGCCCGGAAGGTGACGGGGCGCGAGATACCGGCGCAAATCGGCCCTCGAAGGCCTGGAGACCCAGCGGTGCTCGTGGCATCGTCGCAGAAGATCAAGGAGAAATTGGGCTGGAACCCGCGATACCCTGCCCTCGAAGACATCATCGGCACCGCCTGGCACTGGCATCAAAGCCACCCCCTGGGCTACGAAACCTGATCAATACGAAACCTTATCAACCGGAGACCAGTTCAATGAAGCAAGACCTGTCCTTCGCGCAGCGTTTCAGCCGCGAGCCCACCCTGATAGTCAGGTCCCCGGGTCGGGTTAACTTGATAGGCGAGCACACAGATTACAACCTGGGGTACGTGCTACCCTCGGCGATCGACCGCTATACAAAGCTGGCGGCGGCGCCCCGGACCGACAACAAGCTCAGGATATACTCGGAGACTATGGGCGAGAGCCTGGAGGTGGACCTGGAAGGCCACCTGGGGCTGGTAGGCGATGCCTCACACTGGTCGAATTACGTGCGAGGGGTCGCATGGTGGCTGCGCGACCAGCAGTTCACGCCGATAGGCGGGGACGTGCTTGTTTGGGGCGACCTGCCGGTGGGTTCGGGGTTATCGTCCTCGGCATCGTTCACGATGGGGCTGATGGCGGTGATGGCGAGCCTGGCGGGGTGGAGTATCCCGAGGCCCACAATGGCCCGCGCGGCTCAGTCCGTGGAAACCGAATTCGTGGGCGTGCCGGTGGGGATCATGGACCAGTTGGTGATCGGAGTGGCGGAGCCCGGCTCTGCCCTCCTGATCGACTGCCGGTCTCTCTCCACAACGCCGGTGCCGCTCAAGCTTGAGTCCAACGACCTCTCGATGGTCGTGGTTAACAGCGGGGTGAGCCGGGACCTGGCGGGCTCGGCGTACGAGAAGCGTAGGAGCGAGTGCGAGGCGGCGGTCGGGGCGCTCAGAGTAGTAACCTACGACCTTAACATCAAGTCGCTGCGCGACGTGAGCGTACAGATGCTGACAAGCCACGGCAGCAAGCTTTACCCCACCCTGTACAAGAGGGCGCGCCACGTGGTAACCGAGAACGACCGCGTGCTGCAGATGGTGGGGGCGCTATCGGTCGAGGACTACGAGACGGCCGGGCAGTTGATGAACGACTCGCACGAGAGCCTGAAGAACGACTTCGAGGTGAGTAGCCCCTTCCTCGACCGCCTCGTTGAGCTTGCCCAGGGCGCTGACGGAGTGCTGGGGGCCAGGCTCACGGGTGCCGGGTTCGGAGGGTGCACGGTCAATCTTGTGAAGACCGAGGCGCTGTCGAGCTTCCGCAGGGAGGTAGTGAGGCGATACGAGGAAGAAACGTCTTTCAAGGCGGACACCTACGTGGTCAGCCCCGTTGCCGGGCTGGAGGTCGATTTCCTCGGACAGCAGTAGGCCAACACTTCTAGAACAGCAGACAAGCGCAAGGAGCGGCCCACGGGCCGCTCCTTTTTGGTGTTTCGGATGCTTATTCGGTGTGCTGGCGGGTGCGGAAGATCATGCGAATAGGGGTGCCTTCGAAACCGAAGACGCCTCGGAGCTGGTTTTCCAGGTAGCGCTTGTAGGAGAAGTGGACCGATTCGGCGTCGTTGGTGAAGAAAACGAAGGTTGGGGGCTTGATATCGGCCTGGGTGGCGTAATAGAACTTGACCCACTTGCCAGGCTTTGACGCCGGAGGGTGGGCTTCGACAGCTTCTTTGACTAGCTTGTTTAGCTGGCCGGTGGAGACGCGCTTGGTGCGCTCCTTTGCCACCGTGAGGGCCATGGGGAGGACGCGGGTCACCCGCTGGCCGAATTTCGCCGAGATGAAAGCGAAGGGCACGTAAGGCATGAAGTTTAGCTCCTGGCGCAGGTGAGCGGTATAGTCGTAGATGGTGTTGGAGTCTTTCTCCACCAGGTCCCACTTGTTGACTACGAGCACCATGCCCTTGACCTCTTCGAGCACGTAGCCGGCGATGTGGGTGTCCTGGGCTGTGATGCCCTCGGTGGCGTCGATGACCAGGAGGACCACATCCGCGCGCTGAATGGCGCGCAAGGTGCGGATGACGGAGTAGCGCTCGATGCCGACTTCGATGCGGCCCCGGCGCCGGATACCGGCCGTGTCGACAAGGGTCACGTGGTGGGTGCGAACCTCGTCGCCTTCCTCCTCAATGTACTCGAAGGGGGTGTCGATGGCGTCCCGCGTGGTGCCGGGAACGTCCGAGACGATTACGCGCTCCTGGCCCAGGATGGCGTTGAGCAGGCGCGACTTGCCGACGTTTGGGCGACCGACGATTGCGATGCGTATCTCCTCGTCGTCGGCCTCTTCCTCGGCGGGGGCCGGGGGGAAGGCGAGCACCACCTGGTCTAACAGGTCGCCGGTGTTGATGGAGTGCTTGGAGGACATCGGGATGGGGTCGCCCAGGCCGAGCCCGTAGAATTCGACCGCATTCTGGCGGCGCTCCTCGGTGTCAGCCTTGTTTGCGGCCAGGATGACGGGCTTGTGGGACTTGCGGAGGACCTCGGCGATATCGCTGTCGGCGCCGGTGAGACCGGCCTTGGCGTCTACCATGAAGAGGATAACGTCGGCCTCATCGATGGCGGTCTCGGCCTGTTCGCGCGTGCGCTGCAAAACGTCCTCTTCGGTGACCTCGCCCTGGGGGCCGGTGCCCGGCTCGGCCATACTGCCGAGAACGAGCCCACCGGTGTCGACCACCATGAACTCAACGCCGTTCCACTCGGTTACGCCGTAGATGCGGTCACGAGTGGTGCCGGGTTGGTCTTCGACAATGGCGACTTGCTCGCCGATTAGCCTGTTGAAGAAGGACGACTTACCGACGTTGGGCCTGCCTACGATAGCCAGAATTGGTTTAGGCATGGTACCGTTGCGCTCCTTGGGTCACGTTTTCCGATGAGTAGTGCGTAAAAGATATACGCGAATAGAGTGGGCCAGAATAAAATGGTTCTAGCGGACCATTGTAGCATAAGCGCGGGTTGAGGGCAAGCGGATAAAGCGTCTGCTTACGTTGCTCCGTCCGGGGGAGCGCCGGACCCCGTCCAGGTGACCAGCACCTGCGTGCCGTCACCGGGCCGGCTGGCGACGTCCAATACAGCACCAATTTCGGCGGCTCTTTCGCGCATGTTTCCCAGGCCAAGTCGGCCATGCCGGGCATGCGCAGGGTCGAACCCGCGGCCATCATCCGTTACCTTGAGGGCAATCTCTCCTTGCCATGGAACTGGAGAGGCTCCGTCCTCATACGGAGGAGCAACTTCGAGATTCATGTTTATGTGCTGTGCCCCGGAGTGGTTGACAACATTGTTTAGCGCCTCCTGGGCGATCCTGTAGAGGCAAATCTGGACTTCGGGAGGCAGGGGCGGCGGGGCGTCCAGGCGAGTATCTACGACAGTGTTTTGTCTCGCGTCGATAGCAGCACTCAAGGTCAGCAGCAAGTCGTCAAGAGAGCTGTCAACGAGCGCAGCCGGGCGGAGTTCTACCAAAAGCATCCGCATCTCCGCGACGGCCGACTGAGTAAACCTCCTGATGGTCGCCAGCGCCTTCCACCCTCTTGCCGGGTCCTGTTCCCACAGGTCGGGCAGCACGTCGGCGGTCAAACTGGCGGCGTAGAGAGCCTGGCTCACCGAATCGTGCAGTTCACGAGCGAGGCGGTTGCGTTCTTCCTCGGCGGCGGCGGACTGAGCGCCGGCAAACAGCCGGGCGTTTTCAATCGCATTGGCCAACGTGCCGGAGACCGTCTGCGCCAGAGCCACGTCCGAGGCTGTGAACGTTTGCTCCGTGGAAGTGCCGCACACACATAGGAGACCTATGATTTCACCTCGCGAGGCCATTGGTACGAGCATTACCCCGCCAGCGCAGGGCTTATCTCCACCATGAGGTGGCTGCACAATAGCCGGTAATTCGCCGGCCGGTTCCAAAATGCGGGGCTCCGCTCCATCGATAACCACTTTAGTAATGGGATCATCGCTGAGTGAGAGAGTGGCCGAAATTGGAGAACCAATTTTGGTATCGACGCGCGTCTCCTCGCTTGTGGCATTGAGTAGCCGACTGAGCAATAGTCGCTTATCATCAAGCAGCCAAATCCCCACAACTCCATCAAACAGCCCGGCTATGGTGGTCCCCACAGCTTGCAAAGCGGCAGGAAGGTCGATCCACTCTGTGAGGGCCTGGGCGGTATGGTTTAGAGCGGATAGCTCGCCGATCCGCTGGCGCAACTCGGCGTTTGCTTCGGCAAGATCCGCGGTTCGCCTGGCGATCCCCTTTTCGAGCCCGAGCCTCTGTGACTCAAGGCTTCGGACGCGCCACCGGTAGATCGATACAACAGATCCAAGTAACAGGAGGCCCAGCAGCACGCGAAACCAAAGCGTACCCCACCAGGGCGGTGTGATGACAAGCGTGAGCGTGCGCTCGGTAGGATTCCAAATGCCGTCGGCATTCGCGGCGGTAACACGGAATATGTACCGGCCAGGGTCCAGATTCGTGTACGTGACCAGCCTGCGGGTGCTGTCAACTTCTGTCCAATTGGCATCGAAGCCCTGCAGCATG
>JBJMMB010000370.1:0-5598 GCA_045805005.1 Chloroflexia bacterium
CAGTTTCGGGGTGATGAGGTCGCAGCAACCCGAACAGGGCTACCTGGCGAACCGATTGCCCCCGAGCCACTTTCAGAATGGCTGATGCTCTTTCTCGAACATATGGCTTTGGATGGTGGTCTCGTAATCGAACAAGCTCTTGCTCCTGGTTGTCGGTTAGCGCCACCTTCAGTGCTTTTGCCATTGTACTCTTAACCCCCACTTCTGTGCCGTGGCTCTACTCTACTATATCCACATTAATTTGCTAAAGTGCATTATCTGCCGGGCACCCCTGCCGGGCAAATGGGCCGGGCCACCTCGCAACGCCGAAAAGTACAGCGAGTATATCACTCGACCCTATCGAATACAATTTGCAGGAGGAAGTATGGCATCATCCCCAGCCACCCCCTCTCAGGCTCAAACCGCACCCCATTCCATCGTCCTCGAAGCGGTCGATACCGGTCGAAAAATAAGCCCCCTATCAGTCGGCTCCTGGGCCCTGTACGACTTCGCCAACACCATCTTCTCCCTCAACATCATAAGCGTCTACTTCCCCGCCTTCATCATCCGCGACCTCCAGCTCAACGACTGGGTCTACGCCTACCCCATGTCCGCCTCCCTCCTCGTGGTGGCCCTCATCTCCCCCCTCCTGGGCGCTATGTCCGACCGCGGAGGCGGCAGGCGCATGCCCTGGCTCATCGGCACCACCCTCCTCTGCGTCACCATGACGGCCGTCATGGGCCTCGTATCCAACCTCTGGCTCGTGGTTGCCGCCCTCATCCTCGCCAACATAGGCTACCAGACCGCCCTCGTCTTCTACGACGCCCTCCTCCCCTCCGTCAGCACCACCCTCAACTGGGGCAAGGTATCCGGCATAGGTGTGGGCCTCGGCTACGCTGGAGCCCTGGCCGGCGGGGCCATCGTCGACTCCATAGTGCGCGGCGGCCCTAATCAGGCCGCCTTCCTCCCCACCGCCGCCCTCTTCCTCCTCTTCGCCCTGCCCTGCTTCCTCTTCGTCCGCGAACGAACCAGCTTGACGGACGATGGACGACGGACGATAGACGATGGAAGCGAGGACACTGGTACCTCATCCCCATCGTCCATCGTCCATCGTCCGTCGTCAGCCGAAGGCCCCGCCTCCGGCCTCACCTGGCGCGGCAGCCTCACCCAGACTTGGCGCACCATCCAGGACATCCGCCAGGTGCCCGGCCTCTTCATCTTCCTGGTCGCCAACTTCTTCTACTCCGACGCCCTCAACACCGTCATCGTGGCCATGGGCGTCTACGCCACCCAGGTGATAGGCTTCACCAGCGCCTTCCAGGTGCTCGCCCCTGCCATCGTCGCCGCCGTGCTCGGCTCATTCCTCTTCGGCTTCGTCACCGACCGCCTCACCTCCAAGCAGGCCATCACCATCAGCCTCCTGATGTGGGTGGGCGTCTTCGTCGCGGCTATGCTCATCACCGACAAGTTCATCTTCCAGTACGTCATAGCCACCGTCGCAGGTATAGCCCTCGGCAGCACCTGGACCGCCGCCCGCACCATGATGATCGAGCTCAGCCCCCGCGAGAAGCTAGGCGAGTTCATGGGCATCTACAACCTCACAGGCAAGTTCAGCGCGGTCCTCGGTCCCCTCCTCTGGGGCACCACCCTGGTCCTCCTCGACCCCCGCCAGTTCGGCCAGTTCGCCTACCAGGTAGCCATAGGCACCCTCCTCCTCATGGTCCTCCTCGGCTTCGGCCTGCACCAACTCACGCCGAACATCAAGCGAAAATAGAGATTAACCACAAAACCCGTGGCGCACACGCCACGGGTTTTGTGGTTAATCGGCGAATTCTAACGTACGTGTACAGTCCCTCTGCGCCGCAGGCCAAGCCCCGCGAGCGCCAGGGCTGCCGCCAGCCCCGCGATCACCCAGATTGTGAAGTCGGGCACCCCGGTGTGAGGCATCCCCGGCATCGACCCACTCGTAGCCTCGGTCGTCCCGGTGCTCGGAGCACTAGTCATGCTGCCCGTGGTGCTGCCGGCTGTACTCCCGGCTGTACTCCCGGCTGTACTGCCCGTGGTGCTACCCGTCGGGCTACCCGCCGGGCTTCCAACGCTCGGCAGGGCGCTGCTGCTCAGCGTCTTGATCGTGAAGCGAGCCACCGGCCCCGACCACTGGAAAGGCGCGGTCACATCGGCCTTGCCCTGGATGCCTGGGTGGGCGCTAATCGGCTGCGGAGGGTTGGTGTCCGGCCCATGGTTCTTGCCCCCAAAGGGCGGACCGGGCACATCGGCGGCAGCCTCGGTGTTGTCTTCCGCCCCCGCATCATACGCATTGGTATCCGTGTTCCCATCGGTCAGCGCCGCCGCATCCAGCCCGGTGAACCCGTCGTTGGTCTGGATCAGCATAGTCGCCGCCGACAACGTATCCCCCTGTTTCGCGCTAACTCTCACGGTGATGCTGTCGCCGGGCAGCAGGTGCGCGTTCGTGGTCGCCACGTCCGTAGCGCCCGCCGCCTTTAGCTCCGAGGCCAGCATAGCCGGCATGCCTTCCCTGGCCAGCAGTGCTGTCCCCTTAGAGGCTATCTGCCCCATCTGCCAGCCATGCACGGAAGCCGGGTGTGTCGCCACCACCAGCGGCGATAGCCCCTGCATGCTGTTGGTGATGTTCGTCACGGTAACTTCATAAGCGGGCGGGGCTGGCGAGACGCTGTTGGCATCGACCGCCTTGATCGTGAAGCGGGCCACCGGCCCCGACCAGTTGAAATCTGCCGCGGGAACGTCCGCCTTGCCCTGGATGCCTGGGTGGGCGCTAATCGGCTGCGGAGGGTTGGTATCCGGCCCATGGTTCTTACCACCAAAGGGAGGGCCGGGCACGTCGGCTGCCGCCTCGGTGTTGTCCTCGGCCCCCGCGTCGTAGGCCATCGTCTCGGTATTCCCATCGGTCAGCGCCGCCGCATCCAGCCCGGTGAACCCGTCGTTGGTCTCAATCAGCATCGTGGCCGCCGAGATCATATCCCCGTCCTTCGCCGTTATCGTCACCGTGATACTATCCCCAGGCAGAAGGTGCGCATGGGTCACCTGCACGTCGGTCGCGTTCGGCTTCAGCTCGGAGGCCAGCAGATCGGGCATCCCCTCTCTTGCCAGCAGCGCCGTCCCTTTGGACGCCACCTGCCCCATCTGCCAGCCATGCACGGAAGCCGGGTGCGTTGCTATCACCAGCGGTGACAGCCCCTGCTTGCTGTTGGTGATATTGGTCACCGTCACCTGGTAGGTTTTGGTACTCGCCTGGGCAGCCGCTCGCTGTGGTGCTAGCGGCAATCCCAGCAAACTAATAGCCATCAGTCCGATTAACGTCCGTTTGAGGTTCGACATGGTGCTGCTCCTGTAGTTAAAGTAAGTACCAGCCGCATTGCCGGCACGTCGCATGACTACAAGAGCTAGCATTCCCGGTACCACATGCCGCCGATTTTATTACAGCAGTATTACATCTCTATTACATCTTCCTAACAAGCAGGGAAATCGTCCCCGCCCCGCCCGGTGCACGCGTCCCCAACTCTGGTTCAAGCCGTGGGATGGTATAATGCCACGTACCATCCTCGGGGCCGTTCAACCCTCACCCTTACGCCTAAACCGCCCAACAGATACCCTACTCCCGGCTCCCACCTCTCTGTAGATGTTCGGAATATTAGCCCGGCACACCGGCGAAAGGACCCTATTACCATGGACGCGGTTTCACTCCTTCGCGAAGACCTGAAAGAAGCCCACAACCTCCTGGAGGCCGTCATGGTCGACGTGACCCCCGATGCGGCCCACTGGATGCCCCCAGGCCGCGCCAACCCGGTCGGTGCCACCTACGCGCACGTCGTGCTGACCGAGGACAGGATCGTCAACGCTATTCTCCAGCACCGCAGGCCCCTCTACGACAGCGACTGGTCGGGCAAGGCCGGCCTCAGCGAGATGATGCCCTCCACAGGCGAAGAGTGGCACGACTACGCGGGCTGGACCCGCCGCGTCCGGGTCGACATCCCCGCCGTGCGTGAGTACGCACGCGCCGTCTACGCCGCCTCCGACCAATACGTCGCCTCCCTAACCCCCGAAGACCTCGACAGGCTCATCGACCTCTCCGGCGAAGGCACCGGCAGCGTCACCCTGGGTTGGATCCTCAGCCGCCAAGTAGCCGGCCACGCCGACAACATTGCCGGCGAGATCTCCTGCCTCAAAGGCCTCCAGGGCCTCCAGGGGTATCCGTTCTAATTCCAACCGAGCGGACCTCTACCCTCTCACCGGCCACACAAAACCGTAGGGGCAGGCCCCCATTGCCTGCCCCGTTCGTATACCACCAATCTCTGGGGTTGCTACCATACGACCTCATACAGGACCTTATACCACCGGAGGCCGCCACAGGTTCGAAACGTCTGCTTCGTGGTCGGAGAAGAGTTGTTGCAAGGCCATGTTGCCATGCTCCCTTACCAAAAGGCGCTCCGACAGATAAATAGGAGTGACCCACAGCATATGTGTATGCGTACCATCAGCATGCAGTATCACCTCGAACTCGCGAGGCTCAAAATAAGGGATTGTAAGAAGAGCTTCTGTCAACGGTGAGCCTTTAACCACGCCAACACCAGGGCTACCCGCTACCGTATGTCCAGGCGCAAAAAACGTATCCTGCACAAATGGGTACGCCGCCAGGTTGCCCAGAAACTCCGCCAGGTCATCATACGACTCGGCTGAATATAATAGAAGTTCCGAGTACCTCGGTATCCCCGCGCCTGGGCCGGGAAACATCATCGGCTTGCGGCTCATACCTATGGTTGCGTAGACCCAGTCGGACTCCTCTGACGGAGCGGGAAACTTCACGACGTACAGAGGATTAGGAGCCTCGTCAGGCAAGTCCTCCACGAGCATTTTCCGCCCCTCCGGACCTATAAAGCGCCTGTAATGTTCGAGTATTTCCTCGTCCTTGGTTGTCTCAACCATAAGTCACCTCCCCTGCCACACGATCGGTTGCGAAAAACCCTACCCAAAGTTCCACCCCCGGCTAAGAGGTGCCTGGCACACAGCGCACTCAAACCACCCGTCCTTGACCACGTTGGTCATCCCGCAGACCTCACAGCGCCGGAATACGAACACGCTTGTAAATATGGCAGGGTGCGATATGCCAAGCCGCGTTAGGGCCGCATCGACCGCCCACCACGATTCCGGCTCCGGGCAGTATCCGGTCGATTGGTTGCTCACCTCCGAAACGGATACCCCATCCCCGCTCACCGAGAAGGTCATCTCGCCAGCCGCCAGCACGTCGCGCCCGCCCGCGCAGGCCACGTGCTCCGAATGCTGGTCCGCTATCCACAGCCTGCCTTCCAGGTCAACGATCATCGTCACGGTTACCTCTCCCCACTTCATCCGTCTCAGCGGCTCGGCAGCGAGCATCCAATGAAGGAGGTTCTCCTTCGTATCCACAAGCATGCGACCTGTGCTGTCGCCGGATTGCGCCGCCTGGCCGTCCGACCCAACATAACTGTACCGTTTGTACACTACATGTACCCCCAATCCGTAGCCCACATTATACATTCCCCGCTCGCCCCACCCACCCTGTTGGTGCTCTCACTCCTCATCTGGTAAAATCAGGGCTGGGCA
>JBJMMB010000371.1:0-10062 GCA_045805005.1 Chloroflexia bacterium
ACACACTAACACAACAACACGATATTCAGAAAATTTATGCTGCTTCGAAGCGGAAGCTACCCTGAACCGAGTTGTGGCCCTGCAGGTCGATCTTGAACCCATGCTGAGGCACGTCAACCTTGTAATTTGCCGCCTTGCCTGGATAGGCAGACGAGCCTGGGATAGTGGTGAAAACGGTATCGTGCAGAGTTGTGGCCTCGCCGGTGGCCCCGTGGAAGGGCGACATCTCCGCCTCGATAACATTCCCGATCTCCAGCGTGCCTTTGCCGCCCTGAACCTGGAAGTTCATCGGCACGCGCTCCACCGCTGCCACCTCGCCCACCAGTTGCGCCAGGTCGGCTACGGGGCCACCAAGCTTGCCCGTCCACACGTTCAGTAGCGCTTCTTGCTGCTCGGGTGTAGCTTTGTCGTCCACGTACACCACCACGCGCCAGTTGCCCTTCAGGATGTTGCCTGGAATGTGGGTCAGGATGGTCAGGTTGTGGCCGGATACATCCACGCCGTTGACGGTACCCCGGTCAACCTGCCAGGAGAGCACTCCGTCGCAGGTCCCGCCGTCCGGGTCCTCTCCCACCCAACATGGGCAGAGGGTGTTGCAGGTACACACTTCGAGCAAGCGGCCTTCTAAGTTATAAGCCATTGGTTTTGAACCTCCTAATTGAATGGTTGCCAGTTGATGGCATTACTCTAGCAGAGGTATGCCCGCGCGACACCGTGGAAAACACCTGGATTTTGAATGGGGAGTACTTAATTTATCGTCGGGCGCGGGCCTATTTAGACAGCTTTACCAGGCCGTTCTCGACCGCCCAGGCGGAAATCTGGGCGCGGGAGCGAAAGCCCAGCTTGGAGAAGATATTATTGATATGCCCTTCTACCGTGCGCTCTGTGACCACAAGGTCGGCGGCTATCTGGCGGTTGGTCTTCCCCTGGGTGATGAGGGCAGCGACCTCGCGCTCACGCCTGGTTAGCCCCCCGAAGTCCGATCGGGCGGTACGGCGCTCGCCCGCATCAGGCAGCCCCGGAGCGGGCACAACCTGGGCGTACTCGACGGCCTGCTCTATGGTCATAGCTTTACCTTCGGCCCAGGCTTTGTCAAACGCTCGCTCGCCAAGTTGAGCGCGGGCCGCGCTTTCGTATCCGCTGAATCGCTCTCGATCTGCGGGCTCAAATTCAAAGCCAACCGTTTCCAACAGGGCTTGAGTTGCGCCAAGTAGCCGGGCTGCTCCAATGATTGCCGCGGGACGTTGTGCCGTTTCCGCTGTGCCTCTACTTTTGGCCTGGCGTCCTGCCGCGGGTGCTGCCACCGCCGCTATCCCGGCCAGGTCCATAAGGCAATGTGCGGTGCCCATTTTGTCTCCCAGGCCCTGGAACAACGACAAACTACGCTCGTACAGGGAATGGGCACCCGAATAGTCGCCCTGAAAGTAAGCAGCCTTGCCAAGCTGTTCGAGCGCTTCGGCCAGGTCTCCCGTGGCCCCCAGGTCTTCCGTGCGAGCACAGTTTTCTTCCAGCGTCGCGCGCGCTCTTGCGTAGTCTCTCAAGGAGAGGTAGGTGGACCCCAGGCAATAGAGCGAACCCGCGATTCCCCACTTATCCCCCAATTCCTTGAAGATACTGAGGCTCTCCCCGAACAAGCCGAGGGCCGCTTCGCCATCACCCTGGCGGTCGGCCATCTGCCCCAGGCCGATGAGCGCGAGGGCGATATTAAATTGATCGCCCGACTCCCGGAACAGCGTCAGACTCTCTTCGAACAGCGAGCGCCCGGTCGCGTAGTCGCCAGTCAGCCGCGCTACGTGCCCCAGTTGGTAGAGCGACCGGGCAACGCTCCATTCGTCTCCCGCCTGTCTCGCCAGTTCCAGGGCTTCCTCGTGGAGAGCGCGCCTGGCCGCCATGTTCTCCAGGCGGCTCTTGACGATCCCCAGAACGTTCAGCGACTCGGCCAGACCCCTTGCGTCCCCTCGCTCTCGCAGGTCCTTGTACGTCTGCACGCTCTCGGTCAGAAGGTCCCCCGCCGCCACGAAGTGGCCCTGCCGGAAGGCGATCAAGCCCAGCGTGTACAGAGCCCGCGCCATCGAAGCCGCGATTGAGCCTGAGTAAGCCCCAGCAACCACCGTTAGCCCGGTTGCCCGCGCCCTGGCGACCATTCCTGATGCCCACTCCCGTCCTTCGACCAAATACCCACGCCGGTTCCAATATATGTTGAGGCCGGCTACCAGCCGCAGGCCCACTTCGAGACTATTGCGATAAGCCCAGATCAGCGCCGCCCGAAGGTTGTCCTGTTCGCTCTCCAAACGGTCAAGCCACGCCACCTGCAGCGGCCCGAGCAACTCAGGCTCGGCTCGCTCGGCCAGGTTGGTAAAGTAGATGGCGTGGGCTTTCCGTAGGTCTTCCGCCTCCCCGCTCTCCTCCAGCCTTTCCTTGCTGTATTCCCGGAGGGTCTCCAACATCAAATATCGAGGCTCGCCCTCCTCCTCTGGTCCGCGGCCGCTCATGGCGCGCAGCCCCGCCGCCTGGCGCAGCAGACTCTTATCCACAAGCGAGGCCACGCCCTCCAGGGGCTCCATACCCAGATCCTGGCGCGCATTACACACCGCTTCTACAGCCTCGAGCGTCCCACCCCCTTGAAACACGGCCAGGCGCCTGAACAGTCGTTCCTCCTCTTCGCTCAGCAGGCTGTAGCTCCACTCGATAGTGGCCCGGAGTGTCCGCTGCCGTACCGGCAGGTCTCGCGCCCCGCCCGTCAACAGAGCTAGCCGGTCCTGGAGCCTGTCCAATATGGCCTGCGGCGACAGGTGCCGGATGCGAGCCGCGGCCAACTCAAGCGCCAGGGGCAACCCGTCGAGCTTGCGGCAAATAGCGGCTATTATGTGCGCGTTCTCTTCCCCGAGAACGAAATCGGGCTTGTATGCCGCCGCGCGTTGCGCGAAGAGCTGCACCGATTCGTAGTCGCCAAGGCGTTCCGCCGGCAAAGGGGTGTACCTCCCCGAGTCGCCGTCTGCGGTAAGCACCGGTGGCAGGGAGAGTTGAGGTACCGGAAATCCATGCTCGCCCGACAGGCTCAGCAACTCGCGGCTCGTGGCAAGCACCTTAAGCCCGGGCGCTGCCATCAACAGTTGGGCCACCACCGGACCTGCTGCTAACACCTGCTCGAAGTTGTCGAGCAAGAGTAACATCTCCTTACCGGATAGGAACCTGCTCAGGTTTTCCTCTAAGGATCGGTCTCCAATCTGCCTTAGCCGCAGCGCGGCAGCTATGGCCTGCGCCACCGCATCCGGGTCGGTAACTGGGGCCAGGTTGACAAAGTAGACGCCATCCGCGAAGTCACCGAGAAGGCCGGCGACCACCTCGATGCCCAGGCGCGTCTTACCGATGCCCGGTGCGCCCGTGAGGGTCACAATGCGGATATCTTCCCGTAGGAGTAACTCGCGGACCGCGGCCACCTCGGGCTGGCGGCCGACCAGCGTGGTCAGCAGCCCCGGCACATTGTTCGGTGCGGGGGATCGATTGTCGTGCTGGGTATCTGTAGTAAGAGCAGGCATAGGATACGGAAACCTCGCCGGCTCAGGCCATTCCTCTCTCAACAGCCGGGGAAGGAAAGCGGAGCAACAGGGTCGAGGTCGTCACTTTGAGGGCAAAGTTCATCGCATCGAGGTTGAAGGAGGCAACCGCCAATCGGAACGTGTTTGTATTGGCTCAGTTAGGGAATGCGCACGCTGTCCGCCGTGGTAGAAAAGCGCATCCGTGGCCCATTATAGCTCAGGGGGCGCTTCCCCTCCAAGGCTGACGCGCGATTAAGCGTTCAGATTTGGGTCTGAACGCTTCCATGCACAAACTCATTCCCCACTTCCCCACCCTCGTCCGCGATGTCGCCCGCCCAGAGGCGGCGCATCTCATCGCTGGTCGCCAGGAGGCGGTCAAGCGTGCCGGTCGCGACCACCGCGCCGTCTTTCAGCACGATGATCTGGTCGGCGCGGCGGAGGGCGGCGCGACGGTGTGATACCGCCAGGACGGCGGGCCGGGCGCCGGAGGCGTCACCGGGTTGGCCGAGCACGCGCTCCCACAGCACCTTCTCGGTTTCGACGTCGAGCGCGCTCGAAAGGTCGTCGCAAACGAGCAGTGCGGGACGGCGCACCAGCATACGCGCCGCCGCGACCCGCTGCACCTGGCCTCCAGATAGCCGCACGCCCCGCGGGCCGACCAGCGTGTCCAGTCCCCTATCCAGCGCGGCCACGTCGGGTTCGAGCACCGTACGGTGGATGGCTTCCGCAAGCTCATGCGCGTCGGCGGGTTGGCCGAGCAGGATGTTCTCGCGCAACGTCTCGCTGAACAGGCGCGGCACCTGCGGCGTGTAGGCGCAGCGCGGCGGGGCGAAGAAACTGGCAGGGTCGGCAACCGGCAGGCCGTTCCAGGTTACTTCACCACCCTCCTTCGGTAGCAGGCCGAGCAGGGCGCGCAGCAGCGTCGTCTTGCCCGAGCCGACCCGCCCGGTGATCACGGTGAACGAGCCGCCAGGCAGGCTCAAGTCCGCATCGCGGATGCCGGTCGTTGAGCCCGGATGCCGGTATGTCAACCCGCGCACCTCCAACAGGGAAAGCCGATCGGCCGGGCTCGCGATCGGGGCCGGTGGGCGAGGCTCGCCGCCGTTGGGGTAGACCGGGTGGTGTTCGAGCAGGGCCGTGGGCGGCTCGTTGGGCACCAGCGCCACCATGCGGTCGATCGACACCTCTTGCGCCTGGTAATCGCCGATGAAGTTGCCGATCAACGCGGGCAGGTCGGTGGCGAAAACGAGATAGTAAGTGAAAAGGGCGAAATCGCCAACCGAGAAGGTGCCCGCCGCCATAGCCTGCCCTGCCAGCAGCAAGATGACGCCCACGCCGAAATCGATCGACCCGCCCTCGAAAGCCTGGATGGTCGCCTGGAGGGCGCCCGCACTCACTTTCGCTTCGCGCCTCATGTCGTTCAGCGTATCGAAGTGGCCGATCACCTTGCGCTCGGCGCCCGCCACCTTGACCGCCTGAACCGCCCCGAAAAGCTCGCCCAGGAAGCCGGTTACCGCGTCGCTTGTTTGGCCCACCTGGTGCCAGGCCACCCGCCAGCGCGCCCAGGCGACGTAGCTCGACAGGATAGTGATGACTAGAGGCAGGAAAATCACCAGCGTGATCGTCGCGTTTATGCTCACCATAATGGTGACGGCGATGACGAACGAGGCGAGGTACCCGAGATTTGTGCCGATCCAGGTTGGGAAGTCGGCGGTCTCCGCTACGTCGTCGCGATAGCGGTTGACCGCCTCGCCCGACGAGACGGGCGGCGCGAGCGCCCCCGGCCTGCGCAGCGCGGCGGCGAACAGGTTGCGCCGCACCAGCGTGCCCAATAGGCCGCGAAACGTCCAGCCACCCCAGGCGTCGCCCAGGTATGCGACCGCGCGCCCAAGCTCGACCGAGATGTAAAGGACGATCAGCGCCGCTATGCTAAGTTGCACCGGCGCGGCACCCGTGAGCCTGTCGAGGGCGGCCTTCTCGATCAAGCCGGGCACCACGCGGGAGCCGTAAAAGATCAGGTCGCAAACGATCAGCAGCAATAACGGCCTGGGCGCGTAGCGTATTTGCTGCCAGTTGTAAAAGGCCGTGCCTATCTTGTGGCTAGTTGCCTTTGCCGCACGCGTTTTCCTGCTCATGCCAGGGCCTCCTCAAGACCGGTTTGCAGCAGGCTGTAGAAACGCGAGCCGCGATCCGAGGCCAGCCGCTCGCGGGGACCATACTCAACCACGCGACCACCTTCGAGGATCAGAATATCGTCGGCGCGCTGCACCGTTCGGAGGCGGTGGGCTATAATAATGGCGGTGCGCAGGCGATGGCCGGCGTCCCCTTGCAGCAGCCGGGTTATGGCTCGCTCGAGGCGCTGCTCCGTGATCGGGTCGAGCCGCGAGGCCGCTTCGTCCAGGATGGCGAGGCCGGGGTCTTTGAGCAGCAGGCGTGTGAAAGCAAGCAACTGCGCTTCGCCCGCCGACATACCCGCGTCGCCGGCCGCGAGGCGCGTATCGAGGCCCCGCGGCATAGCGCCAAGCCAATCAGGCAGCCCCAGGGCGTCGAGCGCGGCCATGATCCGCTCGTCGCTGATGCCGGGGTCGAAGAAGGCGATGTTGTCGCGCAAGCTGGCGCTAAAAAGCTGCACCTCCTGCGTCACCATGCCCACGCGGGCGCGCAGGTCGTCCAATCCGGCTTCCCTTATATCAACGTCGCCCAGCTTCACGGCCCCACCGTCGGGGTCGTAAAGACGGAACAAGAGGCGGGTAAGCGTCGTCTTGCCCGAGCCGGTGCGCCCCAGCACGCCGAGCACGCGCCCGGCGGGGAGGCTGAACGAAACGTCGCGCAATACCAGCCCAACCTCCTGATCCGCCTCCGCGTCCCCCTCCAGGTCCTCAGGCGTCTCCCCGCCCACCGCTACCTGGTCCGCGTAGGCAAACGAGACGCCCTCGAATTGGACCGGGAGCGCACCGATCGGCAGAGCCTGCCTGCCCTGTTCATGGATGGGCACGTCGGGCTGTTTACGGAACAGCTCGGCGATCCGCCCTATGCCTGCCGTCGAGCGCTGGAGGTTGCTAGCCTGCTTACGGAGGCTTTCGAGCGGGCCGGCCAGCATGCTGACGTAGGAGATGATCAGGAAGACGGTGCCGATGGTGATCCTCTGCTGCGAGTAGAGATAGGCTCCGACGCCCAGCCCCAGCGCCCAACCGATCCCGAAGAGCAGGCTGCCGATGCCGGCGCTGAAGTATTCAACCATCTCAGCCGAGCGGCGCGTGTTGGTCGCCGGGCGCGCGAAGCTCAATAGCCGCCACAAAGCGTAAGGCGCCGCCCCGCTCCCCTGGATGTCCTCCACGGCGGAGATGCGCTCCTCGATATAACCGTACTGCTCGGCGGCTGCCTGCCTCGCGGCGGTCCAGCGGCGCACGCCTACCCCCTGCAGCGCCGCCAGCGCGCCCACGCTGACCGCGCCGTAGAGCGTCATGGCAAGCCCGGCCAGGGGGTTCTCGATGAAGAACAATACCAGCACACCCGCGATAAGCAAGCCGCTGGTGACTACGCGGATGACGAACAGCGAGAAGAAATCGGCCAGCTCGTTCACGTCGCCATCGACGCGCTCGATCAGCTCTCCGGGGGTGTGCGTCTTATGAAAAGGCATGTCGAGCCGCAGCAGGTGCTCGGTCAGCGCGGCGCGCAGCGAGTTGGTGGCGCGCCAGCCGACGTTGATGCTAAGGTAGGTGATGGCGATGGAGAGCAGCCTCCCGGTCAGGCTGACTGCGATGAAGGCGATGCCCGCGTACACCAGGGGGGCGACGTCGCCCTGACGCTGAGTCGCGTCGATGAAATAGCGGATGATCTGCGGATTGGCCAGTTGCAAAGCCACGCTGCCGAGCAGCAGCCCGGCCAGCAGCACCACCCGCGCACGCTGGGGCCGCAAATAGGTATTGAGCAGCCGGCGATACTCGCCAAGGGGAAGTGTCAACGACATTAGTGCTCCTAACAGGAATCAAAAAGAAAAGCCACGGGCCGGCCCGTGGCGCTACAAATCTTCTAATTCAAACGATAAGGCCACGGGCAGGAGCGCGCCCGCGACCGCCTGATGCGATCCCTCAACCCCCGGCAAAATCAGCGATACCGGCCCACCGCCGGCACAAACCAACCCTCCGAACCCAAGTGGAAGGGCGCTGTTCCGGCTTGCCGGCCGTATTCCTCAGCTACTTACCGCCAGGCGCACTCCTAAAGGCGCTCACCGCTAAAGGGGATAGAGCGCCGTATAGTTTGCAGCATGGTCCTGGACATTTGGGTCCTCCTCCGCAGGGGGCTTATGGCGTCCGGCCTGACGCTCTAGCCTGGCCTGTCCCTGCAATTATACCCACCTCCGCCCGATACCGCCATCGGTCGGGGGTTGTAGTAATCCAAGTTAACGAACCTATTGCAAAGCGAGCGATTTCGTGCTACTATGAGTACGTTTATCGCTCCCATATGTGACTTGGTACTCTCCCGTTCAAAAGTAGAATTACTCTCCTATTTCATAAATAGAAAGGCAGTCGAACGCAATGCCGGTATGCCTGAGCCTGACCCTCCTGCCATTGCGGTTCCTCCTCCGGGCATTGCTCGGGTTAGCCGGCCTGCTCTGCGGTTTGGGTGTTGTAAGCGCGCTGTCATCCCTGTCCGCCGATGCCGCACGCTCCACTGCGGTGGCACCGGGCTATAGCGCGAGCCGGCCACAAAGCGGTGCGGCGCAGCCCGCCTGCTCCGGCTGCGTGCCCACCTGGAACCTCGTGCCCAGCCCGAATGTTTCGGGCGCCGACAACTATATTACCGGTATTTCTGCGTCTTCCTCTGCGGATGTCTGGGCAGCCGGGTATACTTTCAGCCCTTCGACCGGTTACCACCCCCTCATCGAGCGCTGGGATGGCGGTTCGTGGAGCATAGCGCCCGGCCCTGCCACGGGCCCCATAACCGGTACTCTATCGGCCGTCGCTGCAGTATCGCCCACCAACGTCTGGGCGGGGGGCGAGAACTTTAGCACGGGCGGGACGCTGCTCATGCATTACGACGGCAGCGCCTGGAGCACCGTGCCCATTACCACGAGCGGAAGCCTCAGGGGCATAACCGCCATCAGCCCAACCGACATATGGGCTGTGGGCACCGTATATCGCGCCGGCAGCCACTGGACCTTCACCATGCACTACGACGGCGCGTCCTGGAGCGAGGTGCAAAGCCCGAACGCCGGCTCAGCCGAAAACTGGCTCTTCTCGGTATCGGGCACGGCAACAGATGACGTGTGGGCGGTAGGCCACTACCATGACAACGACTCGCGGGGCTACACGCTGGTCCTTCACTGGAACGGCTCGGCATGGAGCGTAGTGCCTTCTCCCAATGAGGTCGGTTACAACAGCCTGCTGGGGGTGGCCGCCATCTCGCGGGACGATGCCTGGGCGGTCGGCGAGCACGGCTCTTATAAGCTCATCCTGCGCTGGAACGGCGTAGTGTGGAACAGCATTCTTGTGCCCGGCCTGGACCCTTTTGCCCTGCGGTCGATAGTGGCCCTCGGCCACAGCGATGTCTGGGCCGTGGGTGAGTGTGACTACTGCCAACTCTACACGCTCGCCCTCCACTTCGACGGGGCCAACTGGACCCAGATACCGAGCCCCGACCCGCCAGGTCACAGCGCGGTCTTTTACGGGGTGGCAGCAGTAGGCACTGCCGACGTATGGGCCGCCGGAGATTACCCCTACTCGGGCCATCAAACCCTCATAGAACACTACACGACGAGCCCTTGCGTCACCGGCACCCCCACGCCGACGGGTACCCCGCCCACGGCCACCCGCACGCACACTTTCACCCCCACAACCACGCCCACTAACACGCCCACTGTCACCCCGACCCAAGTGCCGCAATGCGGCCTCTATTTCAGGATTGTGACGAGCCCAACTCACACCCCCAACACGAACGAATACCGGGCGCTCGCCGCTATAGCACCCGACGACGTATGGGCCGTGGGCGTGCAAACGCAGGGCGGAACCACGGCCAACCTCACCGAGCACTGGGACGGAGCGCGGTGGACCACGCTGCCGAGCCCCAATGGCAACTTCGCGAACAACCTTAATTCGGTCTCCGCCTCCGCCTCCAACGACGTTTGGGCTGTCGGCCACTATTACGACAGCCCCATGCGCACCATGATCATCCACTGGGACGGCGCGCAGTGGACACGCGTGGCGAGCCCTAACCCCAGCTTCTATGCCGGCTTTCTGCAAGGGGTCTATTCCGTGAACCTCCACGACGCGTGGGCAGTCGGCTACTACTATAACGCAGGCATACCGGTCTACCAGACGCTGATAGAGCACTGGGACGGCACGCAGTGGAGCATCGCGCCTAGCCCGAACAGAAGCGGGAACGGGGTGCACAACCGCCTGATGGCCGTGAGCGGCACATCCCCCGCCGACGTGTGGGCCGTAGGCTACTCGTCTAACCAATCCGGCGCAGCCCAGACGCTGATAGAGCACTGGGACGGCACGCAGTGGAGCATCGTGCCCAG
>JBJMMB010000372.1:0-8919 GCA_045805005.1 Chloroflexia bacterium
CGCCAGCCGCGCCTCCCCACCTCCTCCAGCGCGATCTCGATCATGCTAAGCACCTTGCGGCCCGAGCTTTCCTCGATCTGCTCTCGAAGTAAATGCGGTCCATTTGCCGTGATGACCATAAAATCTACCATCTGCCCCAGCTTACCCAATACCTCTACTATGTGTGGCTCCAGTTGCAGCGGAACCACAGGCTTGCCCGTGTCGTCTACCACCATCGGAGGGTACCTGTGGTAAAACACCACCATGGGCGGATACCCCGAACTAGCCATCGGCGGAATAAGCCTTTGCGACACCGCGTGCACCCGCTCCTCGAAATCCATAGTAGCCTGCGGCCCCAGACCCCCAAGCACCCCAATCGTTTTCATTCAGTCCCCTCCTTGCAGCATTTCCGCTTGACCCACCGGCTCAGACACGCCCTCATTCTACATGATTCAGGCGAGGGGTGCGTATAGCGGAAACCCCAACGAAAACTTCTGAAGCTAGGCAAAACGCTGTAGGGGCAGGCCCCCGTTGCCTGCCCTGGTTGCTTACCTTGTGCTTTGGTGTAAAACCACCCGGGCAGGCAACGGGGGCCTGCCCCTACAGCCTTTGGTATCTTGCGCCTGCACGCTTAGCTTAGCAGCCCGGCATCTCCATAGGTTACAATATCCCCACATGAACATCGTCAACGTGGGATACCGCTCTACCAACTACTACGTCCTGGCCGACACCGCCCCGAGGCTGCTGGTCGATGCCGGCTGGCCCGGCCGGCTGGGCGAGATGCGCCATGCCTGCGAACGCATGGGCGTACGCCTGGAGAGTATACCCTACCAGCTAGTCACGCATTTCCACCCCGACCACGCCGGCCTGGCCCAGGACCTCAAGCAGCTTGGCGTTCGCCTGATCGTGCTCGACACCCAGCTCGCCGGTATCCCGCTCCTGAGCCGCTACGTGAAGCCACAGGACCACTACACCGAGATCGATCCGCTGGGCAACACCGAACTCAGCGTCCCTGAAAGCCGCGCCTTCCTGCAAACCATTGGCATCCAGGGCGAGATCCTGTCCACCCCCGGCCACTCCGACGACAGCGTCACCCTGGTCCTCGATGAAGGCATAGCCTTCACCGGCGACCTCACGCCCCCCGCCTTCGTCCCCGATGACCCCTCCGACCTCGCCTACCAGAGCTGGCAGCTAATCCGCTCCAAAGGCGCGCACACCGTCTACCCAGGCCACGGCCCGCCCTGGTACTTGTGAGGACTGAGAGAAGTCGCTCGGCTAGCCTCTTATCTCCGCCCCTATCTGGTGCATCACGCCGAAGAGATCGGCCACACCCCACCATTCCACAGCCTTGCCGTTTTCGAAGCGCACGATATGGATGGCCGTGAACCGGACGTGCTTCCCGGTCCCGCGAATACCGGCGACCGGGCCTTCGTGGGTGCCCTCGTAGGTCACGCGGCCCGCCACGCGATCGCCCTGGCTCAGGGTGTCCTCAACCGTTACGCGAACGTCGGGAATTGCCATGCGTATGTAGCTCATCCACTGTTTGAAACCGGCAAGGCCCGATTCCTGTCCGGGAATAGGGTTGTGGTCGAGAATGTCCTCGGCCAACAGGTCGCCCAGGGCTGCCTCGTCACCTCGATTGACCACATCGAACACCCGGCGGTAAACTTCCATGTTCTCCGTATTATCCGTATTCACCTTCTTGCCCTCCTCATTCAGGTACTGCCCCAGGAGTTTTAGCAGCGGTGATAGCTGCTTGGGGATGCTTACATCATACACCTCTGTCAAGTGCTCCTCGCCATCCAGGCGAGCGGCCAGCTCGTAGGCATACGCATCCGGGTTCTGGCGGCCGATCCTGGGCGGCAGCTTGTCGAGGCCGGCCTGCTCCAGAGCGCGGTAGAGCCCCGCCATCTCGGCGTCGTCCAGCTTCCTGATGGGTGCCGCCCCCTGATGTGCCTCGGAGCCGCCATCTACCACCACCCGCCCGTCGGAGTAGATTACTATAGCCCTCGAAGTGAACCGCAGTCCGCCGCTCCGGCGCATCGCCACCAGCGCCCCGTCGGGAAGCTCAAGGCGGTCCTCACCCATGTCTTCAGCCTGGGCAGGGCTCACGGCCTTGGGCTTCATCTCGGTGTCGAAATCCCCTTCGGGTATCTCAGCCAGCACTCTCCGCCTGGGGACGCTCCCCTGGCCTTTCGGTTTACCGGGCTTCTTGCTCATGGCAACCTCGCCGTCTCGACCATCCCGTCGAACTGCGATGCGACCCGCGCGAAATCATTCTCCGGCGCGGCCAGCGTCAGGTAGTAGGTCCTGTCCTTGGTGACGACTATGTATTCGCGGCTGTGCACCACCACGGGCAGAGAGGCACTGCGAGGCGTGTCTATCGGCTGCACCACGAAGGCATATTCCAGGTTCGCGGCCCTGTTTCCGTTGACCGTGCGCTCCGAGTTGGAGAGGAAGTGGTAGCCCTCCAGGCTCCCGTGCTGGGCCACACGCCTGTCCACCAGCTCCTGCAGCGTGGGTGGGCTCGCGGGATCAAGCTCCCGGCTCTCCACCGTCACGTTGGTCTTGTAGGTGGAGGCCGTCTGAGGGTTTTCCACCCGCATCAGCGTCCCGCTGATCGGTCTGCTAACCCGCCAGTTGGCCGGGTATGAGATGTCTACTTTAGGCTCTGCGCTGGACACCGTCTTCATCCGCCCCTCCACGCCATAGCGCAGCAGCAAGCCCAGGGCGAGCGCGACCAGCACCACCGCCGCCACGCCCACGTCTTTGGGCGCGGTACGCAGCGGCCAGGCCGTCACGCCGTCTATAGTCCGGCTCATCTGCTCTCCCCTACTATTCTCGGCATGCACGTCACTCCGCAAGCGTCCAAACTAAGAACTGGTAAGGCGTATCTGTAGGGTCGTCCGCTCCGCTTCCGGCCCTACGACATATTGCATCACTCCGCGCCGCCCGCCGGCACCGCGCTCCCATGCTCCAGCGGCCTCTCGGTCGGCCGCAGCAGCATGAGGAGCACGCCGAACGCTACCGCCCCCACCAGCAGGCCAACCACCAGCGAGCGCCAGGGGGCCACCGTCAGCCCGTCCGCGCTCACCTCGTTTATCAGCCAGGTGAAAAGCCCATCCAGCACCGCCGCCAGGGTCACGCCCAGAGGCACATACCAGACCGGTTTGTGCTCGAACTTGCCCCGCGCCATGAAGTAGCCCGTCACCCCACTGAACGAGGCCTGTATAAGCGCCGTCGTCACAATGAACACCACCCCCGCTCCCAGCGCCACGCCCATGTTATCGAGCACATAGTGCAGATTAATCAGCGTCGCCACGCCCAGCCCCGCTATCGTCCCGTACACAAGCCCGTCAATCCGCTCGTCGAACTCGGGCGTCGCGTATACCACCGCCCGCACCGCCACGTAGGTGATCCCTTGCCAGGTGAAGCCCGCGATCAGCACCGAGGCCAGCAGTGAAGTCCAGTTCAGGCTCGAGGCCCACTCGGGCACGTTGAACCACTCGTTCACCAGCCTGAACCCCACCGCCTCGGCCAGCAGCAGCGCCAGCCCGAATACCTGCAGGATGCGCGTCTTCGGCTCAGGCTCCCGCAGGTCCTGCCTGTAGAAATAGACCATCCATAGCACCGTAGGCACGAGCACCAGCCCCAGGCCCACTATCACGCTCAACGCACCGTCCAACCGCCCGATGTAGGGCGCTATCAGCATCACGGCCACGGCAAACAGCCCTGTCACCACGAGCTGCACCACCGCCGCCCGCCAGAAGCCGGGGTGGGGCTTGTTCATGGCGGCCAGGTGGCGGTCGCAGAAGATCCTCCCCGCTACCAGGTTGTAAGGGGGCGACACCGGCTTGCCGCACACGCAGCAGACGTGCGTCACCTGCTCCTCGGCCTCGTAAGGCCGCACGCTCACACTCTCGCTCATACCCGCACCCCTAACGCCCCCTGCGCAACGTGGCATCGGCCCGCGACGGGTTGGTCGCGTTGGCGGGCAAGTTCAGGCCGTTATCGGAGAGCAGCGGCCGGTAGCCGCTGGCCACGACGATCACGCTGTATTTCTGGTTGCGCTTCAGCGGCGAGTCCGTCTGGTAATTCCCCGACCGGTCGGTCACGCCAGACGCCGCCACCTCGTCGTCGGTCACCGCGTTGTCGTCCGCCGCCGATGACGCCGAGAGTCCCGGCCTTAGGAAGAACACCTCGGCCCCCTCCACGCCACGCCCCGTATCAGCATCGTCGACCAACCCGTGCACGTACACCAGGTCGCTCGAAGAGGTTGAGGGGGCAGCCGGGCCCTGGCCGGTCGTACATACTTGCAGCGACACGTCATCCACGAAGAAGCTGCTGACGTTACCGTGGGGGTTCTGCGACGTGAACACCACGCGCATCGTGCGCCCCGCGTAGCGGCTCAGGTCGAACTGCGCCTGCTTCCACTTGTCGTCCCCCTGCGAAGAAGCCAGGCTCTCTAGCTCCTGCACCTGCTTGCCCTGGTTGTCGGCCAGCCCCACGGTGAACGTCGCGTCCGAGGCGAAGAGCCCGGCCAACCCGGTGAACTCCTCGTGTACGAGCCGGTAGTAACTGAGTTTGGCCGACGAAGCGTTGGCCGGTATCTGCACGTCCTGGTAGATGTACGCCAGGGCCTCCTTGTCGGTGCCTCCCAGCCACGCGCTCGACCTGCCGCTGTGCGGGAGTTCCGTGTCAATCAGCTCGGTATTGCTGGCGGTCACTTCCTTCCAACCGGTGGTCCCCTCGAACCCGCCGTTGACGATAGCCTCCCGGCAGCCCGCGGGCTGGTTCTGCGCGGGCGAGGGAGTGCCGGGCAGGGGCGTCGGCACGCCCGCGATTGGCGGCGGAGTGGGAGCCGCTGTGCCTGTAGGCACCGGCGCGGGGCCGGCCCCTCCACCCAGGTCGATCCCTATCTGCCGGAAGGCGTTGCGCACCGCGCTATCGCCCTGCTGCCCGCTCAGGTCCATCGCGGCCCTGGCGGTCGCCAGTCCGGCGTCCTTGAAGTTGGCGTCGGGCGAGAGGTACTGGGTCATTGCCCGGAAGTAGATCTGCTCCATCTTCTCCTTGCCCAGGGCCTGGGCCACGAAGAACGCCGCGTGGCTGGGCACGCCGCTGTTGATGTGCACCCCACCGTTGTCGGCCCTGCGGCTATTGGGGAGGTTGGCGTAGTCGCTCATGCTCCCCGGCTGGCCCACGCCCGCCAGCGGGTCCGATGGGTCATATTTCCCTCCTGCCTCCGGGTCTTGCAGGCTCCTCAGGTAGGGGAGAGGGTACGGGGGCGACTTGACCACCGCCTCGCCTATCGTCCAGTTTGCCCGGTCGATCAGCGCCCCGAAGATATCGGCGTACGACTCGTTGAGCGCCCCGGCCTGCCCCTCGTATGTCAGGTTGGACGTGCTCTCTATCACTCCGTGGGTGAACTCGTGCCCCACCACGTCCAGCCCATAGGCCAGCGGCTTGAAGATCTTCCCCCCGTCGCCGTACACCATCTGGCCTGCCTCTCCCACCCAGGCCGCATTCTCAGCCGTTTCGGGGTCGCTCCCATAGTGTACGGTGGAGACCATCGGGCTGCCGCGCCCGTCCACCCCATCGCGTTTGAAGGTGTTGAAGTAGTAGTCGTACACCTTCCCCGCGTTGTCCTGGGCCGCCTGCGCGATCGGGTCGCGAGAGCGCTCCCCCTCCTGTATCAACAGACGCCCCGGAATGTCCTCGGTGTTATCCGCCGTGTAGGTCTCCCGTAGCTTGGCGTCCTCCGCCGCGTCGATAGCGTGCGTTACCACCGGACGCCGGGCGTTGACGAAGAAGGTCCAATCGCCCAGCGGCTCCGTGGTCACCACCTTCACGCTCCATGTCAGCGTGGCCTTGCCCTTGTTGTCCACGTACACCGCCGGCGCGGTCTTATCGCTCACGACCCTCGCCTTGACGCTCGCCGCCTCCGCCGCGTCGAGTTGGTTCTCCTTCAAGTCGTCCAGGGCCACCTGCTCTGCCTGCTCTTTCCCGATGGTGGGCTCGGTCGCCACTCCCAGTTCCGGCACGTACCCGCCGTTGACCGCTACGATCCGCCCCTGGGGGGTGAAGTGCACGAGCAATTGTTTCCCGAACACCGGTATCCCGTGGTAAAGCTGGGGCAGGCGAACGTGCGCGAAACCGAGTTGGGTATCGGGCTCCAGGCGGCCGGGGCCGAAATCGGCGGCCACGGACCCCAGCCCAAAGAGGGCCCGGTTAGCATCCAGGAATCCACGGGCCATCGCCAACGGATTGCCCACCTCGGCCGCCGTCGGCTCATAAGGGATGTAGGCCGAGCTACCGGCGTCCAGGAAGCGAGGCACCCCCAGATTAGGGTCCCAACTCACCTGCAAGCCGCCGCCGGTCCGTCTATTCAGCGCCTCGAACGCCACAGCGGGCGAAGGCATGTCCCCCGCCTGCGTCCGCAGCGAGCCCTCCGTGACCGCCGCGCTCAGATCCAACTGCACGCGCAACCCGCGCACCTGCCCGGCCGCCCCCGAAACGGCCCTCAACCCCGCCGTGGAAGTAAGGAGCGCCACAACCACGACAACCGCCAGCGCCCCTTGCATCAGGACGAGTTGCTGCCGGTTTAGAAATAAGCTGCGCATTCATTCCTCGCATCCGTCGAGAATGACCGGACCATAATTACCATATCTCTTGCTAATTTAGCAAGCAAGGCCATCCCGAATGCAAGAACCATGCCCGCTCTTGCGTTCCTCCTCACGTCGCGGCCCGATCTCTTGCAGCTCTTACCCTCAGTCAAGGCCCTAACCTGATGCTCCGGTTAGATGTGGGCGTGCGCGCTACTGCCCCTACTTCCTGACCAGGTAGCCGCTGTTGGGGTTCCCGTGATCGGGGCAGTAGCGCGCGTCGCCTGTTCTTGTGTCCGCGACCGGCTGGTTGCAGGTTGACACTCGGCATTTACTGTACTGCGCGGGGGTCTGTCTGGCATCGCCCGGCCCGCTCTCGTCGCTACCAGGCAGGAGAGGCTTCCCGCCTTGCGGGCTTCGTTCGTACCCCCGAAAAGAAGAAGAGAAATCCGATACCGAATCTTCTACCGAATCTATATGACGGTTAATAACGGTTAATGACGGTTCCCTGCCTGTTCGTGCCTGCGAATTTCCCATTTTGGTGTCGTCATCTTCCCATTTTAGTGTCGTATCTTTCCCATTTTGCTCTGTGTAAATGGGCAAACGTTTCCTATTTTCCCGTCCCGAAAATGTGTCGTCATCTTCCCATTTTCCGTGCTCCCATAGACCAACCGGTTGGCGATTTCCGGCCTCGCCGTCTTGCGTCCCATCCTTTCGCTTCTTATCGTGAGCGAGGTCGAGTGGTAGCTCAGGCCGCCAATCGGCTTGAACAGGCTGGGGAGGGACCATTAACGTGTAGTAGTTGGCTTGCCCCTTACCTCGTCGATGATCGATTTGCAAGTAGCCCATGGCTTCGAGCTTACCGAGGATGCTGGTGATGGTGCGCCTGGTAAGGCCCGTCTTCTTGGCAATAGAACCGACCTTGGGCCAGCATTCGCCCTTGTCATTAGCCCAGTCGGCCAGGGCCAGCAGCACCAGCAGTTGGGGTGGCTTAATATTGCCGGCCTCCGGCCATACCCTGGAGATAACCCTGATCGACACCGCCCGCTCTCCCTCTTTCGTGCCCTACATTCATATCCATATTACCATACTATAGACTATTTGTCAATGAAATATGACAGTACAAAAGTTCTAACTTTTGGAGAGCCTCACACATAAACGATATCTCGGAGCTCCTATCTCCGAGGCAGAAAAATCCCCTCTCCCATCTGGAAGAGGGGATTATCGAGAGACGGGCCATCTAAGGGCAGGCGAACCCCACCCCTCCGAACCCAAAGTTACCCCGCAACAGCGTGAAATCCGCCGCGTTTACCAGCGCGTCGTTGTTGAAGTCCGCGCTGCCCCCGTGCTGCCCGAACTGAGTCTTGAGGATGGCGAAGTCGGCAGAGGTTACCGCATTATCGCCGTTGGCGTCCCCCGCCCTCTGCGTGCCGAACTCCACCGTGGCCCGCCCCCCGCTGATCGTCAAACTCCCCGAGTTCGCCAGGTTATGCGCCCCCTTGACCTGGTAGCTATACGTGCCGTTGGACAGACCGGTAGTGAATGTGATAGTCCCCGAAGCATCCGTAGTGGCCGCGTAGCTCTGCGTTACCCCGCCCACGCATACCTTCAGCACATCAATCAGCCCCACGTTGTTGCTGCTCGGCTGCCCTATCCCCTGCCAGGTCTTGTGCCCGGAGATTATCCCCGCAGGCGTAGGAGTAACAGTCGCGGTTCGAGTGCGAGTAGGGCTGGCGGTCGAGCCCGGAGTGGACGTTCGTGTTGGGCTTATGGTTGACGTTGGGGTAAACGTTCGTGTAGCCGTCGAGCCCGGCGTGCTTGTGTGGGTAGCCGTCGAGGTCGCGGTCCTGGTGCCTGTTGGAGTACGCGTGCGGGTAGCCGTCGAAGTTGCGGTACTCGTCCTGGTAGCAGTGGGGGTTTGCGTCTGTGTTGGTGTGCTTGTCGTCCCCAGCCTACCCCGCACGACATAGATGTCCTCATTCCCCCTCCTCGTGTCCGTCCATGCCCCATAGATCTCGCTGTTCGTCGCTGCTATTCCTATGTAGTCCCCTGCTGCCCCTCCCCATGCCGGTATCCCTACGTTCAAATCCGTCCCCCCATCGCTGGCTCTCACATTAGGGCTCCAACTCCCTCCCCCATCCGTCGATTGGCTGTAGTAGATTTGGAATACCACTCCCTGGGTGCTGTCCTCCCTCTCGTCGTACCATACCGAGTGGAACCACCCGTTCGGTGAGGTTGTTACCCACGGCTCTACCTGCTGCCTCACTATCCCCGGCGGGTCGTCGTTCAACCTGGCCGGGCTGCTCCACACCGTCCCTCCGTTGGTGCTCCTTATGTA
>JBJMMB010000373.1:0-16188 GCA_045805005.1 Chloroflexia bacterium
CACGCCCTTGCGTATCGATTCCCAAAGTCATTCAACTCGGTTAGGTCCACCTCCGTCCCCTACCTTTCTTTCAGCTCTACGCTGATAATGTGCAATTCCTTATCGCCCACGTTTTCGAGCGAGTGCGGTGCCAGCGGTTCCGACCACAATGCCTTCGGAGGCACCTTCAGCGCATCAACCGTACGCGAGTCCACCATCACCTCCCCCTTATCATCGTACCGCACAAAGTCGCTCCAGCTCATCACGTACATCGCCGCGGGCCAGCGGTGAGTATGCACCGGTGTGCGGTCCCCGCCGCGATTCGCGTGCCAACCACCCTCACTCGTTCATTGTCCATCAGCAGCAAATGATGGTTGGGCGCCGCTACCAGAGCGTCAAGCTCCACCGACCACATGGGCTCCCCTTCCCCCGCCACCGAGCCCGCTTGCACTTGAGTACTCACATTCAACCTCCTACAATAGCTAGCTGAGGCGTCGCCCCTGCTCTGTCGAGACTGCTACAAACCATACCACACCCCCGAGCCCTTTGCAATCAGATCGCCGTTTCGTACCGCTCACCGTTGGGCTCCAAAAGGTGCGGCTCAAGGACCAAGCCCCCAGCCCCCGTCTGCCATGTCCAAGCCGAACCCTCACCCGCCTTCCCAAGCGCTCCTACCGCACCGTGATCCCAAACCCCCGCTACTTTTCACCCGCCCACACCGTTAGCAGCATTAGGACATATCCCGGTGGCGTCGGACTCTCTCCCGGGCGCTGCGGATCAAAATAACTGCAATTGCCGACTATTCCGCTCAAGTTTCCGCCGCTCCCACCGGGACAGCTGGACAACCGCAAACTAGGTCAGGAGGTCAGAAATGCAAACTATCAAGAACAAGAAGCTAATCGGATTGCTTGCCTCACTACTCGCCATCCTACTCATCATGCCGGTGACAGGCACCCCCCGCGCCGTCGCGAGCGGCACCGACCACCACATCAAAGTCGCCCTCTCATCAGTCGGCGGGTCAGGAATATCCGGCTTTGTTAACCTCGTACAGCGGCCAGACGAGGGCGGCACCCAAATCCACGTCGTCGCGAACGGCCTTCAGCCCGGAGCCCATTACGTCTCCCTCTACTACGACAACAACACCTGCACCCTCCCAGGCGACCTGCTCAACACGTACACCGGTAACGCCGCCGGCATAGGCACCACGAACGGCATAGCAGACGATGACCTCGACGAAGTAGACTCCGTCTCAGTCCGCGACGCCACGACCCTGGAACTCTTCGCCTGCGCCGTCATCCACCCCTAACCCGCACCTAAACACGCCCCACAGAGGCGCATTCCAGCGAACAGGGCACCTCCTGTGGGTGCCCTGTTCGCTCAAACTTGTCCAGACAGAGGGATCGCCCGCGACCCCTGCAACCACGATCCACTTACGCGTGCAAACGTCCTGAGCGCCCGAGTGCCGATGTCATGACTGGATTAGCAATCCGATGGAGAAGGGCATAAGCGGAGGCCGGTAGGCTCCAATATGCTGTAGGAACCCGGGCTACGCGCCATATCCCTATTGTCGGAAAACGCACCGCCGAAGCCAAAGTTGTTCTTCAACTGGATGAAGTCGGGGCTGGTGAGCAGTTGGTCTCCGTTGATGTCGCCCCTGTTGTCGTAGCCCACCTGGCCTGACGCTTTGCCGAAGGCGTTCTTGATGAGGATGAAGTCGGGGGCGGTTACGAGGTTGTCGTTGTTGCAGTCGCCCGACCTTTGCAGGCCCATGTCCACGTTTGTGGCGGGTGCGCCCGACATGGTGAGGGTGCCGGTCAATTTGCTGCCAGGCGATGGGGGCGTATTGCACCAGGCGGACGCCGAGGGTGCCGGCCTGGGGCGCGATGGTGAAGAGGAGGCTGCCTTTGTCGTCCATGGTGACTGTCGCGCCGTCGCAGCGCCAGCGGAGTTGGTTGGGGTCGGAGTTGGGGGAAAGAGTGAAGGTGGAGCGGAAGTGGGGGCCGGAGCTGGTGTAGGCTAGGTCGACGCCTGGGTAGAGGTTTGTGTAAGTGATGCCGGAGCAGGTGGAGAGACCGATGAGCCACTTAGAGGGATCGTTGCCGAGGAGGTAGTTGACCTTGCCGGGTAGTACCCTCCCGGTAGAGATGGCAGGCGAGGGCTGGGCGTTGGGCCGGCGTATATGGACAATAGCGGGAGGCTGGGAGGCCGCGGCTAACTCGGCGTTTGCTTGCTCGGGGGCATGTGGGTGCGGGAGTAAGTGGTGCCTGCTTAGCCTGAGGAGCCGGGGGCGCGGACGACGCTACCCGTGGCGGGTGCGTTGAACTGGACGACAACCTCGGAGGGGGAGAAGTAGGCGATGCGCGTGGCGAGGTGGGCTATATAGAGGACGGAGGGGTCGGGCTGGCCGGCTTGGGGCTCGCAGGAGATGGGTATCTTGTCAAGGTCGGGGAGGGTGGGCGTGGGGGTCTGGGCCGGGATCTGAGGGAACAGCAGCGCCGGAGGTGGTGCGTTTGGCGGACGCGGGTTAGGTCGGGGTCGCCCGAATCTACGGCCAAGTATAGCGGCGGGCCGGCACGGTTAATAAGCGTACAAGTACAGTATTTATTTGTGGTCAGTACGGTATTTTGGGTTGCGGCGGGGAGAAAGTGCTAGCGGTGAGCTCCAGGAGCGAGGCCCTGGTCCTGGGCCCAGGCGGCGAGCTGGAGGCGGGTGCTGAGGCCGAGTTTGTGCAGGGCGTTGGAGACGTGCATTTCCACGGTGCGCTCGGAGAGAACGAGCCTGCGCGCTATTTCGGCGTTGGCCAGCCCCTGCGTAACCAGGATCGCCACCTCGTATTCTCTGGTGGTCAGGCCGTGACCGGGGCTCTTTCTGCCCCCTGCTTCGGTCTTTCCCCTCCCCGACGGGTCGTCGCGGGAGGCGGTGGCCGGTGTCTGGTGTACGGGCATAAGTGAGCCGCTCGGCGAGCGGGGGTCATGCCTCGCCCCTACGCTTGCCCCCTCCAGGGCCTGGACGAGGGTGAGAGCCTTCCCTTCCTCCCAGGCCGTGCCGAAGGGTTCCTCACCGAGCGCGGCACGGGCAGAGGCCACATTTTGGTCGAATTGGACCTGCTCGACGGGCTCTAGCTGCCTGCCTCGCCGCTCGAGCAGGGCGGCGGTGAGCCCGGAGAGGCGGGCTACCTGTTGCATGCCGGGCCGGTAGTAGGGGAGTTGTGGGTCCAGCTCAGCGACCATGACGCCGGATAGCCCGGTCAACGCGGCGGCGGCGGCGATGATCGGGATCTCGAGCTCTTGTGCAAGGGCCAGCGCCCGCAGGTAGGACGCCCTGGCCTGGGGCAGATGGCCCAGCATCTGCTCCACGGACCCGAGGTTTATCGTGGCAACGAGGATCCCTGCTCTGTCGTCCAGGGCCGTAAAGAGGTCAAGGCTCTCCTGGTAGAAGCCCTGGGCGCTCCCGCAATCGCCCCGGGAACAGGCTGCTTCCCCGAGATTGTTGAGCGTCGCGGCGATGCCTTCGTTGTCCCCAAGCTCGCGGTATACGTCGAGGGCACGCTCTCTGAGAGCGCGCGCCTCGGAGTAATTACCCAGGACCACTTCGATCAAAGCGCGGCCGCCGAGAGCCCCGGTGATGAGTCGCTTATCACCGAGGGCCCTGGCGGCATCGATGGCCTGCCCCGCCCATGCCCTGGCCTGGGGGTAGTCGCCATGCTTCATAATGACGTCGCTGAGCAGTGCTAATGCCCTGCCCCGCAGCAGGGTGGGCTCCTGCGGACCTTGAGCGAGGGCCCGTTCGAGCCACCGCGCTTGCTCGCCAAAGTGCGCACGGCGGAGCCAGAAGTCCCGTAAAGGCACAAGCATACACAGCGCGTCCTGGGCGGATGCGGGGTCCTCCCGCTCCAGGAGCCAGTTCAGGGAGGCGCGCAGATTGTCCTGGTCCAGCGTCAGGCGGTCGAGCCAGGTCTGCTGGTCCGGCCCTTCGATACCCTCTTGAGACGCTTGCGCCAGGCGGACGAAGTAACTTGCGTGCAGGCGGCGCATGCGCTCGGCCTCGCTGTCCCTAAATGGAGCCGTGCTCGCCGCCAGTTGGTCGAGCGCGTACTCCCGCACCGTTTCAAGCATCGCCAGGCGCCAATCACCAAGGTCTGTGCGCTCCAAACGCCGCAGGAGGTTGTTATCGACCAGGGTTTGGATGCCCTCCAGGACCTCGACGGCCTGCGGGTGGTCGACCCCTATGGAGATGTCGCCGGCGGCATTGCACACCGCCTCCGCGGCCGGGATGGTGAAACCTCCGACGAAGACCGACAGGCACCTGAATAATCTCTGCTCGTCCTCGTCCAGCAGTTTGTAGCTCCACTCGATAGTATCGCGCAGGGTGCGGTGCCGGCCGGAGGCGTCGCGGTGGCCGCCAGTGAGGAGGCGCAGGGGGTGGGTGAGGCGGGCCAGGAGAGACTGGGGCGACTGGAGCCTTGCGTGAGCGGCCACCAGTTCTATGGCAAGGGGCAGACCATCGACGCGTCTGCAAATCTCCACCACGGCGTTGGCGTTGTCCGGGGTGAGTTCGAAATCGGACTCGGCGGGAGGGGGCCGGGCCCCTGCGCGCTGGGCGAAGAGGGCGATGGCGCCGTATTCCAATAGCGTGGTGGGGGTCAGATGCCGGCCCGGTTCGGGCATGGCGAGGGGTGATACCAGGAACTCCTGCTCGTTTCGCAGCCCGAGGGGGGCACGGCTGGTTATGAGCGCCTTGAGGTCGGGGCACGCAGTCAGAAGCTCGTACATGGCTGGCCCGGCGGGGATCAAATGCTCGAAGTTATCAAGCACCAGCAGCATCTTCTTGCCTCGCAGGTGCGTCTTGAGAGTGAGGAGAACAGGTGTACCGGGAGTTTCACGTAGCTGAAGAGTGGCAGCGACAGTTAGAGGGATCTGCTCCACTTCGCTGACCGGGGCGAGGTCGATGAAGTAAACGCCATCCTCGAACTCACCTAGCAACTCCTCAGCAACGCGCAGGGCGAGGCGAGTCTTACCTACCCCGCCGGGTCCAACGAGGGTGAGCAGGGGTATCTGCGGTTGGGAGAGGAGACGAGATACGGCCTCGACTTCCCGCTCGCGTCCCACCAGGGGCGACCGGAGGGCCGGCAGGTTGTTGGGCGGCTGGGTACGACGGGCGGGCTCTCTTGGTATTACGGATAGCTTCGACCTGGGCATGGTACGAGCATTATACCGGACGGAAATTGCTATCGGCTTAAGATTGCTGCTGAACAAGGCTCTTCACGTGGCTTCAAGTGCCAATGTGGCGGAGAAGGATATGCCTACTGAAAATACCGTACTGGCACGGTTACAACTCTGGTGTACGGTGGATATGCTACTTAGCCAGGAGGACCGCTCTTGGACCCTATCTGTAGCAGTCTGTCCCCTTTCATCGATAGTAATTGCATGGAAGGACGGAAGTACGAGTATCTTGTTCGCGCTGCTTGGTCCTTCGGATTTGCTTCGGTCATTGTTTATTAACTTACGGTCCACTGAAGGCTATCTTGCTCTGAGAATAAGCTATGAAGAAATCGGGAGGGGAAGGTGCACTCCACAAGTTCAGAACTGTGAAGCGTCAGCAAGCGATCTTCGCGCTGCTGGCGCTCCTGGGCGTTATCATGCTGTCCGGCACTATGTACTCGACCGCGGTTGGCACGGGTATGTCAATCGGCACCGCGCTTGCAACCTCAGCGTCCGCGCCTGGGCCGTTTGTCCCAACCGCAACTCCGTCCCCTAAAATCCCTGACCTGGGGAAGATGCCCCTGGCGTTCGAGCCCAACGCGGGCCAGGCCGCCTCGCCCGTCCAGTACCTGGCGCGCATGCCTTCGGGCCTGCTATCTTTCTCGCCTTCACAGATCGACCTGCTGTTCGCCCGGCCGAACAGCGGCAAGAGCGTTCGCGCCGGCGGGTCAGCGGGCCCTGGCTCGCAAGACTCCATCTACTCGCGCACCGGGCGCTCACCCGAAATGCTGGCTGCCGACCTTGCTTTGCCATCTACCCCGATCGCCCTGTCCCTGCAATGGGTGGGGGCCAGCCCATCCGCGGTAATCAGCACCGGCGCGGTCCTGCCCGGTGACGTCGGCTATTTCCTTGGCAACGATCCTTCCAAGTGGATTCACAGCCTATCCACTTATGCCGGTATTACCTACACCAACCTGTATCCCGGTACGAGCCTGGCGTACTTCGGCTCCGGCTCGCACCTGCGCACCACCTTCACCCTCGCTCCGAACTCCGAGTCCAAGAGTATACAATGGCGCTTCGATGGCCCCACCATGTCGGTGGACGCCAAGGGCAGCCTGCTGTTGACCATCGCGGGTACTGGCGATAGCCAGGGGGCGCGCTTGGTGCAGTACGCGCCTGTGGCCTCGCAACAAATGAACGGGCAGCATGCCGCCGTGAGCGTCCACTACGACCTGCGAACCGACGGCACGATCGGTTTTACGCTAGGCGATTACGACCACGCGTATCCCATTACCATCGAAGCGGGCATAATCTATATGGGGTCAGACAAAGCTGCAACCTCAGCGGGCGGCAGTTCGGCATACAGTAACGTGCAGTCCACGGAGGAACTTCACGACAGCCGCCCACCGCGGCCGGCAGCCGGCAGCCGGCAGCCGGCAGTCAACAGCGGGCAAACACTGACCACCGACGGCAGGTCGGGCCCTCGGCCGCCCTCACGCAGCGACGTTTTCAGCCCGCAAGTGGGTTTTCCGGTTAAGTATGACCTGTCTCCCGCGCTTGTACCCAGTCCCCCGGCGAGGTTCTCTCCACCACGGCGCATGGAGCGGGAGCTCAATCGGCCCCGGCTGCTGCCAACGCAAGCCCCCGGCTTCAAAGATCCCGTCCTGCAGAACTTCCTTGGGCCTTTCGACATGCCTACCCCTATTACTTCCATGGACGGCATGAAGCTCACCGATCTGCCTGGAAATGCGGTGCCCCCGGACACCAACGGAGACGTTGGCCCCAGATACTACGTTCAGACGGTGAACCACGCAATACAAATATTCAAGAAGGACGGCACCCCAGCCTCCGGACCCATTTCACTGAGCGCCATGTGGTCGGGCCACGGCACAGAGTGCGAGACCTCTATACAGGGCGATCCCATCGTGCAATACGACCAGTTGAGCGACAGGTGGTTGGAAAGCCATATCGCGCACGCGGATGCAGCGTTCGGGTATTACCAGTGTATCGCCGTTTCGCAGACCGCCGACCCCACAGGCCAATATCACCGCTACTCTTACATCACGAGTTTTAGCTACTTCGGTGATTACCCTAAGTTTGGTGTGTGGCCCGACGGCTATTATATGTCAATAGACCAATTCATAGGGGGCACCGCAAACATAGGTCCCAGCGCGGTGGTGTTCGAGCGGGCCAGGATGGTAGCGGGTGACCCCTCCGCCCGGTACGTGAAGATCGATATTTTCGACAAGCCGGGAATGCTCCTGCTCCCCTCGGACCTGGACGGCTGGCGCCCGCCCCCCACCGGCGCGCCTAATTATTTCGCGGGTATCACCGGCACCAACCAATTGCAGCTCTATGCCTTTCATGTTGACTGGGCTAACTGGGCCAATTCCTCTCTTGCCGGTCCCACCATTCTCACCACGGCTCCCTTCGACCCAAGCATTTGCCCAGGCAATGCAATCCCACAAGTATGTATCGAACAGAAGGGCGTTACCCAAAAACTGGATGCCCTGAGCGACCGCCTGATGTACAGGCTAGCTTATCGCAACTTCGGTGATCACGAATCGCTGCTGGCAAACCATACCGTGGACGCCGAAGGACTCGATCTAGCCAGTATACGCTGGTACGAGATACGCGGCCCATCTTCCGGCACCCCATACATATACCAGCAGGGCACCTACGCTTCTGGCGACGGCTCTAGCCGCTGGATGGGCAGCATAGCCATGGACCAGATGGGTAATATGGCTCTCGGCTATGCCACGTCGTCCAACATCAGCCCCCCGGCCATAGTGTACGCGGGCAGGTTGGTCACCGATACGCCGGGCCTCCTTCTGCGCAACCCACAGGTGCTAATGCAGGGCTCCGGCGCGCAGTCCGGTTCAAACGGACGGTGGGGCGACTATTCCAGCCTGAGCGTGGACCCGGTAGATGATTGCACCTTCTGGTACACCAACGAATACTACGCAGCTAACTCCGCCACTAATTGGCAAACCCGCATAGGCTCGTTCAAGTTCCCGTCCTGCGGCTGCGAGTTCTGCTCGTATTTAGGCGATGACGCCGAGGACTACGGCCTTGAAATCAAGCTGGTCGAGGCGACAGGCGACGTCTACCTCACGAGCGGCGTGCCCGGCACCGGGTTCGCCGGCAACAACAATATCGTCGTCACCAAATTGCACATGACCGACACCCCAACCGGCACGACGTGGTCCCAGGTGTGGTCCCGGGCCATAGGCGGCAGAGGCAATGACGCGGGCTGGAATATCGACGTCGATAGCGCGGGCAGCGCCTACGTTACGGGCTTCACTCAGTCCAATGACTTTCCCCTGGTCAAGCCCATCATCTATTCACTACGCGGCGGGCTTGACGGCATCGTGGTCAAGCTTATGCCTGACGGCCACGATATTGCCTACTCTACCTACCTGGGCGGCAGCGGCACCGATGTGAGCAACGGCCTTGCTGTGGATAGTAACGGCGTGGCCTACGTTAGTGGGTCCACTGCCTCCTCCAATTTCCCGACCAAAGGCGGTTACAGGTCAACCTGGGTCGGAAGCGACGACGCATTCCTCACCAGGCTCGAAATGGTCCCTTCCCCCTCGGGGGACGTGCTCACCTACACTTACTCCAGTTACCTGGGGGGTTTGAATCGGGACCTGGCGTTCAACGGTCTCGACCTTGCCGGACCCGGTAAGGTGGTAGTAGCCGGGTCTACGATGTCGTCCAACTTCCCCGTTATTGGGGCGTACCAGACCACATTCAGCGGTGTTGAGGACGGGTGGATCGCCAAGTTCGACACCACCCAGACCGGCAACGCCTCCCTCCTCTTCTCCACCTATTTCGGTGGCAGCGGCACCGACGGTTTCAACGACCTGGCCGTAGATGCGTCAGGCGACATCTATCTGACAGGGCGCAGTAACGCCAGCGACTACTACACCACAGACGATGCTTTTCAGCGACTACGAGCAGGTAACTACGACGCGGTGGTCACCAAAATGCCGGCCAACGGCGGTGAGCCGGTCTACTCCACGTTCCTGGGAGGGACCGGCGACGACTCGGGCCAGGCTATCGCGGTTGACAGCGCCGGCAATGCCTACGTTACCGGCTACACGTTTTCCACCGACTTTCCAACCGAGAAGTCAATTCAATTAACCAACCACGGGCGGTACGATGCCTTCGTCACCCGGCTCGACGCCACCGGGAGGAACGTAACTTATTCTACGTACCTGGGGGGCGGGCTGGGCGGCCAGCCCACCAGCAAGCAAGGAGACGAGGGCAACGGCATCGTCGTGGACAGCAGTGGCAAGATCTACCTGGCAGGTGATACCGCCGTCAACGACTTTCCGCTCGCCGACGCCCTTCAGATAGAAGGCGGTGGGGGAGCAGATCCTTTCGTGGCCAGGTTGCACCCACCGTCCACCGACGCTCCTCCGGAGCCGATTTGCACCTCGGGCGACGATTACGTCATCTACTCCTCGTACCCGATTAGCCTCACCGGCGACCTCACCCTGGTTCCGGGTTCACAGTGCAACAGGGGTTGCGCACCAATCGCTATTGCCTTGCCGTTCCCGGTGACGTTGTATGACCAGCAATTCAATTCGGTCAATGCTAGCAAGAATGGTACGTTGCAGTTCAATAGCTCCGCCATAGATGATAGCACCACCTGCCTGATCGATCCCACTTTCAATTACGCAATTCTACCGTTCTGGGAGCTATTGAGCACAGACTACGCTCCATATGACGGAGGCATCTTCAGGGGGGTTACGGGCAGCGCTCCAAACCGAACGTTTATTATCCAGTGGCGCGCGCGAAATACAGTTAACAATACTGTTCGCTTCGAGGTGCGGTTCCACGAAGCCCAGGACAAGTTCGATTTCGTTTACGGGCTCCTCAACGATAACGCCACCCTGGCTACGATAGGCGTGCAGAAAGACCGTGGGCTAAAGTACACGCAATACGCGTGCCGAAGATATGCAAGCGTGTACGAAAGGCTGATGCTCACCTTCCAACCCTACGAATGCCCGATCCTGCCGCCCACGCAGACGCCCGCCGCCACCAGGACGCTCAACCCAACACGCACGCCCACCGGAAGCCAAACTAGCACATACACCCCCTCGCCCACTGTCACCCGCACCCCAACCATCACGCAAACCCCCTCACAAACGGGCACGTCCACCCTGAGCGCGACGAGCACTCACACGCCCACACGGACCTATACCCCCACCACGGCACCCACGGCACCGCCCACGCTCACCCCCACGCCTCTACCTCCCTGCGGACCGGCCTCCAACTACGTCATAGTCCAGTCCGCGGGGGCTACGGTGGTTGCCGGTACGTCGCTAGTATCCGGCTCTCAAGGCAATAACGTCTTTGCCAACATGCCTCTACCGTTCGCTTTCAACTTGTACGGAATACCCTTCCTGTCGGTGATAGCTAGCTCCAACGGCACTTTGCAGTTCGCGAGTACCTCCGGCGACAGCGTCAACCAGTGCCTGCCTTACAACCTGTTCAGTTACGTGATCATGCCCTACTGGGATGATCTGCGCACCGACGGCGCGGGAGGCGGCATCTACACCTCCACCACGGGCACGGTCCCTAACCGCGTGTTCAACATCGAGTGGCGGGCCTGCGTGACCACCGGTGCTTTCTGTTCCGGGAGCAACGACGCCAACTTCGAGGTGCGCCTCTTCGAGGGTCAGGATACCTTCGAGGTGATCTATGGACCGCAGATTCCCAGCAGCACGGGCGTCACGGTGGGAGTACAGGCCGATAGCAACGTGAACGTCTCCCAGTACCTGTGCAACACCACCGGCATATCGGCGGGGATGAAACTGACCTTCAGCCCGCTCACATGCGGCCAGTTCACGTCCACCCCCACCACCACCCGCACACCCACCTTCACACCCACGGCAGAGGTGGAAGATTACGCTATCTACCCGTCCACAGGGTCCACTATAGTGACGGGCACGACGCTGGTGGCGTTCTCGCAATGCCACAACTGCGTGGCGGGTATCGCTCTTCCTTTCGCATACAACTTCTACGGGCAGTCGTTTACCGCAGCCAACGCAAGCTCTAACGGCAACATACAGTTCAACAGCTCCTCGCCCGGCAATAGAGCCTCGAAGCCAGGCGGCTCGGAGTCTAGCAGCCCATTGGCGCCGTTCAATGTTTGTCTACCTTCTTCACAGCTCAACGATAGCATTCTGGCGCATTGGGATGACCTTGACACCCGCACATCCATAACCAATACATTCACGCCCGGTATATACACGCTTCTCACCGGCACGGCCCCCAACCGCAGCTTCTATATTGAGTGGCGGGCCTGCCTGTATGCGAATGGAGCCTGTGGCGGCAAGGTCAACTTAGAAATCCGGCTGTACGAGGGCCAAAACAAGTTTGACATAGTCTACGGCACAGTGGCGGGCGGAGGCTCCGGCGCCACTGTGGGCTCACAGAAAGGCATTGGCGCTCGCTTTATGCAGTATGAGTGCAACCAGGCTGGCAGCCTGCAATCGGGGTTGCTCCTTGCCTTCTCTCACGCCGTCACGCCCACAACCACAAGCACATTTACGGTCACACGCACAGGCACGCCTACCATATCGTCCACACCCACGCGCACTTTCACGACGACACGCACCCCAATCACAACACGCACTCCCACCAGGACATCCACAGCCACCGGCACCCCGAACTGCGGCGCCGGGGCTAACTACGTGGTAGTAGCGACCGCCGGCGCCACCATCGTGCCCGGCACGACCCTGGTGAACGGCTCGCAGTGCGATGAGTGCGTGGTGACGATTACCCTGCCGTTCACTTACTCCATTTACGGGCAGCCGTTCACCAGGGTGATGGCCACCGACAACGGCACCCTCAATTTTGTGACGACAACCAATTTGCACACCCAGACCTGTCTGCCTAACTTCAATTATGACACCACAATCTTCGCCTACTGGCGCGACCTCGACATGCGTCCCTCCATGACGAACTGCAGCAGCTTCCCACAGAACTGCGGTATGTACACCTCGACCACGGGCACGGCCCCCAACCGCATCTTCAACATCGAGTGGAGAGCCTTTGAGTTTGCATACGGGGCCACCGGGCCCAGCGCACACTTCGAGGTGCGCCTCTACGAAGGGCAGAACAAGTTCGACATCATCTATGTTGTCTTTTCCAACAGCCCCAATGCAAACGTCCCGCTAGGCGTGCAGCGAGGTGGAGGGGCGCAATTCACCCAATATTGGTGCGCCGGTGCGGGCCAATTAGCATCCGGCACCCTACTCACATTCGCCCCCTACACCTGCGGTCAAATCACATACACGCCCACCCGCACCTACACACCCACTCCCACTCGCACCCTCACGCCCACGCCCTTCCCGACCGGGTGCGGCACCGGCTCCGAATATGTGGTTATACCCTCCCTGGGCGCTACTATGGTGCCCGGCTCCAGTCCCATTTTCCAGTCGCAGTGCGACGAGTGCGCCGTCCAGATAAATCTCCCGTTCACCTACAACCTCTATGGGCGTCCTTTCAGCAACGTGTGGCTCGGGGCCAACGGCATTATGCAGTTCTTCAACGGCGGCAGCCTGGGCCTGGGGATAGCGTCCTGCCTCCCCGATCAGAACTACAGCAATGCCATCTTCCCCTTCTCCAAACCGCTCGACATGACCTCGTCCATCAGCCCTTCCCTCGGCCTGGGCATCTACACCTTACTCAGCGGCACTTCCCCCAACCTGATATACACCATCGAGTGGCGGGCCTGTACCGGCTCCGGCTCCTGCCTGGCCTACAACAACTTCGAGGTCCGCCTCTTCCAGGGGCAGGATAAGTTCGAGATCATATACGGGCAGGTGGACGAGACCTACTACGGCTTCTCCCTCACCGGCGTCCAGCGCGAAAGCGGCGTGGCGCCCTTCGGCACCTACACCGAGTACTTCAGCAACTGTTACAACTACACCAACCCCCCACCCCAACCCGGCCTCAAGCTCACATTCAGGCCGTACGCGTGCGGCGAGGCTACATTCACGCCGACCAGTACATCTACCTCAACGCCTGCCACGCCAAGCATGACACCTACCCGCACCCCCACCGTGACCAATACGCCCACGCCGTATTCCGGGTGCGGCACCGGAGCAGATTACGACATTACCGTGCTCACCGGGCAAACGCTCACGCCCGCCGGCGGCTACGTGGGCGGCTCCCAGTGTGGCCAATGCAACGTGCCCATTACCCTCCCCTTCAACTACAACTACTACGGCATACCCTTCAATGGTGTGAACGTGAACACCAGCGGCTACTTACAGTTCGCCGGCAATACCGAATACTACGGGAGCAGTTGCCTCCCCGTAAGGATCATGAACTACCCCATCTTCGTCTATTGGGACGCGCTGACCTACATATCGGGCCTCGCGGGCCAGGGCCTCTACACCGGCACCACCGGCACCGCCCCCAACCGCGTATTCACGATCGAGTGGCGGGGATGCAGGTACGGGGCCTTCTTCGATTGCTCCCAGACTTTAGACTTCGAGGTCAAGCTGTACGAGGGGCAGGACAGGTTCGACCTCGTCTATGGGAACGTCTTCGACCCGGCGGCCACCCCTACCACTACCCCCACCGCTCCGCCCGGCGCAACCCCCACGGTGTCGTGCGCGCCCTATTGCGCTCATGGCAGCGGCATCACGGTAGGGGCCCAGAGGGCCGACGGGGTCAGCTACAGCCAGTACTCATGCGGCGGCTATGTCAACGCCCCCCGGCCTGGGTACGTATTGATTTTCAAATCATCGCCCGACTGCGTGACCACTCGCACCCCCATACCCACGCAAACCAGAACTCCGACGCCTTACGACGCTACGGACACATCCACGATCACTCGCACACCCAGCATCACGCGTACGCCCACAATCACGGCGACCTGCGTGCCGCAGCAATTGGTGGTGGGCCGCGGCAGTCCCAGCAAGCCGGAGGAAGTCGCGCGTGCGTTGCACGTGGAGCAGCTGGCAGTCGGCGGTCGGCAGTCGGCAGTTAGCGGACGCCTGGTGCCTACTAAACTGCCTACTGCCTGCTGCCTACTGCCGACTGATGACGCGCCTCTCCAATTCGAGCTTGACGACGGCACCATCGAGAGGGCGGTTAGTTTCGGCAACTCACAGTCGGCTATCTGGCTGAACCGTTTCACACCGCCCGCTCCGGCCTACCCGATTACCATCGAATCGATCAAGATTTTCTGGCCGGTCCAGACGGACTTCGGCATCAACGATACCCTCGTTGGCAAGCAAACACGCCTCCTTGTATACGGCGACCCCGATGGCGATGGCAATCCCGATAACGCGGCGCTCCTCTTCCAGCAGGTAGTTACTATCACCACGCATGGGGTCTTCGAGACTTTCCCGGTCACTGTTACCGTGCCCGGACCCGCGGGCGATGTGTACATAGGCTTCGAAGACGTGTGGGCCGAACGAGGCTACTCCCCGAGGCTGTACCCGGCCGCCCAGGATAGCAATTCGCCGCCTCAGGTGCGGTCGTGGCTCGGAGCCCAGGGGCAACCCGGTATCGCCGACATCTACAACCTGGCGAACAATACCTATCGCGGCTACATCGACAATCTTAACTACACTTTGCAGGGCAACTGGCTGATCCGGGCCGCGGGGCACTCCTCCCTGCCGGGTTACTGCCCGCCCACGTACACCCCCACCGCCACCTTCACGCCTACCATGACGCCCACACGCACTGTCACCCCCTGCGCCGTAAGCACAGCTACCGGGGCGATCACCGGCACCGACCCGGTGCAGATGGGCCGCCTGCAACGCGACGGCGCTTCCTCGTCTTGTCTCTTCCCCAAAACGTGCCCCGGCCTGGACGACAGCATCCCGGTGCGCTATGACGCTTACACTTACACCAATACCAGCGGCCAGCAAGTATGTGTGACCGTCAACCTCAACGTGGGCGCCTGTCCTTATGCGCTGTTCAGCGCGGCTTACCTCGGCAGCTTCGACCCGTCCAACCCCTCTGCCAACTATCTCGCCGACATCGGTTCAAACCCATCTTCAGCGGGTGCCTACTCGTTTAGCGTACCCGCTGGGGCCACCTATGTGGTCGTGGTGCACGAGGTCACGCAAAACACGGGTTGTTCCAGCTACACACTCTCGGTGTCCACGTTATGCCAGGCAGTGGGTACGGCCACGCTTAGCCCTACGATAACCAACACACCTACCCCTACCCCCACTATCACCCCAACTATCACTCACACCCCTACCATCACCCTGACGCCAACCCCAACCTGCCCCGTGGCCGCGCCCCACCGCATCCTGATCGTGCATGCAAACTGCGGAATTGACCCCTTCGTGCTGCGCAACGACCTCCTCGCCCTGCCCGGTGTCGGTACCGTGGATTACTTCGACGCCGACGCAACCGGCGGTGGCACCCCCACCCTGGCCCAGTTGCAGCAGTACGATACCGTCGTCACATTCAGCAATTGCGGCTATGCCGATCCGGTAACCCTGGGCGACAACCTTGGCAGCTTCATGCAAGGCGGAGGCGTTGTAGTCGCCTTCAACTTTGCCTGGTTTGATGCGACGAGGTCTATCGCGGGCGCCTGGTTGAGCGGTAACTTCAGCCCATTCAACAATCCCAGCACGGGCAACTATACCCCCGCCACACTGGGCACCTGCACTAACGCGCAGTTGTGCGCGGGCGTGAGCACGCTCAACAACTTCAATCGCGCCATTATGACCCTCGCCCCGGGGGCCCAGCTTGCGGCCACCTGGAGCGACGGCACGCCGCTGATCGCTTACAAAGGCCAGGCTGTAGGCGTCAGCGCCTATGTCGGCCACAACAACGGAGAATGGAGCGGGGATTTTGCGCGGGTGGTACTGAACGCGGCCAATTGGCTCGGCCACGTGCCCTGCGCCTCTCCCACCCCCACGAATACGTTCACGTTCACACGCACCAACACTCCCACCAACACGCCCACATTCACCAACACCCCCACACTCACCAACACTCGCTCGAACACACCGAC
>JBJMMB010000374.1:0-5632 GCA_045805005.1 Chloroflexia bacterium
CCGCCCCAGCCCAGCAGCCCGGCATCCCCCCGCCTCGCACCCGCCCACGCCAGACAAGCCAACTTGGCGCCCCCAGGTTCGAGTTCCCGGCCCTCAGCCCGCCGGACGAACCTACCTTACAATCCAGGGCCAACAGCCCGGCGCTAGCCGCCGCGACCCCGGCGACCCCGGCGGCCCCCGTCAAGGCCCGCAGGGTCGTGCCTGCCTCCCACAACGGCCGCTTCCGCTACGGCGGGCGTGTCAGGTCCACCAACTGGGGCAAGCTCCTCACTCTGATCGTCTCCCTCCTGGTCGTCGCCCTCGTCGGCGGCTCCGCCTACGCCTACGTCTACCTCCCCGAGGGCGTCGTCTCCGTCACCCCCCTCAACCAGGTGCGCGAAGGCATACCCATCGAGGTCTCCGTGCTGACCGGTCCCCTCTCCCAACCACCCGGCAAAGCCCCCGCCGTGCCCCCCGCGGGCCAGGCCGATACCTCCAACCCCCAGAGCCAGACCGCCCCCACCATCAACGCGGGCGCCATAAGCACCACCCTCCAGGAGGAAGGCACCCGCTCCGCCAGCGGCACCCGCCAGATCCCCCACGGCAAGGCCCAGGGATTTATGCGCTTCACCAACCGCACCGGAAGCGCCGTCACCGTGCCCTCGGGCACCCAATTCAAAGCCTCCAACGGCGTATCCGTTCAGACCACCCAGGCCGGCACAGTCCCCCCCACCGTCTTCGGCCAGTCCTTCGGTACCCTCGACCTCCCCATCGCCGCCACCATCGAGGGCCCCGACGGCAACATACCCGCCGGCCAGGTTTCCGGCATCCACGGCGGCACCCTCAACTACACCAACCTGGCCCTCCAGGGCGGCTCCACAGACACCGTGAAGGTGGTCAGCCAGGCAGATATAGATAGCCTGGTGGCCGACCTACGTGCCAGGGTCGAGGCCCGCAAAGCCGGCGCCATGCTCGACATGACCCCCGCGGGCTTCCAGCTCATCACCCAGACCATCGAGCTATCGGACGTACAGTTCCAGACCGACCGCAAAGCCAAGCAGGACGGCGACACCGTCACCGCCCACCTCACTTCCACAGTTCAGGCCAAAGTCTACAAAGACACCGACATGAGCGAGTCCATCACCCAGGCGGTCACCGATGTAGTGCAAAGCTCCATCCCCCAGGCCGCCGCCCCCAGCCTCGACCTCGGCAGCGTCCAGTTCTCGCCCCCCGTCCTCAAGTCCCTCGAGCCCGGCCGCGCCCTCTACTCAACCACTGCCAGCGGCCGCGTCAGCTTCGCCCTCACCGAGGAGATGGTCCGCCAGATCCGCGACCTCGTCCACGGCAAAGACCTCAACCAGGCCCGCGCCCTCATCAACCAGACCTACGGAGCCTACATCAGCCCCGACTCCATCGACGCTCACGTCCTCTGGTTCACCCTCGACAAGCTCCCCAACAACCCATCTCGCATCAACGTCCAGCCCACAGGCGCCCAGAGGAGCCCTCCGTAAATTACGAATTACGAATTACGAATTACGAATTGAGCCGTCCGTGATTTGTAATTCGTAATTCGTAATTTCCGCGATGAGATACCTGGCCCTAGACATAGGCAAGCGCCGCATTGGCGTAGCGGTCTCGGATCCCCTCGGCCTCGTAGCCCGCCCTCTCCGTACCCTCAAAAGCGTCTCCCTCAACGCCGACGTAGCCGCCGTCACCGAGGTTGCCCGCGAGCTCGAAGCCGAGGCCATCGTCGTAGGCGACCCCCTCCACATGAGCGGTGACGCCGGCATCATGTCCGACCGCGCCCACAAATTCGGCGAAGCCCTCCGCGCAGCCTCGGGCCTCCCCATAGAATACTGCGATGAGCGCCTCACCTCCGTCGAAGCCCAGCGCATCCTCCAGGAATCAGGCGTCCCCCCAAAAAAAGCCCGCCAGCAAATAGATGCCGTAGCAGCCGCCGTAATCCTCCAAAGTTACCTCAACACCCTAAAACCTCCCCGCTCCCCCAACGACCCCCTCGAGGACCGGTATCGCTAGGGGTCGGGGGTCGGGGTTTGGGGGTCGGGGCCCAGGGGGCTCCCTGCCGGGGGTTTGGGGGTGTCCCCCAATACTTCCCCTTCCCAAATCAAGGGGTGCATGGGGCTCCCTGCCGGGGGCCGGGGGATTGGAGCCCGGTAGCCTTCCACTCACTGGGTTGCGTATAATAAACACTTGCATGTCATAACACCCATCCACAATTCATAATCAACATCATCAAAGAATCCTGGAGCAAAACGAAACATGATCGAACACTATGACGCCATCGTCATCGGGGCGGGCCAGTCCGGCGGTCCGCTCTCCACCGCCTTCGCCAGGGCGGGCCACAAAACCGCCATCATCGAGCGCAAATACGTCGGCGGCACCTGCATCAACGAAGGCTGCACCCCCACAAAAACCATGGTCGCCAGCGCCCGCGTCGCCTACCTCGCCCGCCGCGCCGAAGACTACGGCGTCCAAACCGGCACTGTCACCGTCGATATGGTCAAGGTCCGCCAGCGCAAGCGCGACATGGTGAGCAGCTTCCGCGCCAGCAGCCAGCGCCAGATTGAGGAGGTCAAGGGCGTAGACCTTATCTTTGGGCAGGCCACCTTCACAAGCCCCAAAACCGTCGAAGTGCGCCTGAACGCGGGCGGCACGAGTACCCTCCATGCCGATACCATCGTCATAAATACCGGCGCCCGCCCCAAGCGTCCCACGCTGGAAGGTCTGGATGGCGTCCCGGCCTTCGACTCCACGACCATAATGGACGTGGACAAGGTGCCTGAGCACCTGCTTGTGATAGGCGGAAGCTACGTCGGGCTCGAGTTCGCGCAGATGTTCCGCCGCTTCGGCAGCAAAGTCACGGTCATCAACAGGAGCGCTCGCGTGCTGGGCCACGAAGACCCTGACGTAGCTCAGGGCGTAACAGACATCCTCCGGGAAGACGGCGTGGAGGTCCTCTTAGATACCGACCCTGTGCTCGTGCGCTGGGACGGCAAGCAAGAAGAGCTTGAGGTCAGCGTGCTCGGCACCGACCGCACTATCACCGGCTCGCACCTCCTCCTGGCTGTGGGCCGCGACCCGAACACCAGAGAGCTCAACCTCGAAGCCACGGGCGTGCAAACCAACAACCGCGGCTTCATCCCCGTCAACGAGCGCCTGGAGACCAACATGCCCGGTATCTACGCCGTCGGCGACGTCAACGGAGGCCCCGCCTTCACCCACATCTCCTACGACGACTTCCGCATCCTGCGCACCAACCTCATCGAAGGCGGCGACGCCACCACCACCGGCCGCGTCCTCCCCTACGTCGTCTTCACGGACCCCCAGCTTGGCCGCGTGGGCATCACCGAAGAGGAAGCACGAACTCAGAACCTCCCCATAAAAGTCGCCAAAATGCCCATGAGCTACATCTCCCGCGCCGACGAAGTGGATGAGAGCCGGGGCTTCATGAAAGCCATAATCGACCCCGAAACCAAGCAAATCCTGGGCGCCGCCGTCCTCGGCCTCGAAGGAGGCGAGCTAATGGCCATGCTGGAAATCGCCATCTTGAGCAAAACCCCCTACACCGTTCTCAAAAACGCCATCTTCGCCCACCCCACCCTATCGGAAGGCCTGAACACTCTTTTCAGCGACCTGGAATAGTCCGAAGTCGCCAGCGCCTGTAGGGGCAGGCCCCTGTTGCCTGCCCTGGTCGTGTACCACCGAAGCATGGGTTCAACAAACAGGGCAGGCACAAGACCTGCCCCTACAGGGTTTGGGTGGTATACGACCAGGGCAGGCAACAGGGGTCGTCCGCTTCGCTTCCGGCCCTACAGAACGCTGAGCTAACTTGTCGCGTATGGGGCGAACCTTGTGTTCGCCCCTACCACAACTTGATTTGCGCTGTTAGGCGTAATTCAAGACCCGCTCCAGAGACAGCGACCGCCCATCCGACCAGGCGCGGTCGAAGGCCGCCCTGGTAAGGGCGGCGCGGACGGCCACTAGCCCGGCCTCGTTCCCGGCGCGGTCGTATGAGGGTGCGGGTATGCCGATGGCCTCGCGCAGGGTGGTCGCCGCGCTGAACAACGCCACCGCCCGCTCGCTCTTCCCCAATTGCCGGGCCACCCCCGCCAGCCCCTCCAGGCAGGTGGCGATCCCCTGCTTCACATCCTGCTCCCTGAACAGCCCGAGCGCCTCCTCCAGAAGGTCTTCGGCCTCGTCATAGTCGCCCATCTTCAGCTTTACAAGCCCCAGGTTGGCCAGCGAAATCGCCACGCTCCAGCTATCCCCCAGCTCCCTGAAGATCCCCAGGCTTTCCTCGTGCAGGTTGTAGGCCGCCTCGTACTCTCCCTGGCAGCGCAGTACCGTCCCCAGGTTGTTCAGCGACTGCGCGGTACTCTGCTGGTCGCCCAGGCCCCGGCGTATCTCCAGGCTCTCCCTCAGCAGGTTGCCGGCCTCTCCAAAGTTCCCCCTGTTCAGCGCCACCAACCCGAGGTTCGCCAGCGCCAGTGCGATGCTCCACTTGTCGCCCAACTCCCGGTAAATCCCCAGGCTCTCCTCGTGCAGCGCATAAGCCTCGGCGTAGTTGCCCAGCGGCAGCGCCACAATGCCCAGGTTGTTGAGCATGTTGGCCACCCCATGCTTGTCCCCCAGTTCCCGCCAAATCGCCAGGCTCTCCTCAAATAGGGGCCGCGCCGCCTCGTAATCCCCCTGGCTCCAGGCCAGCGTCCCCTCGCCATGCAGCACCTTCGCCCGCAACTCTCTCGGCAGCCCATCGCCCTTCGCCACTACCTGCGCGAGCCACCGCCGCCCCTCGCTTATATGACCGTGCAGGTACCAGAAGCGCCGCAACGCCCCCGCGATCCGCGCCGTCGTTTCCACTTCGCCACCGTCAAGGCCCCAACCCAGAGCAGCCCGCAAATTATCGTGCTCCCGCTCAAGGCGCTCAAACCACTCCCCCTGGTCCGCCCCCAGCAGTTCCGGCTCAGCTCGCTCCGCCAATTCCAGGAACACATGCGCATGCCCGCGCCGCACCTCCTCCCCCTCCCCGCTCTCCTCCAACCGCTCCAGCGCGTACTCCCTCAACGTCTCCAACATCCAGAACCTCGGCTCGCTCCCCCCTTCCTCCTGTCTCAGCAGACTCTTGTAAACAAGCGAGACCATGAGATCAAGTGGGGTCGGGGGTCGGGGGTCGGGGATCGGGGACCGAAACTCGTCAATCGCTTCGGCCTGCCCTATACCCGCATCATCCTCAAGGTCCAGTTCCCGATCCCCGATCCCCGATCCCCGATCCCCGATAATTGCCTCCACAGCCTCCAGGGTCGCGCCCCCCGCGAACACCCCCAGCCTCCTGAAAAGCAGCATCTCCTCTGCTTCGAGCGAGTCGTAGCTCCAGGCGATAGCCCCGCGCATCGTCTGCTGGCGGGGCGGCAGGTCATGTGAGCCCCTGGTCAGCAAAGCCAGCCTCGTCCCCAGCCTGGTCAACAGCGCCTGGGGTGGCAGCGCCCTCACGAGCGGGGCCGCGAGCTCGATTGCCAGGGGCAATCCTTCCAGCCACGAGCAAATCTTAACCACGGCAGGCGAGTTCTCGTGGGTGAGCGCGAAGCCCGGCCTGGCCGCCCGGGCCCGCTCCACGAACAGCCGCACCGCCTCG
>JBJMMB010000375.1:0-12296 GCA_045805005.1 Chloroflexia bacterium
CTCCATCTGGGCGTAGCGCAGGTCGTTCAGGCCGAAGCTGCGCGGTCCCCAGGTGGTCTCGGGCACGACCAGATTCGCCATCAGGCCCTCAAACTCGCTGCCGCCCCAACTGGGCACAAACGGGATGTCGCCGAACGTCGTGGTGCCGGTATAAACGTAATGGCCCTCGAAGACGATGAAGGGGTGGCCCGATTGCGGGTCATTATATGTGACGTAGGTGCCATGCGGCGGGTACTGTCCCTGCCAGTCAAAGTTGGCCGTGTCAATCGCGCAGCCCGTGGGCGGGTGCGGCGGATTGGTCGTGGGCAGCGTGCGCCAGGTACGCCACCAGACGTCGCCCGGCATCGTATGGGTGCCGATGCCCATGTAGGCCGTGATGCGCGTCTCCGTGTTCAGCAGCCCGTAGTGGAACCCGGCCGGGCCTTGATCGACTATATAACCTCCGTACATCTGCCCTGCGGTGATGTCGTTGCACTGGTTGCCGGCATCATAGAAGACGCCGTAGTTCATCGCGTCCAGCAGGGCGCTCACCCGGCTCACCAGGCTCCTGCACTCCCGGCATTGGGTTTCGCTCAAGGCTTGCCGCGTGACCACCAGGCCTGCACCGTACCAGCCGTTGTCTACCGTGGAGATGAGCTGACCGCTGATCGGCCCGTTCTCACAATCCGTGCCTCCCGGCGCCGTGATGCAGTGCCCGTTCGTGGTGTCATACCAGCTCAGCAGGAAGCCGTTCCACTTGCGCAGGCGCTCCACCGTAGTGATAGCGCTGCTGAGGCGGTCCAGCGCCTCAGCCCGGTTGATCAGGTGCATATCCTGGGCGGCCACGATGCTCCAGAGGTAGAGGCCGATATTGGTTGGCGAGGTATAGTTGCCCTGGGCGGGCGCGCCATACAAGCCGATATTGTCGCGGGGCAGGTCCGTATTCGGGTCGATGTCCGCGTCGTATCCATAGAAGCGCCACGTGTCGGCGGCTATGGCTTCCAGCGTGCGGCGCTGCTGAGGTGTGAAAGTTTGCGGCGACCCGGCCTGCACCCCTGTATCGCTTCCGGCCTGCGTCCGAGCCGGTAGGGCAACCGTCAATACCGCCAGGGCCACTAACATCGCGACCCGAAGCGTCTTACCGCTGCGTTTCATCAGTAACCCCCTTTCTCTCTTTCAATTACGAATTACGAATTACCGGTTAGATGTAATTCGTAATTCGTAATTCGTAATTCCGTTTACCGGTGAATCTTCACCGTCTCAGTAGTCGGAACGTAACCCCCCTGGGCGTTCGTCTGAGTGTCCAGCCTGGGTATTGCGTTCAGCAGCATGCGGGTATAGTCGTCACGTGGCTGCATGATGATTTGCTTCGCCGGCCCCTGCTCCACCACCTTGCCCTGGTTGAGCACCAGGATCTCATCGGAGAGGAGCCGGGCGCTCAAGAGGTCGTGGGTGATATAGAGCATGGCGATCCGCCGCTCCCGCACGAGCTTGTCCAGCAGTTGCAGGATCTCCGCGCGGATCGAAACGTCCAGCATCGAGATCGGCTCATCAGCGATGATGATATCCGGCTCAGGGGCCAGGGCCCGCGCAACCACCACGCGCTGTCGCTGCCCGCCCGAGAGCTGGTGCGGGTTCTTGGCCATGAACTGCTCAGGCGGCGAGAGCCCCACCGTCTCCAGCACTTCCATTGCCTGCTTCCGTGCTTCCTCCCCGCTCAGCTTCTTGAAGTTCATCAGCGGGCGCACCAGCAGGTACTCAATGTTATGCGCCGGGTTCAGTGCCGAAAACGGGTCCTGGAACACGTACTGCACGTCGCTCCGGTAGTTGTGCATCGCCCTGCCACCCAACTGGTCCACGCGGGTATCGCCAAACCAGATAGCGCCGCTGCTGGGCTTCTCGATACCCGTCACCAGGCGGGCGATCGTGCTCTTGCCGCTACCGCTCTGGCCCACGAGGCCCGTCACGCGCCCGGCGCGCAGGGTGAAACTCACGTCGTCCACGGCCTGCACTTGGGCCTTCTTGAAGCCCTGCCGGCGCTCGTATGTCTTGCAAACATGTTCGAGGCGCAGAACGTCCGCCCCCTCGAGGTTCAGGCTCTTGTGAGATGCCGCCTCCGAGAAAGCCGCGTCCACCAGCTCCGGGCCCTCATCTACAACTCGCTGGTCGCCCTTCCCGATGCTGGCCTTCCACTCCATCTCGGCCACGTGGCAGGCGGCCCTCCCATCCCACATCGGCAGGAGGGCGGGCTTCACCTCGCGGCACACCTTGATCACTTCGGGGCATCGCGGGGCGTAGGGACACGCCTTCGGCGGGCGCGTCAGGTCGGGCGGGCGGCCCGGTATGTAGCTGATCTCCACCTGCTCGGACGCGGGGTCCGCGTACGAGCCGAGCAGGCCGTGGGTGTAGGGGTGGATGGCGTGCTGCAGCATCGTCTTCGCAGGCTGCTCCTCCACCAGCTCCCCGGCGTACATCACCAGGATCCGGTCGGATACGTCCAGCACGGTGCCCAGGTCGTGGCTGATCAGAATCACGGCGAACCCCTGCTCGCGCTGAAGCTCGCGCAGATTGCTCATGATCTCTTTCTGCACCAGTACGTCAAGCCCCGTGGTCGGCTCGTCTAGCAGCACGAACTTCGGGTCGAGCGCCAGCGCGAGGGCCAACGCCACCCGCTGCTTCATGCCGCCCGACAGTTCGTGCGGGAAGAAACGCATGAACGAGGGATCGATCTTCACCATCTGCAGCAACTCGGCGATTCGCTCGCGAATCTGCTCTTTACTCAGATCGGTCTTCTCTTCCATTACGTCGCTGAACTGCTGCTCGATCCTGTAGACCGGGTTGAGCGAGTTCATGCTGCTCTGAAACACGGTCGAGAAGTCGCGCCAGCGCAGGTGACGCAGCTTGCTCTCCGGCATATTGGTTATATCCTTGCCGTCGAAGCGAACGGTCCCTCCCGAGATGACGCCGGGCGGCTGGAGCAGATGCAGGAGCGCGTTACCGAGTGTGGACTTACCACTACCCGACTCCCCCACGAGCCCCACGAACTCCCCCTGCTCCAACTGGAAGGTTACGTCGCGAATCGCGTACAGCGGCGGGCGATGCTTGGTAGCATACGTCACGTCCAGGTGTTCAACCTCTAGCAAAGCCATAATCTTACTCCTCCCTCAACTGCGGATTGCTCAGCGCGTCGACGCCGAAGTTGATCAGGATCAGCGACATGGTCAGAAAGGCCAGTGCCAGTCCGGGGGTGACCAGCCAGGCCCACTGCCCCGTAAGCAGCGCACCGCCGTTATTCGCCCAGTAGAGCATGGTGCCCCAGCTTACCGTGTTGGGGTCGCCCAGCCCGAGGAACTCGAGGCCCGCTTCGGCCCCGATGGCCCCCATTGCTGCCCCGATATAGGAGAGCACCACCAGCGAGATCATGTTCGGCATGATCTCCTTGAAGATGATGCGGAACGGCCCGTCGCCCGCGAATTGCGCCGACGTTATGTAGTCACGTGTTCTCAGTTGGATCACCTGCGCCCGCTTGAACCTGGCACCCCAGGCCCAGCCGGTGAAGCCTATCACCAAAATGATGATCGCCACCCCTTTCACGGGCGAATACGCGGCCACCGCGACCATCAACGGCAGAGCCGGCACTACCAACCCCAGGTTGATGAGGAACGACAGTATGTCATCCACGATGCCGGTCATGTAGCCGGCGGTCATACCTATCACAAGCGCGATGATGGTCGCCAGTGCTCCCGCCACCGCGCCCACCAGCAGCGAGGTGCGCGTCCCGTAGATAAGTTGCGAAAACACGTCCTGCCCCGCCTGGGTCGTGCCAAGCAAGTGCGCGCTGCTCGGCTGCTGCGACGGCAGGAAGTTGCTGTTGTGCGGGTCGTAGGGCGCTAGCAGCGGCGCGAACACCGCCACCAGCACGAATAAGGTAAATATGACCAGCCCCACCCGGGCTTTCTTGTTCATCCACAATATGTTGAACCAGGATGGCACCCGGAACCGTGCTCGTGTGGTTGCCGCCGCCACATCGTCGCGTATGCTCTCGTCCTCGGCAGCTATCGGAGCCGCGGCCCCAGCGTCAAGCGGGCGCACGTCGTCCTGGGCGGAAGCGGACCCCGGTACCGCGGTCAGCGGCGAGGCGCCCACATTAGTGCTACCTACATCCGCCAGGTCGTCCTGCACGGTTGCCCGTGCGGCGTCTGCTTTCTGTAGATTGTCTCGATTTGTGGTAGCCATTACGATGTCGCTCCTTTCCGCACTCGCGGATCGAGCCAGCCTAGCATGAAGTCCGCGAGCAAGTTGGCCACCAGGACACCGACCGTCGTGAAGAGGAAGAGGGCCTGCATCAGCGGGAAGTCGCGGTTGCCTACCGCCTGGAACAGCAGCTTGCCCAGGCCGGGGTAATTGAAGATGCCCTCAATGAATATCACGCCGCCCATGATCCCGCCGAGCGCAATGGCGAAGCCCGTCACGTTGGGCAGAATGGCATTGCGCGCGCTGTAAAGCAGGGCGATCTTCCACGGCCTCAGCCCCTTGGCGATGGCCAGGCGGGTATAGTCCTCTCCCAATGTCTGAATCATGTTGTTGCGCATGCCCATCACCCAGCCGATGGGAGCCGTGATTAAGATCGCCAACGCCGGGAGAGTAGCATGCTTGAAGATGTCCGCCACGTAGCCCAGGCTGAATTCCCGCGTCGAAGCCTCGCTGTAGCCGCCGCCTATAGGCAGCCATTGCAGCTTAAACGCGAATACATACAGCAACACCATCGCGATCCAGAAGAAGGGCAGCGTGCCCACGAAGCTCAGCCCCAGGCTGACGACCGAGTCGAACACGCTGTTCCGCCGCCACGCCGCGAAGGCCCCCAGGATGTTCCCAAGGATGAACCCGATGACCTGCGTTGTGAATACAAGGATGATGGTCCACCACATCGCCTGCCCGATCATGTGCATTACGCTGTACGGGAAGTAGCTGTAAGACAGCCCGAAATTGAGGTGAGCCAGGTTGTTCAAGTAGTCCAGGTACTGCTGGAAGAGGTTGCCGCCCGGCACCCCGAGCATCGCCCTGACCGCAGCCACCTGGGCCGGGTCGATCGACTTGTTCTGTCCCGCGATCTGCCGCACAATCGCCTCAGCCGGATCGCCTGGTTGCAGCCGGGGGATGATAAAGTTGAGAGTGACGGCGGCCCACAGCGTCAGCAGGAAGAACATGATTCGGCGAACAAAGTAACGCATAACGAGCCCCTTTCTAGAATTATGAATTACGAATTACGAATTTTGGCTTAGAGGCAAATTCGTAATTCGTAATTCATAATTCGTAATTGGTCTACTGTCCGGGTTTGTAGTCCGCGGAGGGCTTGAGGTGCGTGATGATGAGCAGGTTATCGGTCGTCAGGGCATACGGATTCTGCTCGTTCGGCCACCCTACCGCCCGCTTGGTGCTGTACTGGAACCAGTGCGCACCGTACCACAGCGCCACGCTGGGGAACTTGGTCGTCAGGATCTTCTCCAGCCCGAACACTGCTTGCTTCTGCGCTTCGGGGTCGGTCGACTGGCGCAACTGGTCGATCAGCTTGTCCGTGTCCGGGTCTTCCCAGCGGATCCAGTTGGTCTGAGCCTTCTGCCCTACCGGCGCGCTCGCTTTGCTGTAGTAGTAATCGTGGTAGTTATCGTACATGCTGCACGAGCCGCCAGGCACGGCGAACGCCATGTCGAAGTTGCCCAGCGCCCTCTGGCTTTCGATAGTGTCGGGCGAGGGGGTCTGCACGTGTACGTTCATGCCCAGCGCGTTCAGGTTTTGCTGGATCACCTGCGATGCCTGAATCCAGTCAGTCCAGCCGTTCTGCACCTGGAATGTGAATTCGACCTGCTTGCCGTCTTTGCCCATCAGCTTGCCGCTGCTATCCTTCTTGTAGCCCGCTTTATCGAGAATGTCGGCGGCCTGCTTCGGGTCGTAAGGGATCAGGCCCTGGTCGGGGATGCTGGGATCGATCAAGTCCTTCTGGCCGGGTATCACCAGGCCCGTCTGGCTGGCCGCTTGCACGTACCCGAACTCCGCCTTCTGCGAAATCGCCTGCCGGTCGATTGCGTATGCCACGGCCTTGCGGAACTCAACATCGTTGAACGGGGCCTTGGTCAGGTTGAAGCCCAGCGAGATCAGCCCTCCGGGCGGATACCAGTAATGGTAGTGAGCCGGGTCCTTGTTCACGTACACCGACTTGATGTCGGGCACGAACATAGCATTCGTGTCGTACGTGCCCTGGCTGAGTTTCAGCTGCTCAACCTCGTTGCCGCCTGCGTTCTTGTGGAAGACCAGTTGCTTCACATTGATCTTATCGGCCTGCCAGTAGCTGTCGTTGCGGCTCAGCACCAATTGCTGGCCGTTGAAGCTAGTCGGCTTGAACGGTCCGGTGCCCACGGCCCCTTCGTTGGTGTACTTCACCGGGTCGTCGACCTTTTCCCACACGTGCTTGGGCACGATGAACACGGCCGACACCTTAGAGAACATGTTGGCCGCGGGCTCTTTGAACTTAAAGGTAACCTGGTTGCCGCTGTTGCTGACATTGTCCAGCGTCTGCCACACGCCTCCGGCGTCAAACGCCGGCTGCTGCTTGATCAGGTTGAAGGTGTATACAACATCATCCGCACTGAACGGCTGGCCGTCGTTCCACTTGACCCCATCCCGAATGGTGTACACCAGCGTTTGCGGATCTTGCCACTTGAAATCGGTCGCCAACCACGGAACGTTCTGGCAGTTATAACCGTTGACGATCATCAGCGGCTCCCAGGTGTATTCGCCGGTGAGGCGTTGGGTGAGCAGGAAAGGATTGTAGTTTAGCTGCGGGTTGTCGCCTCCACCAAACCCACCGAAGTCGAGGTGATCGATCATGCCGGTGCCCGCGGCCTCGGTTGCCGGCGGCTGGGTCGCTTCGCCGGTCGTGTTCGTGGCCCCCGTACCGCCCGCGGCGGTGGTAGGCTGTGCGCCACCCCCGCTCGTCCCTCCACCACCTGTGTCTGACCCCTGACAGGCGGTGAGAAGCGGTATGAGAACCAGCAGAAATGCTAGCGTAACAGCGTATCGTCGTGAGAACATCACACTACCTCCTTGTAGATCTACTATGACTGGACGGTGCTGCACTCGATGGTCGTGCCATCGGTTTCGGCATCTCCTACATTGCCCTTACTCCTCTAGTGGTTCGGGATTGGGTTTTTAATGTGGTAAACGCAATAACTTAGCAAGTGTCGTGCCCCAAAACCTAGCAACTACGGTGCCCCGTAATATAGCAATCTCCGTGCCCTCAAATCATGCGATTGCGCTCCCTTCACCTACCATTGGGTGCTGGGGTGGGTGCTGGGGCCTGGGTAGTGTGGGTGGTAGGCGACCCTCAACACCCAACACTCAGCACCCGACTGGCATGCGAATTGCACACCCGTATAGCCGCCGGTCGGCAGAGTTCGCCCGAGATGCAGCGCTGGACGGAGCGAGAATGATCGAGATCAAGAACAAGCAGATACTTATCGACGGCAAGCCCCGCCTCCTTATCGGAGGTGAGGTCCACTATTTCCGCCTGAAGCGCGAGGAGTGGCAGGACCGCATAACCAAGCTCAAGGCGGCCAACTGCAACGCCGTCGCCTCCTACATCCCCTGGCTCTGCCACGAGCCCGTCGAGGGAAAGCCCGACGTGACAGGCAGCACGCGGCCCGAGCTCGACCTGGGGGCCTTCATCGACCTCTGCAAGGAAAACGGCCTCTACTTCCTGGCTCGGCCCGGCCCCTTCATCATGGCCGAGATGAAGAACGAGGGGCTGCCTTACTGGGTCTACACCAAACACCCTGACGTCATCCCCGTGACCTGGGACGGCAAACCGGCCCCCACCAGGACCCTGGACTACCTGGCTCCCGGCTTCCTCCAGGAGGCCCGCCACTGGTACGAGGCAGTAATGCCCGTACTTCGGTCCCGATTGCAGCCCAACGGCGGCAATATCATCGCCGTGCAGCTCGACAACGAAGTTGGCATGCTCTCCTGGATAAGCAATAGCCCCGACCTCACAGACAACCTCCTGGACGACTTCGTCGCCTGGCTCCAAAAGCGCTACGACCCCGAAACCCTGACGGTGCGCTACCCCTTCCCCCTCGACAACCCCATCATCCGCAACCGCGAAATCCGCTCTCCTCGGGAGGAATTCTCCGGGGCACTGATGCGCGACCTCGGCCACTACATGCGCAACCGCTTTGCCCGTTACATAGCCACTTTGCGGGGCTATGCCGAGGAAATGGGGGTAACGGGCGTGCCCTTCGTCATCAACATCCACGGCACCGACGCAGGCCGCGGCTTCACATACCCTGTGGGCATCAGCCAGTTGTACGAGTCATACACCCAGGGCCCAGGCTACATCTCCGGCTCGGACCACTACATCGGCAACCTCACTATGCTCAACTTCCAGGACCTCTACCTGATGAACGCCTTCACCGGCGCCTCCAACAACCCCGACCAACCCCTCACCTCTGTTGAATTTGAGGCGGGCAGCGGCGATTACAGTGGTAGCCACGGGGGCCGCCACGACCCCTCGGCTGCCGATTTCAAGACCCGTATTTGCGTGGCCCAGGGGAACCGCCTGCTCAACTACTACCTCTTCACAGGCGGCGTCAACTACCTGCTCGACGAGTCCGTCGACGACGGCAACGACCGCATCGCCTTCACTGGCGAGCGCCACGGCACCGCCGCCCCCGTCAACCCTGAGGGCGAGCTAAACTACACCTACCCGCGCCTGGCCCGCTCAGTGAACGCGATGCTGGCGGTCGGCGACAAGCTCGCATTCATGGAAGAGCAGCGCGACCCCGTCACCTTCGCCTTCATTCCCGACTACTACATGACCGAGTATAAATACCCATCGAGCGACAGGATGCAGGAAACAGTCGCCAACCTGGAGGCGAACCGCGGCCTCGCGGCGTGGGAGAATGTGGCCCGTGCCATGCTGCTCGGCGGCTACCGCTTCGGGGCCATAGATATACAGAACCGGCCCCTGGACCCCGAGACCACCCGCGCCCTGGTGCTCCCCTCCGCCCGTTACATGCACGGCGACCTGCAGCAGAAAATAGTCGATTACCTTAACAGCGGCGGTGGGGCGCTGCTCTACGGAGAGGTGCCGCAGTTCGATATGGAGGGCAACCCCTGCACCCTCCTGGCGGAGGCGCTCGGCCTTCGCCCTGCGGGCTCGCGGCAGGCCTCCGCGTTCTACTACCTTTCGCTCCGTGCCGATGGCTGGGCCGCGCCCCACGCCGAGGTGCGCACCCACTTCGCCCAGGTGTTCGAGCAGCCGGGTGCGGGCGAGGTCATCCTGCGGGTGGTGGGCACTGACGAGGCCTGCGGCTTCGACATCAGAGCAGGCAAGGGCCGGGCCATCGTGGTCGCCACCACCTTCCCCTCCGACGTGCCGCTCTTCAGGGCCATGCTGGAAAGGCTGGGCGCCACTGCCTCCCTCCGCCACGACGACCACACCCACGGCATCTTCATGACCACAGCGGCCTCCAAAGAGGGAGAGCGATTCCTCCACCTCCTCAACCTGGACGGCTTGGCCAAACAGGTCCGTATCACCGACGCCGGCACCCCCCTCTTCGACGGCCGCCCCGTCGCCCTGGGCAGCAGAGAGGCCCTGATGCTCCCACTCAACGTCTCCTTCAACGACATCAAGATAATCTACTCGACCGCCGAGATCGCCCGTGTGGAGCCCACCGCCATCACCTTCCGCCTGGCCGGAGACCAGGACATGATCGCCCTGGAAACATCAAAGCGAATAGCACCGAGCGACGACTACGAAGTCACCCGCGACGCCAACCGCCTGCTCATCACCTCGCGCAAGCACGCAGCCCTCGATGACCAACTGGCCGTCCATTGGAGCTAGGCAAGGGATTGGTGGTTTTCATAAACGACGCAAGCAAGCTTCACATTAGTCGCGTAGGGGCAGGCCCCCGTTGCCTGCCCTGTTGGCTAACCCCGGCGTTTGTGATACACGACCAGGGCAGGCAACGGGGGCCTGCCCCTACCACTGCGTTTTTTTCCGCCGTTAGGCGGAACACTCACCAGCGAAAGGATAGATACAGATGGGTCTCTTACAGAACAAAGTTGCCTTCATCACCGGCGCATCGAGCGGTATCGGCGAGGGGATAGCCCGCCGCTACGCCGACGAGGGAGCAAAGGTAGTACTCGCCGACGTGGACGCCGAAGCGGGCGAGCGCCTGCGCTCCGAACTGGAAGCCGCCGGGCACGAGGCCCTCTACACCGAGTGCGACGTGAGCGACCCCGAAGCGGTGCGCAAAGCCATCGATGCTACCGTGGAGCGCTTCGGGAAACTCGACATAGTGTGCGCCAACGCGGGCATCAACGGCGTGTGGGCCCCGGTTGATGAGTTGAAGCCCGATGAGTGGGACCGCACGCTCGATACGAACCTCAAAGGCACCTTCCTGACAGTGCATTTCGCCGTCCCGCACCTCAAACGCAACGGCAGCGGCAGCATCATCATCACCAGCAGCGTCAACGGCACCCGGACCTTCTCCAACCCCGGCACCGGCGCGTACAGCACGTCAAAGGCAGGCCAGGTGGCCTTCATGAAAATCATCGCCCTCGAGCTGGGCCGCCACAACATCCGGTGCAACGCCATCTGCCCCGGCTTCATCGAAACCAACATCCAGCAAAGCACCAAACAGCGCGACACCGAGGAAATCGGTATCGAAATAGAGCTACCCAAAGGCAGCCCCGCCGTCGACGAAGGCAAGGGCGACCCCATCGAAGTAGCCGATGTCTGCCTCTTCCTAGCCTCCGACCTCAGCCGCCACGTCTCAGGCGTCGAGATCTTCGTCGACGGCGGAGCATCCCTGCTGCGCTGAACAAGCCCCACGAGCGCCTCACCCGCTATGGTAGGGGCGAACCTTGTGTTCGCCCCATACGCATCAAGCTAAGGCGTAATGCCTTCAGTGGAGGGCTATAGAGCCACGCAAAAAGACCAGCCTGTAAGGCATGAGCGAAGCGCGGGCAGCGCAGCGGACGACCCCCGTTGCCTGCCCTGTTCGCACACCACCCAACGTCCAACCGTAGGGGGTAGGGGCAGGCCCCCGTTGCCTGCCCTGGTGGTGTACCCCCAATCTTTCGGGTCCACAACCCAAACCCGGCGTAGGTGCACCGCTCAGGCCCCCAAGCCCTGGTCGTTTACCACCAAGGCTGGGGCTAGCGCGCGAGGGCAGGCAGCACGGGGTCACCTCTGGGGCCTGGGTCGTCCGCTTCGCTTCCGCCCCTACAGGCGTAATTGCGCCTAAAACGTGCTTGCAATTCCTTGGCTTGATGCGGAGAGGGCGAACACAAGGTTCGCCCCTACCGGCTTTGGTTCACATTACCCGTTTTTTCAACTGTTGCTTATGTGATATACTCAGGCACCATCTGTGACATAAGTCGTAAGACAGTGCCTCTTGGAATGAGTCCGCGTTATGGCAGAGAACACAGCCCGTGTTCTGTACGTCGTGAGAACGTGGGTTTTCGAGGAGCAGCCCGACAAGTGGAACGACTGGCAAGCCTACAACACCGGTCCCCAGGCTGCCCGCCTGCGCCACGATTACAACGAACGCTACGGCATCACAGGCAAGATAAAACGCAAAACGTAAAACGTAAGGGATGTAGCCGAGCCTGGCATGGGACCACAAACCAGCTACGCCTACCACCCTTACGCATTACGCATCGGTTTCCGCATTACGCCCCGGGGGCCCCATGTGCATCCCACCCCAGACCACAACGGGTCTGGACCGCGATAAGGAGATAAACGAGGCCATACTTGCTGCCGTGTGGAACGAGCAGTCGCCTCTGCGCGGGCCGATGTGGGATTGCGAGGGGAGGCCGGTCGCGGTAGTGTACCGGGGCCGGTGGACGGCCGGGAGTGGGCCGGATTTCGAGGGAGCCATGATCGCCATCGGTGAGAAGAGCGACAAGCTGCGCACCGGCTCCGTCGAGATACACCTGCGCTGCGCTGACTGGTACGCCCACGGTCACGACAGCGACCCACACTATACCAGGGTGCAGCTTCACGTCGTTCTCTGGCCCACGGGGGCGCGGCCCGTAACCCGGGCCGATGGGGTGCAGGTGCCCACCCTGGTGCTGGCCGACTACATCACCCTCTCCTCCGCCGAACTGCTGGAGAAGGTCAGTCCCCTCCTCTCCAAAGCCGCCATCATGGAGGCCGACTTCGATGTGTACCCCTCAGCCTCCGAAGTCTTCTACCGGGGTCTCATGGACTCGCTCGGCTATTCGGCCAACCGTGAGCCAATGCGCGAGATTGC
>JBJMMB010000376.1:0-4218 GCA_045805005.1 Chloroflexia bacterium
CTCCTTCACCCGCTCCCACGACGCTCCCGCCGACTTCCCCACCCTCCAATACGCCTTCGACTGCGGCGACGGCTCCGGCTATGGCCCCTTCGGCCTCACCACCACCAGCACCTGCCCCACCTCCTCCAGCGAGCAGGGAGTCCGCGCTGTCAAAGGCAAGATCGTGGACAAGGATGGCGGCGTGCGTGAGTACACCACGAACGTGCGCGTCGATCCGCCACCTGCCCGCGTCCTGGTGGGCCACGTCACCTGGCAGAGCCACCCGGCCCAGCCCAGCCCCTCCCAGGCGCTACCCATCACCATCACCCTCAAGTCGGGTACCTTCGAGCGCAACTTCACCGGCATCACCACCGACCAGAGCGGCTACTTCACCGTCTCCGTCACCACCCTCCCCGCCGGCACCTACTCCTGGCGGGCCCGCGGCCCCTCCGCCAGCCCCTCCAACGTCCTGGGCGATCCCTCCGGCTACCTGGCAAACTGCGGCACGATAACGATCCCCAGCCAGCCCCAAACCGCCCTCGAGATCGGCCTCATGCGCGCTGGCGACGGCGACAACAACAACCTGGTCGACATCGCCGACTACAACATCCTCAGAAAAAGCTTCGGCAAGACCCAGGGCCAGGTCAACTACGACACCCGCGCCGACTTCACAGGAGACGCCATAGTAGACATCAACGACTTCATGACCTTCAAACTCAACTTCGGCACCGGCGGCTGCCCACCAAACTAGCCCCGCCCACAAACCCAATGGGGCGCGGCATGCCGCGCCCCATTCCCGTCTCCTTCACCATCCACCCTATCGCTACCAAACGCCACCGGATAATCGCGTTCCCAACAAATCCACCGGCCTCCTACCACCTCGGCACCTCACTTCCTGCACAGCGCGGCCACTTCTCAGGGCATCCCACAGCGTAAACCTCCCCAAAACCCAGGACCTAAGTACTATACCCAACCTCAGAACATATGTGCTATAATGAGCCCAAACCCAACAACAATGGCCCAACCAAACCCACCGGGGAGCCCGGCCGTCCGCACCAACCCTGCCACCTCCCTACACGACGCCCCAGGCGCTCGCGGCACATTAACAACCAAACAACCCCAGCCTCCCCTGTACCCTCTCAAAGGAAAGCCTCGAACCCACCCAGCCAGCCCGCGCAGGCGGGCTTCGTAACTGTTGCCCGCAGATTTATCTGCCGGGCGGCGGTTGCCGGGCAAACCCGCCGGGCTAGCCTCCCGGCCAAAGGCTCAACCTACACAACAGCACCCACCCACCGGACACATCTGGACAAAACCGGACACTTTTTCTGAAATCCCAAAGTTAGGTGGCCCAAAATCCGCCCCAACCCGACAAAACCCGACACTTTTGCGAAAATCCCAGCACCCAGCACCTGGCCACATGACGAAAACCCCCAAACCGTATACAATCCATACATGGATCTCGACAAGGCCCAGCAAGCCCTCGCCCGCTGCTTCGGCGGCATCCTCCAGGCCTTCCGCGACGCCCTGGGAGGCCCGAGCGCTCCCGCCACCTCCAACGAAGCCGCGTGGGCATTCGTCGCCCGAGTCATGCGCGACCACTACTTCACCCCCGAGGCCCAGACCTGGCTCCGCGCCAACGTCAACCTCCACGTCGACGATCTGACAAGCACACGGGGCGGCGGCTACTGGCAGCCCGCCAACCGCGAGGTCCGCCTCTTCACCGCCCAGGACGAAGCCGCCGTGCACGAGTTGGCACACGCCTGGTGGCACGACCGCAGGCACCCCGTCAAAGACGAGATGATAAACGCCACCATCCGCCTAAGCGAAGAAACCGACCCGCGCTACAGAGACACCGCCAACCTCGCCCACGGCTACATCCACGGCATCCTCGAGCAAAACTGGCCCGGCATGCTGGTCGACCGCAACGACTGGGAAATGTTCGCCGGCCTCGCCAGCGGCACCATGGGCGACATGCGCAAGTTGCCCCCCTACGTCCGCCAACTCTACCAGGGCCTCTTCCTCATGCCCTCCGGCGACTGACGCCCAGACTCAATCTTCCACCACCTCAAAACACGGTATCCTTGCCCTCACCTCGTCCACCAACCCCATATCCAAATCCGCCACCAGGATGGTCTCTTCCTCCTCCGCCTCTGCCAGGATATTCCCCCAGGGGTCAATAATCATAGAGTGCCCGCACCAGTTCGAGTTGTCTCCCGCGCCTGTGCGGTTGGCCGCCACCACGAAGAACTGGTCCTCTATGGCCCTCGCCCTCAGCAGCGTCCGCCAGTGCTCCAACCGTGGGTGCGGCCACTCCGACGGTATCCACAGCACCCGCGCTCCGTGGTAGGCCAGTTGCCGGGCGCTCTCCGGAAACCTTATATCGAAGCAAATCAGCGTGCCCCATCTCCCCAGCGGCGTATCGATCGGCTTCCCCGTTGACCCCGGCCTCAGATACTGCGGCTCCTTCAACAGCGGAAACAAATGCTCCTTGCTGTAAGAGGCCAGCACCTCCCCATCCGCCCCGATAACATGGCAGGTGCTGTACACCCCATCCGCCCCCAGCGTCGGAAACGATCCGCCCACAATCGCCATATTCAGCCGCCGGGCCTCGCTCCGCAGGAAGCTCAAGGTCTGCTCCCCGCACTCCTCCGCTATCTCTCGGAACCGCTCTAGCGCGTAGCCGGTAGTCCAAAGCTCCGGCAACAGGGCCACCCGCGCCCCCCGCCCCGCCGCCTCCGCCAGCATCGCCTCCACCCGCACCATATTCTTCCTGGGCTCGCCAGACAGCACTTCCATCTGCACCGCCGCCACCCTCAACCGCTCCGCGCTATCCGCCATCGTCTTACTCCTATTCTAGAAAAGAGGTGCAGGGCCCTCCCTGCCGGGGGCTTGGGGGATTGGAGCCCAATACTCCCCTTTCCCCATCCCCAAGTGGTGCAGGGTTCCCCTGCCGGGGATTTGGGGGATTGGAGCCCAATTATTTCCACTCCCTTTATTCCCCAAGGGGTGCAGGGCCTCCCTGCCGGGGTTTGGGGGTGTCCCCCAAAATAACCCTACTCCCCCGAATTATAGCACAACCACCTCTGCTACCATTCCTCGCCACGCGTGGCACGCATAATGCTGAGCCAACAAGCGTAATTCAACGGAGGAAATTGGGCGCAAACCCTCCGCACCCCACCCGGAAACTAGGTCTTAAGACCGATTTTGCTACATCTTCTAATCTAATATTAATCATTGCCTCTTGACAAAATATGTGAAATTTGGTACAAATACAGATTGAGGACTAAATCTCCGTTGCGAAAAATCGGACCAAACTCGGAAATAACCAATGCGTGCGCGGCCCGTTGTCGGAACCGCGCTTCATAGTCTTATACAAGTCGTATAGCCGGTTTGTTATCCATTTCCCGCTCTCGAAGATCCTGGTCCCCAGCAATCACAAACACGCCTGCTCGTGCCGCGCCCTGCAAATGAAACTTAGCGTGGCCCGGCAACGTTAATATAGTAGAACGATAATATACGTTTCGTATAAGGAGCTACCCGCCAGCCCGCGGATGCTCCTCCCATCAAAGTGACACGTCTACGCCTGACGCCCCACCGCGGGGGCAAGGCAAACTAAACGGAGGTAACTTAGAAAATTGGAGGTACTGGTGCCAACTATACACAGGCCAACGGTGGAAACCGAAGAGGTCTGGAACAACCACACTTACGCTGGCGACACCTGGAGTGTCGCTTCCGGCGATTTCGCGCGCGTCGTCAGCACTCACCGTGAGGACGAGCCAGGAATTGGCATTGCCGACACCCTCGGCATGTTTGATTTTGAAGAACTGGATGTACGCGAATTCGACGGCGTTGAACCTGAGATGGCGGAACTGGTTTTAGCTGAAGAGGAGAGCGATGTGATGGAGTTAGATGCAAGCCAGACACCCGTTATCGGCGGTATCGAAGAAGACGACCTGCTGCACTATGAAGGTGCTTCAGGCTTTGACCACAAAAGCGCGGAGGACTCCGTAGGTATGTACCTGCGTGAGATCGGCCGTGTATCGTTGCTTTCTGCCACCGAAGAAATAGCCTTGGCTATTGGGATGCAAAAAGGCAAAAGGGCCCAGGAGCGCCTCATGCTAACCTACGACCTGAGCCCTGAAGAGATAAGTAAGTTGCGAGCCGAGGAAGCCCGTGGCCGCGCCAGCCGGCGCAGGCTCATCGAAGCCAACCTGAGACTCGTAGTCAGCGTGGCCCGTA
>JBJMMB010000377.1:0-3667 GCA_045805005.1 Chloroflexia bacterium
AGCAAGGCCCGGCGGCGCAACCGGAAAAAGCTCTCCGGGCGGCCCGCCTCTTCGGGGTATCCGACGCCCTGCGAGCGGCCTCAGGTGCCCCCATGTGGCCGGCAGAGCGCGCCGATTACGAGCGCAACGTCGCCATTGCCCGCGCCCAACTCGACAAGCAGACCTGGGAGAAGGCATGGCAAGAAGGCCAGGCCATGAGCATGGAGCAAGCCATAGAGTACGCCTTGGCCGAGAGCCCATCGTGAGTAAGCTCCCCTCTCCCTGGAGGGGGGCTGGGGGTGAGGGCCTTAAACTTGCGGTATACTAACATCCCGTGGAGGCACCAACCCAGCTTTTCTTCGACGGTCTCACTCCCGAGGAGCTAGCCCTTGTCCTCGCTCACCTAGAGCGCCGCTGCTTCCCCGCGGACACTAACCTCCTGCGCCAGGGCGATAACCCCGCCGAGCTTTACATCATTCAGGCCAATACCGCCGAAGTACTCGTCACCGACCACCACGGCCGCGTCCACTGTATAGATCACTCCGGGCCTGGCGACTGACGCCGCCTCCGCACCTTCGCCGAGGGCCGCCGCTACATCCAAACGGGCATAGCCGCCGCCGAAGAAGCTCTCCCCTCGCCTCGCCGCCGCCCTCCCCTGGCTCCGCCCCCAGGAGCGTAACGCAGGTTTCTGATGCTGCGCTGTCGGTTGGTACCGCCCTATGCTCTACAACGACATAGGGGCAGCGCCGGGTTGTGGAAAGGGCACCCTTAGGTGAATCGAGATCTCGTCAGCAGTTAGCACCTCAAATTGATATATAATGCCAAAGGAGGTATCACCATGTGCGCTCTGAAGATCGCGGACCTTGAACAACTCCTTCGCGAGGGTATCGTGAAGTTGGAGATCACTGGGGGCATACCCACATGGGAAGTATCGCCCAGCTCGCGCCACCAACGGACGGTCTATCGCATTGAGACCTCTATAAGGCCCCACCCGGACGGTGACAAGAGCTGCGCGTGTGCTCACCTGTCGGATGTATATATCAGCTTCGCCGACGGCTCTCTCAAGCGGCCCGATATAGCGATTTTCCGTCAGGAGCCGCCAGACCAGGACGAGGCCCTTACAACCATCCCACAGGCGGTTATCGAGGTCATCAGCCCCGGCTATGAGTACAAGGACGTGGAGCTGAACCCCCGGTTTTACCTTGTCCAGGGGGTAAGCGATGTAATCACAGTAGATCCCCGCTCCGGCGTCGTCAACCACTACCAGACGACAGGCGTCCAAACCCTCCACGCCCCGGTAACCCTCGACCTGGAATGCGGCTGCCAATGCACCATCCCACAGGCCGGCGGGATAGGTTGACCGGGCTGCTATAGAGCGCTGCTAACGATGCTCTGCGCCTCTTCCACTATCTTGTCGAGGTGCTCCTGGCTGACGAAGCTCTCGGCGTACACCTTATAAACGTCCTCAGTGCCGGAAGGGCGGGCTGCGAACCAGCCGTTCTGCGCTACCACCTTGAGCCCCCCTATCTCCGCACCGTTGCCCGGGGCCTTCGTTAGCTTGGCCGTAATAGGCTCCCCGGCCAGCGATGAAGCCTTCACGTCCTCCGGCGACAGCTTCTTCAGGCGAGCTTTCTGCTCCGGCGTGGCGGGCGCGTCGATGCGCGTGTAGTAGGCCGTGCCCAGGCGGGTGGTCATCTCCTCGTAGTGGACGCCCGGGTCTCTACCCGTGCGGGCCGTTATCTCTGCAGCCAGCAGGTCCATGATGATCCCGTCCTTGTCGGTGGTCCACACGCTCCCATCCCGCCGCAGGAACGAAGCCCCCGCGCTCTCCTCGCCTCCGAAGCCCAGGCTGCCGTCTAGGAGCCCATCCACGAACCACTTGAAGCCCACCGGCACTTCCACCACCCAGCGGCCTATCTCCTCGCCCACCCGGTCTATCATGCTGCTGCTCACCAGCGTCTTGCCGATCGCGCTCGTCGCGGGCCACTGCGGGCGGTTCTGGAACAAGTACCAGATCGCCACCGACAGGTAATGGTTGGGGTTCATCAACCCACTGCCCGGCGTGACGATCCCGTGCCGGTCCGAATCCGCGTCGTTCCCGAATGCGATGCTGTAGTCATCCTTCAGTCTCACCAGGTTCGCCATCGCATACGGCGAAGAGCAATCCATCCTGATCTTCCCATCGTGGTCCACTGGCATAAAACTGAACGTGAAGTCGATGGTCTTATTTACGACTGTTATGTCAAGCCCATATTCCCGGCATATAGGGTCCCAGTAGCCCTGGCTGGCCCCTCCCAGCGGGTCCACGCCGATGTGCAGTCCCGCCGAGCGTATGGCCTCCATATCGATGACCGCACCGAGGTCGCTTACATAGGGCCGCACGTAGTCATACTCATGGGTGGTCGAAGCCTTAGCTGCCTGCTCGTACGGTATCCGCCGGACCCCCTTCAGCTTCTCTCGCAGCAGTTCGTTAGCCCGGTCCTGCACCCGGTCGGTGATATCCACGTCTGCCGGTCCCCCGTTGGGAGGGTTATATTTGAAGCCTCCGTCGCTGGGCGGATTATGCGAGGGTGTGACCACGATGCCGTCGGCAAGCCCCTCCCACCGCCCTCGGTTGTATGTGAGAATAGCGTGCGAGATAACCGGCGTCGGAGTAAAGGCATCCTCCGCGGCCACCATAACCTCCACCCCATGAGCCGCCAGCACTTCGAGCGCGCTCCGCTCGGCGGGGGCCGACAGCGCATGCGTATCCCTGCCTATGAAAAGCGGACCGCTTATCCCCTGGCTCTGCCGGTACTCCACGATGGCCTGCGTGACGGCCAGGATATGGTCTTCATTGAACGAACCCGTAGCAGCAGACCCTCGGTGCCCCGACGTGCCGAACTGCACCCGCTGCGCCGGGTCCGATGGATCGGGGTGGATCTCGTAATACTGGTCCAGAAGTTTGCCAACGTCGATGAGCAGGTTTCTCGGGGCCGGTCTACCGGCCAGCGCGCTCGTTGCCATCCTCGCACCTCCTCGTTGCAGCGGTCCCCCACCTCTCCCCACCCGCCAAACCCCTCACGAGCGAGCAAGGTCACACCCCAGCATACGCAGGAGGGCACAAAGTGTCAACCCGGACTCGTAAAACGTAAAACGTAAGCGACAATCTGAAAACGCCGCCCGGCATCTACAGCCGCGGGCTAGCGGGGAGCAAAGCCCACCTTCGCGGAATAGCAGGGCTAGCATATAGGAATAGGATAATAGCACAATGGTAACCCAAGAGAGCCTCCGCAGGGAGGCTTTGCCCCAATGTAGCCCGCATCTTTAGATGCCGGGCACGCTCTCCCCCGCACTATGGCTTTTCAGACCGTCTCTGACGCATGTGAACGAGCCTGGTCAGCGTCCACCAACCACCTACGCCTAGCACCATTATGTTTTACGTTTTACGTCTTCGCTACCAACCCCTGACGGACAACAACTCCTCCTGGGGAAGGGAGGCCACATTGATCCCCACCATCGCCTCTCCCAGGTCCTTGCTCACCTCTGCCAGGATTGCCGCGTCGTTGTAGTGCGTCACCGCCTGCACTATCGCCCTCGCCCTCCTTGCCGGGTCTCCTGACTTGAATATACCCGACCCCACAAATACCCCGTCCGCTCCCAGCGCCATCATCAGCGCTGCATCTGCCGGGGTGGCTACTCCTCCCGC
>JBJMMB010000378.1:0-10141 GCA_045805005.1 Chloroflexia bacterium
CGGCGGCAAGCAACAGCATCGACTCGAGCCAGCGCATCCCCTCGGCGAAGTGGCCGTGGTTGACCCAGAACCTCCAGAGCGCGCTGCCCATCCCCAGGGCCAGGTCCAACTCCTCGGCCCGCAGAGCCCAGGTCAGGGCCGCGCGCAGGTTGTCGTGCTCCCTCTCGAGGCGGTCCAGCCATGCCGCCTGTTCGGGGCCGGTCAACCGCGGCTCGGCGGTAGCAGCCAGCTGCGCATAGTAAAGAGCGTGGCGGCGCATGGTAGCGGAGTCCTCGCCGCTCTCCACGAGGCGCTCGGCGGCATAGTCGCGCAGGGTTTCGAGCATCCGAAAGCGGGGCGGGTCGTGCGCGGCGTCCAGGGCGAGCAGATTCTTATCGACCAGCGAGCCCGCGGCTTCGGCCGTATCGCAGACGGCCTCGATAGCTTCCCCATCGGCGCCCCCCGCGAATACGGACAGGCGGCGGAAGAGGGCGCGCTCCTCCTCGGCCAGCAGGTCGTAGCTCCAGTCGATCGCGCTACGGAGGGCCCTCTGGCGCGGGGGCAGATCGTGTGGGCCTTCTCCTAATAGGTCGAGCTTGCGCTCGAGCCTGGAGAGGATGGCCTGAGGAGTGAAGAGTTGGGTGCGCGCGGCGGCGAGCTCGATTGCCAGGGGCAGGCCGTCCAGGGCGGCGCAAATGGCGGTTACCGGCCCGGCGTTATCGGCGGTGAGGGCGAAGGCCCTGCCGGCGGCGCGGGCGCGCTCCACGAAAAGGGCGATGGCCTCGTAGCCCCCGAGCGTTTCGAGCGGCGCGGGCGGGCCGTCCGCGGGCAGGTCCATAGGCGGGACGGCGAAGTCGTACTCGCCGTAAATGTGCAGCCTTTCGCGGCTGGTGGCCAGCACTTTGAGGCCAGGCGCGGCCTGCAGCAGCTCGGCAATCAGGGTGGCGGCGGGGAGCACCTGCTCGAAGTTGTCGAGTACCAGGAGGAGGGCTCTATTCCGCAACTCCTCCTTGAGGCTCTCCAGGGGCGGCCGCGGGCCGTGCTGCTTGACATTCATAGCCGCCGCGATGGCCGGGGCAACCAGGTCGGGGTCGCGAATAGGAGCCAGCGCCACGAAGTAGGCTCCGTTGGCGAACTCGGGGAGGGCATGGACAGCCACTTCGAGCGACAGGCGGGTCTTGCCTATGCCCGGCGGGCCGGTGAGGCTGACCATGCGCACGCCCGGCTCGCGCAGCAACTCGCGAGCTTCTCTGAGGAGGGCCTGCCGTCCGATGAAACGAGTGGCCTGGGCGGGGAGGTTGTTGGGATACCTGCCCAGTTGGCGCCAGGCGAGGTCGCTTGAGGGAGCGAGTGTGGATGCCCCTTGGGTGGAGGGAGCGACCCCCCTGGCGAAGCGGACGAAGTCGTCCTGGTCGGCGGCGGGCACGTCGAAGTGGCTCGCGAGCAACTCGGCTACCTGCCTGGAGGGCCGCCGCTCGCCTATCTCTATTTTCTCGACCGTGACGATGGACAGGCCAATGGCCTGGGCCAGCTCTTTCCTTGTGATGCGAAGCGCCTTACGGCGCTCCACGAGCCATCGCCCGAAAGGTGCTTCGTTGTTCACGCAGTGCGCGCTCTCCGGGGCCCAGCAGACCCCTTCCATAACCGAGTTGTATGACTTCTTGTATGTGCGATTATACCATTGTATGTCTTTACCGGAACGTCGCTTGCTTGTAAAACAAGGTACGACTCTAAATACGGACGTTGTTACTCGCAACCAGAGGCCCGCGTAAGGCAAGCTCCTTACCGGGCAAGAATAGGAGCGCCCCGTGCTAACCAGCCAGACCGTTTCGCCCTTCGGCCGAATCCTCCTCATTGCAATGTCACTGGCCTTGCTGCTGGCCGGCACGCTGCTGCCTTTCCTGCTCGGATCGCCGGTAGCAGGGGCAAGCCCGGGGCTCACCGTGAGGGCCGGGGTGGATCGGGGGAAGCCGCCAGCGCGGTTCGCGCCGAAGGTGGGGCGGGCTCAGGCTTCGGTGGTCTTGCCGGCGCGGAGCGCCCGCCAGGCTGACACTCGCAAGCCGGACGCTGGGACGGGCGTAGGCCCGGGGACGTGGGAGCACCAGGCGCCGCTCCCGACCAGCGCCAACCTGAACGACGTGGACATGATCTCGCCCCTGGAGGGGTGGGCCACGGGGCAGTACGTGGGCAACGGTGGGGTGGTGGTGCACACCACGGACGGCGGGGAGACCTGGGACTACAGCACCACGGGTGTGGAGGAGCCGAACTACGCGGTGCGCTTCCTCGACTCGCTGCACGGCTGGGTCAGCTCCAACAACGCGGTGTTCTACACGACCGACGGCGGGCGCACCTGGGGCGAGGGGCAGGGGGCGATTGGCTCCCTCTACTTTATGGACTTCGCCACCCTCAACGACGGTTTCGCCACCACGGGGGTGGACAGGGGCTACTTCAGGACCACCGACGGGGGCAGGACCTGGAGGCTGCGCCCGCTGCCCAGGGACGTGGCGACTATCCAGTTCTTCGACGCCAACAACGGCATCGCCAGCTCGGAGGGCGGGGTGTACCACACCACCGACCGGGGGACCACCTGGTCGTTCACGCCCGGCCGTGGAGGCTCTTTCTTCCTGAATCATAATCTGGGCTGGGGGGTGTTCCAGGACACGACCGAGCGCACGACCGATGGGGGCGCGACCTGGCGGGCCGGGAGCCTGCCCCCGGGCGGTTGGGTGTACGACTCGATGTTCGTCGACGCGCAAAACGGCTGGGCCTCAGGGCCGGGCTTCCAGATCCTGCGCACCACCGACAGCGGCATGACCTGGAGCTTCAGCCGCGAGCCTAACACCTATCCTTACCTGATCTACGATAGCTGGGGCATCGACTTCGGGGATGCAACGCATGGGATAGCGGTGGGCGGCCTGGCGGGAGGCGCCCTGGCGAGCGGGGGCGTGATTTTCAGCACCTCCGACGCGGGCGCGAGCTGGAGCCCCAGGCAGAACGGCTCGGCGGGCACCAGCAACCGCATCACGGCCCTCGACCAGACCCACGCCTGGGCCGCGAATGACTTCAGCGAGGTGCTGTGGACCACGGACGGTGGGGAGTGGTGGAACGTCTCCAGCGTGGGCGATGGCGGAGATATGTACGACGTCGAGTTCGCGGACCCGCTCAACGGCTGGGTGGTGGGGGACTTCGGCTCGGTCTTCCACTCGACCGATGGGGGCCGCCACTGGGACCGGCAGTTCCCCAACCTGGGCACCTCGCCCGTGCATGGGGTTGACGTCATCGACAGCCAGACGGCGGTGATAGTGGGCAACGGCGGGGCGAGGCGCACTACGGATGCGGGGGCCACCTGGAGCTCGGTCAACCCCCAAATCAGCAGCATCTTGCTGGACGTCTTCTTCGTAAACGCTACCACGGGCTGGATCGTGGGCACCGGCGGAAGAATAGCGAAAAGCACGGATGGGGGGCAGACCTGGGCGGCGCAGACCTCGACCGTGAGCGGCCAGCTAGACCAAGTGTCGTTCGCGGACGAGAACAACGGCTGGGTGGGGGGCGGATTCAGCTCGACCTTGCTGCACACCACCAACGGCGGCGCGACCTGGGCACGGCAGAACCCCGGCATACCGAGCTACGCCTCGATCCTGGGGGTGAGCGCGGTGAGCGCCAACGTGGCCTGGATCAGCAGCGGCGGCGGTCCGTTCGTGCCTCAAGTGATGCGCACCACGAACGGCGGCGCTACCTGGGAAGAGGAGGAGACAGGCACCCTTGCGGGCAACACCTTCAGCACGGTGTGCTTCCTGACGCCTGACTACGGGTGGCTGGGCGGCGGCACCGCCGAGCCCAGGGGCGGCATCCTGCGCCGGGTGCCCGGCGGGGGAAGCACGCCCACGCCCACGCGCACGCCGGGCACCGGCACGCCTACGGGCAGCCCTACGCGGAAGCCTACGCTCCCGCCCACCGGCACGCCCGCCAGTACGTGCACGCCCGTGGCGCGGGTGGAAACCGGGTCGATTACTTTCAGCGACCCCGTAACGACGGAGAGCCTCGAGTACGACAGGATCGAGAGCACCTGCGAGTTCCCCAAGAACTGCCCGCAGACGCTGACCGATGTCATCATCCATTACGACGCTTACACTTACATGAACACAAGCGGCTCGAGCTGGTGCGTGATGGTCACGGTGGACGGTACCCTGTGCGGGCCGGATATAGAGGCGGTCTTCAGCAGGGCCTACCTGGGCAGCTTCGACCCCGGCAACGCCTGCCCAAACTACCTGGCGGACCCGGGTTTCTACAGCGACCCGTTCGCCGGGGAAGTCACCTACTCGTTCACAGTGGCGGCGGGAGCCAGGTTCGTGATCGTGGTGGAAGCGGCCTCAGAGGAGGAGGGCTGCGATAGCTACACGCTCACCGTCACAGGCCTCGACTCCTGCTCCGCCACCAGCCTGACGGCCACCCCAACGGCCACTCCCACCGCAACGAGCCAGGCCACAAGCACTAGGCAGGCGACCGCCACCAATACGGCCACCCTGACCCCGGTACGCGCTACGGGCACCGCTTCGCCTGCTATTTCGGCTACCGTCACGGAGCCTCCAACCCAAACACGCACACCAGGCGCTACGGGCACGCCTTGCGCCATAACTTTCAGCGACGTACAGCCGTCAGACTACTTCTACGAGCCGGTGCAATGGTTGTACTGCCGGGGGGCCATCTCGGGCTACGGGGATAACAGCTTCCGCCCGTACAACAACACCACCAGGGGTCAGCTAGCCAAGATCGCGGTCCTCGCACAGGGGTGGCCTATCTACACACCACCTTCAGCGACGTTCCGGGATGTGCCCGCCACGCAGACTTTCTACCAGTACGTGGAAACGGCTTACAGCCACGGCATCATCTCGGGGTACGAGTGCGGGGCGGGTTGCCTGGAGTTCAGGCCGGGGAACAACGTCACCAGGGCGCAGTTGTGCAAGATAATAGTGTTGGCAAGGGGCTGGGAGCTGGTCACGCCGTCTTCGCCCACGTTCCGCGATGTGCCCGCTGCCGATACCTTCTACGGGTGCGTCGAGACGGCCTACAGGCACGGCATCATCTCGGGGTACGAGTGTGGGGCGGGTTGTCTGGAGTTCCGGCCGGGAAATAACGCTACGCGGGGGCAGATAGCGAAGATCGTGTTCCTGGCGGTTACAGGGCCATAGGTTGCCCTGCAAGACCGGCCTTCGCGATTCCCTGTCAGCGGGCGGCTGACTTGCTCTTGTCGTTGGCGCGCCCGTTGGCTCCGGCTTTACGCGGCTTCTTAGCCTGCTCGATCCCTTCCTCGACCAGGGCTCTGGCGCGGTCGGGTCCGTGGCGGGCTATGGGTTTGAATTGCTTGCCCTTGATCTCGTTGTAAGAGATGAAGAAGTGTTCGATCTCGGCCAGTAGGCTGTCGCTGACCTGGTCAAGGGAGCGGACGTCGTGGTGGTTGTGCGATTCGGAGGCCACGGCTATGAGGCGATCGTTGCGCTCGGTCTTGCCGTCTCGCTCCATTTGCTCCGCTTCTATGACGCCGATTAGGCGGGCGCTTACGAGGCAGCCGACGAACGCGCTGTCGTCCATGAGGACGAGGACGTCTAGGGGGTCGCCGTCACCGCCCGCCGTGGAGGGAACGTAGCCGAAGTCGTAGGGGAAGACGGCCCCCGCGGGGAGCACGCCGCCCAGCTTGAATAGCCCCAGCTCGGGGTCGTACTTGTATTTGTTGCGGCTTCCTTTCGGGGTGTCGATGATGGCGTTCAAGTCGTCGGGGTTTTCGCCGAAGGCGGGTAGGTCTTCGAAAGGGTTGTGGCCGTTGGATTTGGGTGGCATGGTGGTGTCCTTCTCGGTAGGGTTGTGTCATGTTCGACATTAGTTGGGTTGCGAGATGGCCCTTGCGGGTTTGGGTGGTAAGGAGGTAGGGCGCGGCAGCGGCGCCCCTACGGAGGGTTTAGGCGGTTTGTGCGCTCTAAGAACGCGCCTACCTTGGATTTCCAGAGGGTGGGGTCGCGGGTGACCAGCGACTCGTGTCTCGCTCCGGTGAAGGCGACGAATTCTCTGGGGCCGGAAAGGTTGTCGAAGACGGATCGGGCCTGGGCGGGGGTAGCTCGGGGGTCCTGGTCGCCGTGGAGCAGGAGGCTGGGGCACCTGACCTGCCTGGCATAGTCGACGGGATTGTGGTTGAAGCCGTTGAAGCCCTGCTGCACGCTGCCCCAGAAGACGAGCAATTGAGCGCTGGGGAAGGCGGGGAGGCCCATCGAGTGGAAGCGGTTGGCGACCGTGCTCACCAGGCGGTCGAAAGGGCTCTCCAGGACGATGGCGTCGGGTTGCGCGCCTTCGGCGGCGATGGCCCTCAAGATCGCTGCCGCGCCCATTGAGACTCCGTACAATGTCACTGGTTTCCCCGGCCAGGTATCTTTCGCATACCGCAGGGACAAGGCAACATCCGTGCCCTCCCGGACGCCCAGGGTGGTGTCGTTGCCGCTTGAGCCGCCGGTGCCGCGGAAGTCTACCATGAGAGCGTCATACCCCAGGTCGTGGAAGGCCACGGCGGCGGGCAGGAGGCTCTCCTTTCTTTCGGCGTAGCCGGGGAACATGAGCACGATGCCGCGTGATTGCCGGGCCGGCACATACCATGCCTCCAATTCCTCGCCGGCCGAGGCGTTGATATGGCGGGTTTCGTACTCCAGACCTGCGTCGTGGGGCGCGTGGGTGTTGGCCGGCCTGGGCACGTTCAGCCCGGTGAAGACCGCCCAGGCTTTCTCGGGCAGGGTCATATCTTCGATGCGCGGCGTGCGCTCACCTCCTGGCGAGTAGTGGGTCATGGCGCGGGCCTGCGCCAAGGCCACGGCGTTCCAGAGGAGGAAGAGGAGGCCCGCAGCGAGGATGAGCAACCGGAGCCGGCGCATCGGGCGGGGTCTCGCTTTGCTCACCTGGTCCCTTCGCGGCCTGAAGCCAGGAGGAGGCCGTGGGTCCACCAGAGTACGATCCCCAGGAAGCCTGCCGCTATCAGCCGGGGCCGCCGGTTCCACCCACCCGCCATCATTATCACGTAGCCGAGTAGGCGCAAGCCCTGCACCGTGGGGCTCATAATGCGCGCTATGTAGCGGCCGGCGGCGGAGCGCTTGTATGGCTCCAAGTCGGCGGTGTTCACAAGAATGAGGGATGTGACCACCGCTGGGAGGAACGATACGATGATGGCCGGGAGCGTGCGGTGGTGCCAGATGAGGTAGACCGCATAGAAACCGCTGGACACGTCGGTCAGCAGCTTCAGGGGGTGGATCTGGTGGTAGAGGATTTTCTCCTGGGTGGTCATGTTTGTCTTCATTGTACTGGATCCTAGCTTGACCGGCGTGCGGCGCAATGCTAAAATGGCGGAGGCGCCGCGTGTGTGCGGACTATCTGGATAACCCATGCTCACTCTTAACCTACCGTCGCGATTGACCCGTGGGTGGCGCGTTTTGCCACTCTGCCTCGTTCTGCTCCTGGCGCTCACAGGCTGCTGGCCTATCTCGCCCTCCGGGTCCTCTGGAGACCAGGGCACGGCGGTTCCAGGGGGCGCGGACGTCACGCCGATCCCGCGCAGCGCAGACGCCCTCAATATCGCGGGCGATACGCAGGACCCGCCCACGCTCGACCCCGCGCTGGCCAATGATACATATTCCCACTTGATTATACGCCAGCTTTTCAGCGGGCTGGTAACATACGACGATAACCTTAATATCGTGCCCGACGTGGCTGCGGCCCTGCCTTCGGTGTCAGCCGACGGCAAGACTTACACGTTTGTGCTGCGCAAGGGGGTGCAATTCACCGACGGGCAGCCGGTGACCTCGGCGGATTTCAAGTATTCAATGGAGCGGGCCACCGACCCCAAGCTGGCGGGCTCGCAACCCGCCTCGCAGTTGCCCGCTGCACTCTACCTGGGCGATATCGTGGGGGTGCAGGATAAGCTCAATGGGAAAGCTACGGAGATATCGGGCGTGCAGGCCCCCGACCCACATACGCTGGTCATCACGATTGACGCACCGAAGGCCTATTTCCTATCGAAGCTGACGGCAGGGCCGGCGTACGTGGTGCAGAGCTCGAACGTCAAGGCGGGGCCGAACTGGACGGAGAAGCCGCGGGGCACGGGGCCTTTCAAGCTGGAGAAGTGGGTGCACAACCAGCAGATCGTGCTCGCCGCCAACCCTGAATATTTCGGGGGCGCGCCGAAGCTGCCCAGGATAAATATCTGGATGGGGGCTAACTCTACGGGCGCGCTGCAGCAGTACGAGATCGGGGGCCTGGACGTGGCGGACGTCCCCATTGACGATCTTGATCGCGCCACCGACCGGAACAACCCGATGTCGAAGGAACTGCAGACGGTGCCGGAGATGTCGGTAACGTACCTGGCTTTCAACCTGAAGCAGAAGCCGTTCGAGGATCCCAAGGTGCGGGAGGCCATGTCGTTAGCGCTCGACCGGCAGAAGATTGCTCGTGTGATGTACCAGTCCAGGGTGCGCGAGGCCCAGGGGTTCGTGCCCCCAGATATGCCCGGATATGCCCCTCCCAGCGTGGGGGAGACGTATAATGTGTCCAGGGCGCGGCAATTGCTGGCCGAGTCGACTTACAAGGACCCCAAGAACCTTCCCAGGCTGCGGCTGTACACATCGGGTGACGAGCTTGGGCCGATGCTCAGCCAGGTCTTCAGCGAGACGCTCGGTATCGACGTGGAGGTGCACGAGGTCGAGTGGTCTGATTTCCTGGATGGGCTGGACCGCGGCGACTATCCGATGTTCACGTTCGGTTGGATCGCCGACTATCCTGACCCCGAGAACTTCCTCAACTCGCTTTTCGCCTCCTCCTCGGGGGAGAACAACCTGGGCTATCACAACTCCGCGGTGGACGATGCGCTCGCCGCAGCGGCGGTCGAGCCCGACCAGGCCAAGCGCATGGCGATGTACGCGCAGATCGAGGACCGCATACTAAAGGACCACCCGGCCGTGCCGATCTACCATTCGGTGACCTACACGCTGGTCAAGCCCTACGTCAAGGGCTTGAAGGTGACGCCGATGGGGCTGCTCAACCTGAAAGGCGTAAGCCTGGTGGGCCACTGACCACCATGGGCAGCATCGACCAGATACGTTCCCGCCTCAAACTGGGTCCGGCCCTCAGCGACGAGCAACCAGACATAAGCCCCCTGGGCCCTGAGCACGTTCGCGGCCTGCGCCTGCCCTGGTTGAGCCGCTTCAGCTTGGCAACCCTCTCCGCCCACCTGGCCGAGAACCCCGGCCTGTCGTTCTGGGTGCCCGCTACGGGCGAGTACCTGGTGGCCGAGCAGTGGAGGCACCGTGAGGAGATTGCCAACATCGTGGAGGTAGGTGCCCGCAAGGGCAAGCGGGCGCTAGCCCAGGCTTTTCTTGAGGCGCTCCCATCGCAGGGTTACAGCCTGGCAGTGCTGCCCGACGAGGTGTGGCGCGACGACTCCGGCATGTACAGGGACCTGGGCTTCAGCCTGCTTGAGACTATCGTGTTCTTCGAGAAAGACTTGCGGCCGAAGGACCGGCCCGCTGCTTCTGCCACGCCCCACCCGCCCCTTCCCACCCTGCGCTACGAACTGCTTTTGCTTTCCGACCTCGATTTGCTGGAGGAGTTGGATAGATCGTCGTTCCCCTGGCTCTGGTGGAACAGCCGCGCCGAGTTTGAATCGTACATCCAGCTCCCCGATGTTTTTGTGTACGCTGCCGAGCACGAAGGCGTGCCGGTGGGCTACGCCTCCTACACGATGTACCCCGGCTGGGCGCACCTCGACCGGCTGGCCGTATCCACGCCCTACCAGGGGCGCAGATACGGCGCGGCCCAGCTTGTCCATGCCCTCCAGTTCATGGAAAACCGGGGCGCCCGGACCGTGGCTCTCTCCACCCAGTTGACCAACGTGCAGTCGCACCATCTGTACACGGGCTTCGGCTTCCGCCGCAGGCCGGACACTATGAGCTTTTACGGGGCCGAGATGCGTAATGGATAATGCGTAATGCGTTAGGGAGCGTGCTTCCTTCCGTCCTCCGTCTGGGTTTGCGTCCTGGCTCGCGCACCACAGTTACGCATTACGCATTACGCATTACGCATTGCCGCGAGGAGGAACACGTTTGAAGGTGTTAATGCTGTCGTGGGAGTTTCCGCC
>JBJMMB010000379.1:0-2369 GCA_045805005.1 Chloroflexia bacterium
CAATGATCATGCTCTACCTGTACGCGCCAGTCGCCTGCTGTCCGGGACCCCGGCCCCTAGCTTCTCGTCACATTCACTGTACGGGCTTCACCTTCGATGGTGCCGCGGCCGCCCTGGACGGTGCGCACGAGTATGAGTTCGCGCCCCGGTTCGACCAGCACAGGGCGCTCGGCCCTGCCGAACCAGCCGAGGCCCGCCAGGCTCGAGAAGCCGTACAGGGCGGCCGCTCCGAACGCAAGCTCGATGACAACCAGCACCCACCAACCCCATTCGCTGCCGTTGCTCAGGTTGAGGCCGGGCTCGAAGAAGATCAGCTTGAACAGGGCGATGACCATAATGTTGAGCAAAATCACTGGCAGGAACACTTTCCAACAGAGGCCCATCAACTGGTCATACCGGAATCGCGGCAGCGTCCAGCGGAGCCAGTAGTAGACGAAGATGAAGACCGCCATCTTGAATATGAGCCAGTGTGGCCCGGACCCAAGCGCGCCTGAGATAAACGGTAAATCAATTGTGGGGGCTACGAGTTGTCCTCCCGCGAGCCTTTGATCGAAGAACGCCGCGAATGGCGAGGTCCAACCTCCCAGGAACGCTATAGACGACAGCGCCGACACGGTCACCATGGCGATGTACTCGCTCAGGAAGAAAAGGCCGAAGCGTATGCCGCTGTACTCGGTGTGGTACCCGCCTACCAACTCCGACTCGGCCTCCGGCAGGTCGAAGGGCGTGCGGTTGGTCTCGGCAATGGCCGAGGTAAGGAATACCATGAACGCCACGGGTTGGAGCAGAATGAACCAGAGGCCGGGCTGCCCCGCGGTGTGCAGGAAGGGGTGCTGGGCCGTGGTTATGCTCAACAGGCTCAGGCTGCCGCTCAACAGGAACACCCCGACCAGCGAGATGCCCATCGTGATCTCGTAGCTGATGACCTGGGAGGAGGAGCGAAGCCCGCCAAGTAGCGAGTACTTGCTATTGGAAGACCAGCCAGCCATGATCAGGCCATACACACCCAGGGACGAAACGGCCAGGATCACCAGGGCCCCCACGCTCACGTCGGAAATAAACCAGGAGATCTTCTGGCCGAACAGGTTGATATAGCCCGGCTGGCCGGCAGCCGGACCGAAAGGTACAACCGACAGGGCCCCCAGGGCCGTGAAAGTCGACACGATGGGCGCGGCGAAGAATACCCACTTGTCGGCCCCGGACGGTATGGTGGTTTCCTTTTTGATCATCTTTATGAGGTCGGCGAAGCTCTGCAAGAGACCCACCGGCCCGGCACGGTTCGGGCCGATACGAGCCTGCATGTGCGCCGCCACCTTGCGCTCGAAGTATACGAGGAACGCCACTATAACCAGGGCCACGTTCATGAGAATGAACGCGAACAAGAACCTGACCAAGAAAAATACCCAGTCCAAAACAGTCCCCCTCCTAAGTCACGATTTTTGCTCGTGATTTGTCACAGTGGTTGCCTCCCGGAGTCCAGCACGTTGCCGGTAGCTACGGGTGTCAGTTCGCTCACGGGCCCGCGGCTCATGTGGGGAGCCGGTTGCACCCTGATGGGCACGGCTTTGCGCTCGCCGTCCTGGATGGCCTGGCGGGCTTCGCGCACGCCGCGGTTGGTGCCTCCCTGCTCCATGGTGATCGCCAGAAACGCCCTGCCCTCGGGCATGCGGTCATAGACCAGCGATACGGCATAAATAGGGCGGGCGTCGTCTACGCCTTCGATGGTGACCTGCACCGGCTGCTGGTCGCCGACACCTATGCGGGCGGCGTCGCGGCTATTGAGGTGCAGGCGCGGGTCGGGCTCCACCTGGCTGAGGGCGAAGCTCTGGCGGCTGAGGGTGCCCGTGCGGAACGGGAATAGCGGGAGGCCGAGGATGGCCATCAGCGCGTCCCCGGCGGCCGCCTCCCCTGCCTGCTCGGCCACAGGCTGCCCGGCCGCGGACATGATGGCCTTGCCGCTCCTGGTTGCGAAGGTGCCGGTGTAGAGCACGGGTGTGCCGGGGTCCAGGCGGTCGGGGCAGGGCCACATGAGGCTTCTCACCTTGAGTTGCTTGTAAGATACCGCGGCGGGCATCGGGATGTCGTCATCGATGAACTCGGTCATGTCCAATCGCGAGTACGAAACGCCGCCGTATTGGGGCACGACCCTGGCGATCTCTTCCATCACCTGCTTGGGGTCCGTTGAGGGCACGTCGACTCCGAGCCGCCTGCCTATCATGCCTATTATCTGCAGGTCGGGCTTGGTGGCGCCGATGGGCTCTATCCCCTGGCGTACCCTCTGTATACGGCGCTCTGTGTTGGTGACAGTGCCTTCTTTCTCGGCGAACGATGCGGCAGGCAAAATGACGTCCGCGAACTCGCCGGTCTCG
>JBJMMB010000380.1:0-9364 GCA_045805005.1 Chloroflexia bacterium
CGAACCATTCCTCTTAATATACGAAGGACGATGGCGGAGCCATCGTCCTTCGTATTAGTAATCTCTGCGCACGACGAAATCGGCCAGGTCGAGAAGGGAGCGGCGAGCCGGGATGTCGGGGAAGGATGTAAGCGATGCCCTGGCTTCCGCGACCAGGCGCTCGGCTTCGGCCTGGGCTTTCCTGAGGGCCCCCGAAGCAGCGATGCACTCGATGGCGCGGCCCACCTGCTGGTCCGAGTGGTCTTCTCCCTCGATAACCTGGCGGATTACCTCCGCGCCTTCCACGCTCGCGTCGTCGAGGTATATCATGGTGGGCAGGGTCACGATTCCCTGGCGCAGGTCGCCGCCTATGGGCTTTCCCAATTGCTCCTCGGTGGACGCCATGTCGAGTATGTCGTCCACGATCTGGAAAGCCATGCCGAGCTGTTTGCCGTAGTGGCGCAGGCGCTGCACGTCGTCCTCGGGGGCCTCGGAGAGCACAGCCCCGATCTCACCCGCGGCCGCGAAAAGTACGGCCGTCTTGGAATAAATACGCCTGTTGTAGCGCTCCATGGAGTTCGCCAGGTGGTGCACGGAAAAGTGCTGCTCGATCTCCCCCTCGCAGATTGTGACCAGCGACTCGGCAAATATGCGCGTGGCCCTCTGGATGCCGCCCATCGTGCTCAGCACTGCAGACTTGGCAAATAGAAAATCGCCCACCAGCACGGTGGTTCCTTCATCAATCACCGAGTTGAGCGTGGGCAAGCCGCGGCGGATCAGCGCGTTGTCTATCGTATCGTCGTGGATCAGAGAGGCGGTGTGGAGTAGCTCGATGGCCGCGGCGAGGGGCACAAGCCTGTCAAGGTCGTACTTGTGGAACTTGGCGACCAGCAGGAGGATGGCGGGCCTCAACCTCTTCCCGCCCGCCGAGATGACTGCATCCACAGCCCCTCGGAGCAACGGGATGTCGAGGGTGACGACCGAGCGGAGCATCTCATCAACCCTGGCGATATCCCCAAGCACAGGCGCTAATATCTGCCTCAGATCGTCGCTGGAACGTCGCCCAGGTTGAGATTCCATCTCTTCAATCATCGCCGTTCTCACCCCTGCGATCTCTATAAATGCCCGTGAGACCGCCTAATCTGCCTGGGGAAGCCTCTTATCAACTGTTCCATTCCCCGGTCTTGTTATAATATGTATAACGGAGGCTACATTTCAAGTATAGCGACTGGGTGAAAGATTGTCAAGGTTTTCACAATCTTTTCCCATGTGTCTGTTGCATCGTCAGCTTTCGCAGTTGTCCCTCAAATATTACGCATGTTTGATACACAAGGTTCAACACAGAAGAACTCGGTCAATAGATTTACACGAAGGCGGAACATTGGCGTTACTCGAAATAATGACTTCTACAGGCCCCCAGGGCTCCCGCTACAACTGGCTCGCGGAGTCCATCGGGCTCTATCTGCACGTTCCATTCTGCGAATCGAAGTGCATCTACTGCGACTTCAACTCCTACGCCCATATGGAGGACAGGTTCGAGCCCTTCACGGAGGCCATCTGCGCCGATCTGCGGCGCGGCGTCAGCCGGGACTTGCCAGGCGAGCCCAATTGCCAGGGCGCGCCGGTGGCCACGGTCTTCTTGGGCGGGGGCACCCCCAGCGTGCTCCAACCCGAGCAGATCGGTCGTATCCTGCAAGAAGCCCGCGCAAGGTATCGGGTCGCCCTGGACGCCGAAGTGACGATGGAGGCCAACCCCGGCACCATAACCCTGGAGAAGTTCGAGGGCTACCTTCAAGCAGGCGTGAACAGGCTTAGCATGGGCGTGCAGGTGCTGGACGACCGCATGCTCAAGAAGCTGGGCCGCATCCACAGCGCAGAAGGGGCCATCGAGTCGTACCGGCTGGCGCGCAAGGCGGGCTTCCGCAACATCAACCTCGATTTCATCTACGGGCTGCCCGGGCAGGACCTGGCCCATCTGGACTCCATGCTTGACCGCCTGCTCGAGGTCGACCCGCTGCCAGAGCACCTGTCATGCTATTCGCTGATCGTCGAGGAGCACACTCCCCTCTATGTGGGCGTGGAGCGCGGCCTGATAACAGTGCCCGGCGAAGACGAAGTGGCCGATATGTACGAGCTGATCGGAGAGCGCCTGCCCGCCGCGGGCTACGAGCAGTACGAGATATCAAACTGGAGCCGGGGCAAGCCGTGCGCCCACAACCTGGTCTACTGGCACGACCAGCGCTACCTGGCCTTCGGCCCCGGAGCCAGCGGCTACTGGGGCCACACCCGTTACTCCACCGTTCTTGCCCCGGCCGATTACATCAACCGCGTACAGGAAGGCCGGAGCGTGCTCTCGGAGCAGTATGAGGTCTCCGAGCACGACGAAGTAGGCGAGTTCATGATGCTGGGCATGCGCCTTACCAAGGGCGTCAGCCGCGAAGAGTTCACCGGGCGCTTCGGGCGAGATCTGGACGAGGTTTTCGCTGCGGAGATTAGCTATCTGCGGGGGGCCGGCCTGTTGGAGGCCGAAGGGGATTGGGTGCGGCTATCAGCGAGAGGGCGGCTCCTGGGCAATGAGGTGTTTGCGAGGTTTATAGACTAGGCGATGTGCATGACAACGGCGAGCCAGCGCGTTACTCGCATCCTGCTAGCACTCGGACTAAGCCTCTATTTGATGCTTGGCGTGGATCTCTTGAGTCAACCGCGGCAAATCTCTATTCCCCTTTGTCTGCTTACCCTCGCTCTTCTACTAGCGGTCTCTAGCACAGGTGCTGGAACAGCGCGTTTCGGCATTCCCCTACTTGTGGCGGGCGTCGGCTTGCTCGTGATTCTAATCAACCACCTGATGAGGTTTGGATACTTCCACCTCGTTCTAGAGAGAGAGTCGTACGGGACGCCAGATTGGATAATTCATCACCTATGTCTTGCTGGGATACGCACTCAGCTGGCGCAAAGGTCTCTTATTCGCAACTGTTGTTTGCGTATTCATCACTTTGCTCGACAGCACGATCGGCGTGATGTCCCTGCTGTTCGGTAATAACAACATAGTTCGGATTTTCGACCCGACATGGCAAGAAGTAGTGCTCGTGACTATTATCCCCCGAGCGTTGCCTTGGGGCTTCTTTGGTTTGCTAGGAGCCCTTGTTGCACTTATACCCTGGCCGACGAACAAATACCAGGAAGAGCCACGCTAAGAACGCCTAACGAAGCCCCTACCGCGAACCAACTATGGTAGGGGTGAACCTTGTGTTCGCCCTCTGGACCGCGTACTAAGGCAAGATGCCGAACACAAGGTTCGCCCCTACCCGAACCGGTCTTGTTAGGTCCTCTGAGCATTACTTTAGCTCTGTGCCGGCAGTCAGCCCTGACCGTTCACGTACTTGCACCCCGGACAGTATCCCCCTTCCGGATACGGTAACACCTCAACCCCTGCATCCGCCAGCGCCTCCCGCACAGCGCACAGGGGCAGCCCAACCACGTTCCGGTAGCAACCCTCCACCCGCTCCACAAGGGCCCCACCTAGCCCCTGCACAGCATAAGCCCCGGCCTTGTCGAGCGGCTCGTCAGTAGCGACATATCCCTTTAGCTCCTCGTCCGAGTAGTTTCGCATCCAGACTGAAGACATGCCCATCCCGACGCTGCGCGTTCGGATTGTGCCGCCTCTCGTCAGCACCACGACCGCGTACCCGGTGAACACGAAGTGCATGCGCCCTCTCAACGACCTAAGCATATCGACGGCGTGTTCGCGGTCGGAGGGCTTGCCAAGCAGAGTGCCTTCGTTTACCACGACCGTATCCGCGCCCAATGTGACCGGGTCCTGGTCTGAAGCGGTGGCTCGCCCGGCTACGTCCATAGCTTTACGCCAGGCCCAAAGGGCCGGGTCCAACTCATTGGGAATCTGAAGACTGGCAGTATGTCGTGCCAGCAGCCCTGGTTCCATGTTGGGGTCTATATCCTCGGGGTTGGGGTGGAGGGAGTAGCCCGGCAAAAGGTCCGAGCCCGTCTCTTCTACGTCGCTGGTGGCCGTAAGGAAATCGGCGACGAGGAGTTTGAGAAGCTCGATGCGTCGCGGGGAGGAGGACGCGAGCACCAGGCGGGGCATTGCGGCTCCCCGCCTACCGGCCCAGGCGCTTGAGAGCGGCCATGACCATGTCCTCAACCCCCAGCTCCTGGTCTTTCGGGAGACCGGAGAGGGCCATCTGGATCTCGGCGGGGCTGTAGCCGAGGCCGCTCAGGGCCTCCACCACCTCGCTCGCTGCCGAGGGCGTCGCGGAAATGCCTGCCGCGGTCACGAGATCGAGCTTGCCCTTCATCTCCAACACCAGGCGCGAGGCGGTCTTGCGACCAATGCCCGGTATCCTGGTGAGCAGATCAACGTTGCCCGCGGCGATTGCGCTCTCAAGCGAATCGGCGGGCATGGTGCTAAGGATGGAGAGGGCCACCTTGGGGCCAATCCCCGAGACGGTCAGGAGCGACTCGAACAGCCGCAACTGCCGCTCTTCGGTGGTGCCGTAGAGGGCCATCTGGTCCTCGCGCATGTACAGGTGCGTGAAAAGCCGAACCACGTCGCCCACCTTGCCGAGCGTGCCGATGGACGTGCCAGGCATGGAGACCTTATAGAATACTCCACCCACGTTGAGCACTACGTGGTCCCCGCCGATGGAGGCCAACTCCCCCTGGAGCCCCACTATCATGGCTAGGAGGTACCCGTGTTGCCGGTGGGCGAGGTCTTCAGCCTGCTTATTCTCCCGGCCCTGCCGCGGCTCGCAGGCGCCCTGGCGGGGCCTGCTACGGTGGCGCTCTCAGGCTTGATATGGCCGTTACCGACGCCGTTTTGCTGCGCGCCGTTGGCATGGCCGGTGTCCGCCACCGGGATCTCTCCCTCTCCACCCAGGAAGCGGGGGGAGTAGCCCGCGCCCTTGAGTTCTTTCATCAGCCGCTGCCAGGCGTCGTCGCGGGCCGAGTCGCTCACCTCGGGGAGGTTGGCAATAGCCACCGTGGGCGACAGGCGCTGGGCCACGTAGCGGCGCGTCTTGCGCGAGGCCATCATCTCGTCCAGCACCCTGGCGTCCTCTACTTCGATGAGTGTGGCTCTGCGAATGTTGGCCCGCTTGACCAGGCGCGACCAGTCGTCGATTGAATGAGCTACGTTCTGCGGCAGACCCTTGCCCGTGTTCGCGTTGAGGAAGTCCTTGATGGCATCCGGGGTCATGCCCGCGTCGACGGCTCGCCCCACGCTCTCCTTGTTGATCGCGTACACGCTGACCCGGTCATGCCTGACCAGGTTAGCCGAGCGCACGAGGTTCCAGATCACATGGCTCTGGGGGTGGAGCACCAGCACCTCGAAGTTGGGCTGCACCATAAGGGTCTTGGCGGGGCGGCGGCTAGCGCCCACATGCTCGGGGTCGAGCAAAGTCCGGCCCTCATCTGTCAGGCGAAACGAAACGACGCGCTTCTGCTTGTCGCGCCCCAGCTCGATGGCCCCGAGCCAGTAGAGCACCGTCTTCAGCATGTCAGCGATGATCCGCCCCTCGATGCTGAACCACTGGCTCCTGAACCCCTGCAGGGCGCGCAGCCCGAACCGGCGCATCAATTCATCCTGGCTCCAGATGAGGAACGGCTCGGTCAGGTGGATCTTGCGCAGGAACGCTTCTATCTGGATCCACTGCCCATCCGGAAGCTCGCTGAGGTGGGCTATGAGCCTCTTGCGCCCGCCGGTGAGGTCGCTGTTCCACCAGTAGATGGTGCCGTAGGTGGCGGGCTCGGTCCACTTGCGGTCTTCCTGCCAGAGCCCGAAGAGGCGGCGAGCCTGAGCGTCGAAGGACAGTTTGGCCCACTCATCGACCCTGGAGGTGAGGGCCAGCATGGGCTGCTCCTCCTGCCTTTCCTCCATGAGCCCGAGCGTCTGGGCCAGGTGTACCACCATATCGATGTAGTCGGTGCCGTTCTTCAGGTCGACCGGCTGCAAGAAGGAGTCGTTGATACGCTTGGCAAGGCGCTTGGTGATGCGGTTGTCCTGCAAGGTTAAGGCGATTTCGCCGTCGGCAGCGGCCCCAAGCAAGGTGAGCAAGTCCCAGGTAAGCTCATAGGGAAGCTTGCTGTCGATCGCGTACGGCTCGGGGGCCTCCAGCTTGGGGCCCATCGCCGCGGCGGGAGAGACCTCGGCGCGCTCGGTTGTGCTCCTCCCGTGGACCAGGTCAGCGGGGATGAAGAGGTAGCGCGTGTTGTCCTCCAACACGTCCCACACCAGAGCCCTCTGCACGAGGGGCACGATGCCCGCCCTGAACTCGCGCTCGTCCCAGCCGAAGTGTCTGCGCACCCCGATGGCCTTGGCTCTGCCGCCGTTCTCTTCTAGGTGGGCAAATGCCGACCGCGAAGCGGGCGAGAGGGCCGCGAGCACGAGTTGCCGCCCCTGGCCGGTCGCTAGGAACTCGCTCATCACTCCGATCAGTTCCGACTTATAGTATCTGGTGGCGTCGGGCAGCTTCCAGGTCTGGGCGATCTTTTGCACCTGCTCTTGTTCGAGTCCCTGCAATAGCGAAGCGAAAGAGTCCTCGAAAGGGGCGGGTCGCTTGCTTTCCTCGATAATGGCGGTAATAACCTTGCCCGCCTCGGCTGAGATCGACACTACGCGCTTCCTGACCGCTTCCGGCTGGTTTCGCGCGCCCCAGGCGTAGAGGTTATCACCCGACGAAACGACCCGCGTGCCGCGCACCAGGGCTTCATCCACATCAAGGATGCCGATCAATCGCGTGCGCTCCAGTAGCGGCGCGACCTCCTCGACGGGGCGGTTGAGATGGGCGGGGAGGTCTTCGGCAAGAGCCAACATGTTGCGCTGGCCGAGCAGCCAGACCACAAAACTCCGCATCTCCGGGTCCATCACCTCCCAAACTCCCCGAGCAGCGGAGGGCTCGACCATCGCATGGTATACAGCAATCGCGAGGTCGTTTTGTGAAGGATTCGGGTCTCTGGTGAGGGCACCCCAGGCATTAGAGATGGCCTTCAATTCGTCAAAAGGCCGGCTCATAAGCCGTCCCAGTAGGTTTTTCACGGACGTTCTCCTATGCCGGGGACTTTACAGCACAGTAAACAACTATACTTAAAGCTGAGGCTGTTGTCAAATGGTTTTTATGGACTGTTAATCCAATTCGCCTTGTCCCGAGTCAGTACCTGAGGTAAACTAGGGGGGCCGGGAAAACGCGCGATACGCAGCCAGGGGGTCTTATGACAGGATTCACTCCGCTAACCATTCTTCCGCTGTCCGTCACGATAATCGGAGCAGCCTTCGCGATTGTCATCTTCAACCACTACTTCGGCACCAGGCGCCGCCCACACGAGCTAATCTGGGGCATTGCCTTCGTTTTGTTCGCGCTCGCGGCTGCGTCTCAGGTATGGGCCGATGTCAGGGGCGGCTGGACCGAAGGGCTGGCTCGTACTTATTACCTGACCGGCGCGATACTCAACGTGGCCCTCCTCGGGCTGGGAACTATTTTCTTGTTGTCCACCCGGCGCGTTGCCGGAGTAGCATTGGTCCTTACCATTCTCTTTGCTATAGCGAGCGCATACGTGCTGTTCACCGTGCCGGTTGATATCAGCACCATAGCTCACAGCCAGAAAGTTGATTGGAAGAGCGCCTTTGGGTCTAATACTACCCCTGGTATCCTGGCCGCCCTGGGTAGCGGCCTGGGTTCCATCATACTCATTGGTGGAGCCGTGTGGTCGGGCATCACGTTCTGGCGCAAGCGCATTATGAAGAGCAGGATGATCGGCGTGTTCCTGCTGGCCGGGGGGACGCTCCTCGTCGCGGCGGGGGGCACAATCAAGGTCATCATGGGCGACGACCACTTTCTTTATCCAACAATGGCCCTGGGCGTCACGATAATGTTCGTGGGCTACCTCCAGACCATCCGCCACGCACCGGCGGTACAAGCCAAAATAACTCAGCCCGCAGCGGATCGCAGCCCCACGGCATGAGAGACCGATAGCGCGAACCATAGGACCATAGTATGTAGGGCAGGCACAAGGCCTGCCCTATTTGTTTGCCTGCCAGGCTTTACCAACCGGTTCCCCAGTTCCATCCTTAACTTCCGACAGAATTGCTAGGAGTGCTATTGTAGTCAATTCCTAAGGAATTGTAGTAGAGATAACCCTTGACATAATGCCACGCCACCCCTTAAGATGCGGAAGGAAGCGGGTGTGTACTGTTATCCAACATCTGAATAGACCGCTCCCTGCATGGCTACCCAATACGTTGCCCGACTCGTTATTCCTGCAATAATTGCCTACTTGTTCTAACCGGCACATCGTAATCGCAGCCAGGGGAGGTAACATGAATACACGCGCCCGTAATGCGTACAGACAAAGCGTGCTCGCGCGGAAAATCAGCACCATTACCGATAGTCTGAGTTTCCAGCTTAGCGAGTGGCTGTTTCTTCACATCGTCCGCGCCTCGCGCCGAGGTCCCGCAACCCCTTTCTACCCTTCCCAACCGGGCTGTCCCGGCGCGCCCACCTTCCCCTGGTGGCTGCCGTTCGACAGGCTTTTGTTCCCAGGGTCCCGCGCGACCATGTTTGGACGCCGCTGCGCTGTGGTGGTTTCTCAGCCCGCGCCGTCCTACGAAAAAAGGAGGTGATGGAAGAGAACCCCCAGGCACACCGAGTATAAGAGGTCATACACCACACGGGCGGGAAATAGTGACAGCACCCGCTCTCAGTGAAGCGCTTGATCGAGCAATGCGCTAGACAATTCTAGCTCGAAACCAGGACGGTCCAATCACACTCTATGGCACGCCGCATATCCGCGCGTGCCCGACCAGGAGAATAACATGACGCGTAACGTTACTCAGAGGTGGCGCTTCGTGCGGAAGCGCTGGCTGCCTGTGACCTTGATGCTGGTCCTCGCCATTGGCGCTCTGGCCGGCAACGCCCTGGCCATCAATGGCAACATCAGCCCCGGCGCCATCGAAATCGACAGCCCCAGCGCGAACCTCTACCCCACAGCGGCTAACTCGACGGACTGGGTGAAGGACAGCCTCCCCAATACCGACCCGGCCAGCCTGGTCGATAGCGTAGCCACGGGCGTGATCGTGGGCACCACAGGCGCGGTGGCGACCGGCCACTGGAACGGCGCCCGCATCGTTGACGGCGTTGGCAGCGGTGAGCAGGATATCTTCCGGACCGGCGGCAAAGAAGACGACCTGTCCACCTGGAACGTCGGCCCCGGCAGCGTGGGCTCGTCCAAGTACGACGTCACCCAGGCCTACCTCGCCAACAACCACACCGACCTATTCTTCGGAATGGAGCGTAGCGGTAACAACGGCACCACCGCCTTCGACTTCGAGTTCACCCAGGCTGCCCCGCAAAGCACCTACATTCCGACGCGCACG
>JBJMMB010000381.1:0-2658 GCA_045805005.1 Chloroflexia bacterium
CTGTGCGGGCTGCTTGCTGAGGGCTTTGTACCCGATCCATTAGTTAAAGTGCATTAGATGCGGGCTACATTGGGGCAAAGCCTCCCTGCGGAGGCTCTCCTGGGTTACGATGGTGCTATTATCTTATTCCTATATGCTAGCCCTGCCAGTCGGCGAAGGCGGGCTTTGCTCCCCTGTGGCCCGCGGCTTTAGTCGCAGGGCGATAGAGACACGCAAAGAGACCATTCTGTAGGGGCGTAGGGGTAGGCCCCAGCCTCGGAGGGGACCCGGTGCTGCCTGCCCTGCTGGCTAACCCCGGCCTGGGTGGTACACGTAGAGGGCAGGCAACGGGGGCCTGCCCCTACAGGCGTAATTGCGCCTAAAACCTGCTTGCCATTCCTCAGCTTGATGCGCATAGGGCGAACACAAGGTTCGCCCCTACACCGGCCTGGGTGCGGGTCGGATGCTTTGTCGGAGCTCTTAGCCTCCGGGCAATGACGAAATGCGGGAGAGGAATATGGGAGGTGCAAATACCGGAGACCGCTCGAAAGAGCGGTTTCCGGTATTTGTCAACGGGCTGAGGTTGGGAGCCCTCAACTCAGGGCTGAGGACTGAGTACTGAGTGGGAGCGGAATTCGCATCACTCAGCACCGGTTATGGTGTGAATGAGGCAGTGTAGGGTTGGCCTTGCGCCTCCAGTTCGAATGTGTCGATGTTCCCCTTCGCACTGGAGGGGGTGACCACGTTGATCTGGAATACACCGCTCCCGTTTGTGTTAGCCGTGGCGACCTGCGTCTTCGATCCGCTTTTCGGCTCGATGAATATCAGTATCTTGGTCGAGGGAGACCAGTTCGCCCCGGTGAAGGTGTATGACCCACTGCCTCCATTCGTCATGGAGGTTGTAGGGAGGTAGCGTACTGAGTTCGCACCGGTAGCGGCGACCACCTTTACACCCATGTTGGTCCGGTCGGCCCAGGAAGACTGCTCGTCAAAGCTCAGCTGGAACGAGCCGTCGGACTTCACGGCCCCCGTGGCCACAGTCTGGTTCACCGAATTGTCGGATGCAATTACAAAAGCGGTGAGAGACTGCCCAGCCGGCCAGCCGGTACCTGACACCTTGACCGTGGCAGGACCACCGTAATACGTAAGACGTACACTCATCGGCAAGCCGCTGGGCCCTGGGGCCGGGGGTGGAGTGGGGCCAGCACTGGCATTGATCACGGTAACGTTCATGCTGGAGTTAGTGCCGTTGGTCGAAGTGGCGGCGATGGTTACCATGCCCGCGCCGGCGAGGGACGACGGCAAGCTGAAGCTCGCGTTGAAGTTACCCTGGCCATCGGCGCTTGCGCTGGCAGCCGGGCCAAGAGCCCCGCCTACTACGCCTACCGCGACCGATACTATCTGCCCTGCCGGGTAGCCGGATCCGTATACTTGCACTTTCTGGTTAGATACTATCGGGTTGGGCACGATGCTGAGCTTCGGATTGGCTGCGGGCGGGGTGGGGTTGACGAGGATATAGGGCGCGCTCATGGTCAGGCCGTTCACGTGGTCCGAAGCCCGCACCATCACCTGGGACTGCCCGGCATATGCTTGTGGGATCAGCACATTGGTCGAGAAGTTACCCGAGCCATCGCTGACCACAGGGTTCGTCGACTGATACACCTCGGTCTGGCCGTTGTCGCCTTCCAACTCGATAGAGATGACGCGATTGGGCTGCCAACTGGACCCACTGAAGGCCACATTGGCATTTGCCGGGCCGCTGGACGGGTTGACGTGCGCGGATGGCTGCGGAACGATCAAGATGTTGCCGGCCGCTTGCGCCTTCAGGTTGTTCGGCCCTGTGGCCTCCACCGTGTACTGCGCCCCCACGGGGGCCTTCCCTACCAGCTGGTAGGTCGTCTGGAAGGCACCGGAAGCGTCGGTCTTAACGTGACCCGAAGCCGTGGCCCCGCTCTTGCCCACCTGGTACGCACTTACGGTAAGGTCTGTGTTGGCGGTGAAGCCACCACCTTGCAGCTTTACAACACCCTTGCTTGTGACTTCCATAGGTGCTGCGGCCAGCGTGGGGCTGTGAGTGATAGTGAATTGTTGCGAGAGCGCAGGGCTCCCGTTAGCGCCTGTGGCGGTAATCTGAACGTTAGGTTGGGTAGCCACCTCGCCCGGCAGGTTAATATAGGCGCTAAAATTGCCCGCTGCGTCCGCGGCGATCGTTGCCACACTCTGGTTGTAGGCTATGGCCTGGGCCGCAACATTGATAACAACAGCCGCGTATGCCCCATAGCCGGTGCCGGAGACGCCGACAGTAGTGTTGGAGGGACCCTCACTTGGGTTGAGCTTGACGCTGGGGCCCGCTGCGGCCGTGGCGCTCGGCAGGGGGCCTCCCTGCTGGTTGTAGCGATAGTTGTAGTATGCCTGCCCGACGTTGCCCATTTCCACCTGGAAGTTGGGGTCGTTGTTGGGATTGAAGGTCAAGATGCGGCGCTGGTACGCCTGCATGACCACCCACGTATCCTTGCCGCCTACGCTGATCTGTATCCAGTACGGCTCGGTCAGCGGGTAGCCCATCGCGAATACCCAGTCGAACACTTTGTCTGTTACATACTGCCCGTTCTGGTAGACGACGCCGGTCTGGTTCATGAAGCTCCAGAAGACGTTGGGGATATTATGGCCGAGAGTAGA
>JBJMMB010000382.1:0-2390 GCA_045805005.1 Chloroflexia bacterium
TAATGCGTAAAACGTAAAACGTAAAACGTAAGGAGTTAGGGTTAGTATATATTATAGGCCCAGAACCATCTACGCCTACCACCCTTACGTTTTACGTTTTACGAGTCTGTTTTACGTTTTACTCGCCCTCTCCTCCCGGTACGACGGGATGGTGATTATGGGCGGGCGCTCGGGGTCTCGGACGCGGCGTACTACCAGTGATAGGTGGTCTTCCTCGAAGCGAATTAGCTTCATGCTGCGGTTGACTTCCTCCAGCAGCTTGATGCGGGCTCTTTCTTCCAGGCGGGTGAGTATCACTTGCGCTATGGCGAATGCTGTCAGGGAGAGCTCGGCCAGCGAGCGGTTGCGGTGCACCCTCGTGCCGAGGTTGACCTGGCCGATTGATGAGAGGCCGAATTGCTCGAGTAAGTCTATCAGCAGCCCGGTCTCCACGCCATAGCCCGCGAAGAAGGGCAATTGCTCCAGAACCTCGCGCCGCCCGGCGTACTCCCCGGCCAGGGGCTGTACGAGCCCCGAGAGGAGCGGGAAGAACAGGTTCAACAAGGGGCGCACGGTCAGCTCGGTCACGCGCCCGCCTCCTTCGTGCTGCAAGTGGCCGCCCGATTTGATGGGCCGGTGGTAGTAGCCCTTCACGTACCCGATTCGCGGCTCCCTCAATAGCGGGCCTATCAGGCCGTAAACGAATTGCGGGTGCATGTTAGCCACGTCAGTGTCCACCCAGGCTATGATATCCCCCTTGAGCACGTGGAGCGATTTCCAGAGGGCTTCGCCCTTGCCTGCGAACGGCTCCCCCGCCTCGGGCAACACCTCGGGATGTATGTACACCGGTATCCCATGCTCGGCGGCGATCTCCCGCGTGCGGTCGGTAGAGCTCGAGTCGATAAGTACCATCTCGTCCAGCAGGGGCACGTCTTGCATCATGCTCGTCTTGAGCGTCTCGATGATAGGGCCGATGGTCTTCTCTTCGTTCAGAGCGGGCAGGCCCAAAGAGATAGTGACGTTGCGCTTGCGCTTTATATCCACCAGGCGCGACAGGTCGGAGAACTCGTCAGCGTGGAACGTGTTCTCGGCGAACCATTTGTCCACCAGCAAAGACAGCGTCTCCGGATCGAGGACGTGCGGCCGGGCACGCCTGCGCGCGGCGCGTATTGCCGGCCCTACGGGGATGCGGGTCTTGACGGCCAACAGGGCCGCTGTTGTGCCTTTGGCCACTTGCTCGGTGAATCGCCCCACGCCGGCGGTCTGCTCGGGACCGGCCCCCATTATGAGCATGTCGTACTCGGCAGCCGCCTCGCTGATGGTTCCGGCCGGATTGTGCGCCAGGTCGGGGGTGCGCTGCGTGGTCATACCCTCATGGGGTCCAACGTCCAAAGCGCCCAGCCCAAACTCAGCCCCGGAGGCGTGGGACTCCGGACCCTGGGCCCTCGATCGTATCTGGCTGAGCAACTCGGCGAAAGGAGCTTCTTCGGAGGCCCGCGCTTTCTCGGGCATATCCTGCAGCACGTGCAGCACGGTTACTTCCGCCCGCAGGGCATCCATGAGGTCCTGGGAAAGCTGTAAAGCCAACTCGGCCTGGGGACCACCTCGTGCGGGCACCAGGATCTTCATGCCCTCATCGAGGCCGAAGCCGGCCCCATTCACTTTGGACTTCGCGGCCCCCGGCATGCGCGCCCACGCCACGTCGCAGGGGAGGGGCGTCCGCAGAGCTTTGCGCAGCCACGGGCACTCTTCCCGTTTCATGCGCCTCATCGGCAACAGGACCAGCGCGCCATGTTCGCCCTCCACAAAACGGCGTACTTCGTTGGCTATATCGTTCCCGGGGGCCACCCTCACCACGGGAGCGATCAGGCTTGCCGAGCCCTGGGCCGTGGGCGCGAGGTTAAGGACCGGACTCGTAGACTCCGCAACCGCTACCCCTACCCCCGACTCGAGACTGGAGTGGGCCAGCTTTTCGAGCTCCTGCCTGCGAGCCTGGGCGGCCGTCGAGTATGCGCTTACCGACTCGCCCTCCGGCACGGCTACCACGGCACACAGGAGCAGCCTACCCCCGGTGCCGCCCGCCAGCAGGCTGCCCAGCTTCAGCAGAAAAGCCCCCTCCGAGCCGTCCTCGAACGGGGTCCCTCCTTCGGCCCGCAGGCAGTCTACCAGGATGATGACGGTTCGCGGCAATTTTGAATTATGAATCTTAAATCTTGAATTCTCGGGTGCGGACATAATGCGGACCTGCTCCTTAAATGTGCGGCGGATAATCGTGGGATCGGGATTTCAAAACTGCGGTTCGGAATTCAAGACTTGATCGAGCAAGGGCAGGAAGCTCGACCGGAATATGCTGTCCCAATTATAGGTAGAGAGTACCTTTCGCCTGTGGTTGGCGACCTTTTGCCCGGACA
>JBJMMB010000383.1:0-3897 GCA_045805005.1 Chloroflexia bacterium
GGGGGGTCTTGCGGTGGGGGCGGCAGGGCATGGTGCGGCTGGGGGGAGTGGGGCTCTCGGTGGGGCTAGCGGTGGCGGCGAGCTTGCAGTACCTGGGGCACCCCGGGGAGACATTTGGGGTGGCGGGGTGGCTGTGGGTGGGGAGCATGGCTGTGTTGCTGGGCGCGACCATAGGGTGGCCACGGGCAGTGGGAGCCGAGAGCGAGGGGGAAAAAGGGCTGGAGGACGAGGCACCGCGCTGGGAGGCGTGGGAGGTAGCAGCTTTCGCGGGAGTGGTGGGGCTGGCGGTGGTGCTGAGGGTGTGGGACCTGGCCGGGTATCCTTTCGCGATACATGGGGACGAGGTTCTGACAGGGGGGATCGCGCTCCAGGCTTACTCGGGGACGGCGGGGCCTTCGGTGTTTGGGACATTGTGGACGGATATCAATTTGCCGGCGCTGTGGTTCGTGGTGGTGGCGGGGTCGCTGAAGCTGGGGGGCGTGACGCTGGCGATGGTGAGGCTGCCGGCGGCGCTGTTCGGGGCGGCGACGGTGGTGCCGTTCTACGGGTTGGTGCGGGGGGTGTGGGGGCGAACAGCAGCGCTGGCGGGGAGCGCGGTGCTGGCATTCAGCGCCTCGAACCTGCAATACAGCCGGGTGACACTGAACAACATCGTGACCCCGTTCTTCTGGGCGACTTGCTTTTTCTTCTTGATGAGGGGGGTGAGGAGCGGGAGGCCGAGCGACTGGGCATTGGCGGGCCTCGCGGCGGGGTTGAGCGAGTATACATACTACGGTACGCGGCTGCTGCCGTTCGTGTTGGTGGTGTTTTGCGCGTATTTGCTGGCAGTGCACTGGAGGGCGGCGGGGCGCTACCTGGGGCGGATGGGGCTCATGGCGGTGGGGTACTTCGTGGGGTTTGGGCCGCTGCTGGCGTACTTCACGCAGCACCCTGGCCTGTACTTCGGGCGGGGCGCGGGGGTGCTGATATGGGACCACATCCCGACGAGCTGGGAGGACGCGCAGCGGATGTGGGCTACTCTGTGGCCGGTGATCTCGCAGAACCTGCTGACCTTCAGCACAACGAATGCGGACGACAGCCTGTGGTTCGCGCCGCTGCTGCTGCCGGTTGAGGGGGCGCTGCTGGCGCTGGGGGCGGGGCTGCTTATGTGGCGGTGGCGGCACCCGGCGGCGTTCCTGGTGCTGCTCTCGGGGCTGGGGGTGCTGTTCGTAGGGGGCACGCTGGTGCCCAAGGGGGCGTTCCCGGCGCACTGGACGCCCGCCTTTCCGGCGATCTACGCGGCGGTGGCGGTGGCGTTCGGGGAATGGGCGGCGCATTGGGGGCGGCTCCCGGAGCGGTTGAGGCGGGCGGGGCCGGCGCTGCTTGTGGGGGTGCTGGCTCTGCTGTGCGCGGCCAACCTGGACTTCTACTTCGGCCGGTACTATGCGGTGCGGCCCGAGTTTGAGATCGCGGCGGCGCAGAGCCGGTTTGAGGCGGCACTGGGCGCGGGGTACAGGGTGCGGGTGGTGGGGCAGACCTGGCAGCCTTACAATCCGGAGATGACGGGGCTGCTGGTGAAGGGGCAGGACGGGGCGACCCTGACGGTGCCCGAGCAGCGGTTGCCGCTCGTGGGGGAGAGCGGCAAGGGGCTGGCTTTTATCTTTTTCGAGGACAACGAGCAATACCGGGAGTGGGTAAAGGGGTTGTATGCGGGGGGCGAGACGCGGGAGGTGCGGAGCCGCGATGGGAGGACGCACTACTTTAACGCGTATTTGCTGACGCCCGCGCAGGCGATGGCGGCTTACGGCGTGAGGCTGACGCTGAGCAACCCCGGTTCGCCCGAGGTGTACCTGGACCAGCAGGTGCCGAGGGTGGGGGACTTGCCGCAGCAGGTGACCTACCCGGTGACGGCGCGGTGGAGCGGGTCGGTGTATTTGCCGGACGCGCAGCAATACCGGGCGCAGGTGACGGGGGCGCCGGGCACGGTAACCTTCAACGGCGTGGTGGGAGGACCGGACCCCCAGAGTCTGCTCATGCCGGGCTGGTACCCGCTGACGGTGGAGGCGACGCTGGAGGGGCCTCGGGACGTAAAGCTGGTAATGGGAGAGGGGAGCGCGACCACGGAGGAGGTGCCAAGCACAAGGCTGTGGCCGCGGGAGGTGACGAGGTAAGAAGACGAACCCCGAAGGCGCAAAGAGCACAAAGTTCGCAAGGGGTGCAGGGGTCTCCCTGCCGGGGCTTGGGGGATTGGAGTCCAATGCTTTCCATCATCCCTGTGCCCCCCTTGGGTTGCTTGACTGGGGCGCGGGGCGAATGGTATACTTTATATGCTCGCGGCGGGCTCGTGTTTTGTAGGGCCGGGCCGTAAAGAGCGGCTAGATGGGCCTGTAGCTCAGTTGGGAGAGCGCTACAATCGCACTGTAGAAGTCAGGAGTTCGAGTCTCCTCAGGTCCACCAACATTTTGCGCACGAAAGAGGCCCAGGTTTCACACCGACCCGGGCCTCTTTACGTCCGGGTGGTCCCGCTAATGGTCCCATCCGCCGAAACTTAGGCTACACGCTTGGCTAGATTCGCCAACGCCACGGCCAACCGCCTCACCACTGACTATCGCCGCTCACAACACGATCGCGCATCTCCATCAAGAACTCGGTCATGTAAGCGAGGCCCAGCAGGAGCGCCCACGAGAACGCCGCCACGAAGATGATCGCGAGCCCCACCAAGAATGCCACTCCGCTCGCAGGCACCAACTGCACTGACGACCCGGTTGGATAACCTGGAAGCCTGCTCGAGCTCACCACGCCCATAGCAACAACTAGAAACCCTGAGGCGATACCCAGCACCAGCCACATCCAGGCAAAGAATTTCAATGTCCTGATCACCAAAGGCGCATACACGGCTCTAACCCTCCAACCCTACTGCCCGCAGGCCAGCACGAGCGTCGCCGCCGGGGCATTGCAGTACGCGATAGGTCACCTGGCTCCTACTTGTCCAGATTGAATCGGAGAGCATCACCAAATACCGGGTCGAAGATAAAGACCAGGCCGGTGGCGGTCAGTGGCACTTCAAAGGACGTTTCGCCGCGCGACTTATCGCCTGGAGCAATCTTTCCATCGGCGCTGGCCTTGGCGTCGGCTCCAATGGTGACGGTGTACTTTTGGCCTGAGCCGTCTTTTAGTGACTCCATGAGCAAGGAACTAATGGCGGCCTCCTTATCTCCGGCATTCTCTATGGTGACATCCACAACAAGGTACTCCATGCCCGCCTTTGGAGGGACCAGACCTTTATCGGAGTGGCGCACCCCATTGACCGTGACCTTCAGACCTCCTGTAGTGCCTGTACTGCCAACACCCAAGCCTGCGGCCTTGGGTACAGGCGTATCAGTTGGCGCGGCAGCAGGGGGATCGGTGGGCTGTGCTTGGGCCACCTCGGTTGGCGCGGCAGCTTGCGCCGGTGCAGCAGTATTGGTAGGGCCGGCAGCCGTTTGGCTGGATAAGTTATTAGTAGAGGTCGTTGTATTACTCTTGGGGTTAGCTATGGCGCTTATAATACCCAGCACAACGCAGACCAGCACCAAACCGATTAGAGCAGTCATCCACATAGGACGCTTCTTGACCGGTGTGTTAACATTGGGTGTCGGGCTCGGATCTGCTGGGCCTCCAATATTTGCTGTCATGATTATGCCCTCCTCTTCTGAAAACTGACCTGCATTAGGCCATCAGAATTCTACACGATGTATATTACGCTCATCCTGTAGAAGTACCGCGCTACCACCTGCTGCTAGTGACAGATGGCAATATGTGAGCCAGACTGTGCCGCCCAGAGGTGGTTAGGAGCGAGAAAGTAGACGACGAAGTGCACTAATTATAGCATTGCTTCACCGAATATGCAATAGTTTACCTTGGGATAAGCGGATTGAA
>JBJMMB010000384.1:0-11046 GCA_045805005.1 Chloroflexia bacterium
CCGCTCGGGTTGGGGCTGTAAACGATGCTCCAGGCTGACCCGTTCCAATGCTCGATCAGCGTCCGCTCGCCTTGAACCGTGCTGTAATAGCCTACGGCCCACACGTCGTTGGGCGCGAGCGCGGCAACTCCATTGAGCCAGCTTTCGGTTGTGCCGGCGTTGGGGGTAGGCACGACGCTCCAGGTGGTGCCGTTCCAATGCAGCGCCAACGTCGAGCGACTGCCAACCGGGCCGTACGAACCGACCGCCCAAATATCGCTCGCCGAGACCGGAGCCACACCGCCCCACAGGAAGTTACTGTCCGTGCCCACGTTGGGGCTGCTGACCACGCTCCAGCCTCCACCGTTCCAGTGCTCGATCAGCGTCCGGTACGCGTTGCTGCTCCCCTGGAAATAGTGGCCGACCGCCCAGATGTCGTTGGCCGCGACCACCGCCACGCCGTTCAGGCCGTTAGCGCCCGTGCCCACGTTTGGGCTGCCCACGATGCTCCACTGGGTACCGTTCCAATGCTCTGTCACGGTTTGCGTCCCCGTGTAGCCCACGGCCCAGACATCATTGGCGGACACTGCCGTCACGCCGTGGAGCACGGTCGTACCGTTGCCCACGTTGGGGCTGGGCACCACCGTCCAGGACGTGCCATTCCAATGCTCGACAAGGGTCTGGCTGGCGAAGCCGTTATAGTAGTAACCCACGGCCCAAATGTCGTTTGTGGCCACCGCGGCAATATCCAGCAGGTGATTGTCGTCGCTACCCACATCGGGGCTGGACACAATGGCCCAGTCCAGCGTGCAGCCGGGAGTGACCGTTGGTTTAGGGGAACAGCCCCCAACCACAGTGACCGAGCCGTGCATGGCGGGGTGTATGTCGCAGTGGTACGGGTAAGTGCCTCCGTTGGTGAAGGTAAAGCCGAAAGACTGTCCGCCGGACAGGTTGCCGCTGCTCCACTCGCCGCTGTCGCTCGTGGAGGTGTGGGGAATGCCTCCGTCGTAATTCCACCATGTGACGGTGCTGCCCAGGGTGACGGTAACGTTTGCTTGTATGAAAGTGGAGTTCTCGATTACCACCGTCCTCCCGCCGATGGGAGGGCAGGTGGGAGTGGCCGTGGCCGTGAACTGGCCGCCGGGGGCCGAGATGCGACCCTCTGGGCCGGCGCTCCATGCGCCGCTAACGCTAGCCCCCGCCCCGGCGGCGCTCGCCAGGAAAACTAGAATACAGGCCAGGCACAACAAAACGCCGGACAGCAGTATATGCCGCAGCGTATGCCGCGGACCGCTCAAAATATGACCTCTGACTAACATCCGGTGCCCCCTCTCTGCCCAGTGAGGACAATTCGGCTGCCTGCATTTGGCGCTTGGGTTGCGCACGCTCGAAGGAAGGACGGGCGCCGGAAGCGGAGCGTGCCCCATTATAGCGGAGGCAGGGGGAAATAGCAATAGGTTACATGGGTACAATTAGGGACGCATAAACCTCCCGGCGGGGGAGCCCATGCACCTTCTCGTGGGTTGAACCGTTTAATCTGTGATGATCCTTCACGCTGTTATCCACATGCCGGCGCCCGGCGGGCGGGTTGCGGGCGTCTGATATAATGTGCTATGCCAAACGTGGCTATTGTTATTGTCAACTACAATACTCGCGGCTTGCTGGCTCAATGCCTGCGCTCGGTCTACGCCGCCAAACCCTCCGTCCCGTTCCATGTTATCGTCGTAGACAACCGGTCGCAGGACCGGAGTGCGGAGATGGTCGAGGCCGATTTTCCGTGGGCCACTCTCATCACCAGCGACCGTAACGGGGGCTTCGGGTACGCCAATAACCTCGCGCTCCGGTGGCTGGCCTCGCTGGACGATCTGCCGGCGGAGGCGGCCAGGCTGGTTGCGGCCCACGGGCCGGCGGAGGGCGAGCAGCGCGAGGCGGAGACACCGCGCACCGGCAGCAGCCCGTTTCGCTTTCCGTGCGATTACGTGCTGTTCCTCAACCCCGATACGGTGTTGCCCTCCGACGCGGTCGCCGAGACGGTGCGCTTCCTGGAGTCGCACCCCCAGGCCGGGGTAGTTGGTCCCAAAATGGTGAAGCCCGACGGCAAGCTTGACCTCGCCTGCCGCCGCTCGTTCCCCACTCCCGTTTCGTCCTTCTTCAAGCTCACGGGCCTCAGCAGGCTCTTCCCCCGCAACTCGCTGGTGGCGCGCTACAACTTGACGTACCTGAGTGACAACCAGACGGCCGAGGTCGACTCGGTCATGGGGGCATTTATGCTGGTGAGGGCCGAGGCTCTCGCCCAGGCGGGGCTGTTCGATGAGCGCTTCTTCATGTACGGAGAGGACCTCGACCTGGCCTATCGCATCAAGGAGCGAGGCTGGAGCGTATTCTACTACCCGGTGGTGGAGGTGCTGCATCACAAGGGTGCCAGCAGCCGCAAGCAGAGCGAGCGCTCCATCCGGGAGTTCTACAGGGCCATGCGCATCTTTTACGACAAACACTACGCCCGGCGCTATAATGGCCTCGTAAATGCTCTGATAACGTCTGGGATAGCTGTTAGAGGTTTACTTGCCCTCATACAAAACGCGCTACGCTCCACCGAGCGCAAGCGTGTTACCTGAACACCGGGTCTAATCCAGGGCGCTGATCTATGCATCACTCATCACGAGCCATATGGAGGCAACTCAAGAAGCCGCGAGTGGCGGATACTGTCGCAGCAGCGACCTCGCCTGTTGCCCCCCCAAAGCCTCAGCAGGCCCCGGCCCGACCCCAACTCCACATCGACGGGGCGACGGGCATCTCCGGCAGGGCGCGCGGCGATAACCAGGGTGCGTCCTCCCCTTCCCCGCAGCCCGTAATACCCACACCGCCTTCAACCCCGCAGCCGCCTACCCGCGCAACGCCCCTGGTCCTTTTCCTGTCGCAGACCCTCCTCGACATGTTGGCAATCGCGGGGGCCTTCAGCCTGGCCTACCTGCTGCGCTTCTACACCGACATTCTGCCCAGGTTTGTGCAACCCGACATAGCTACGTACACAACCATGCTGGTCGTGACCCTGGCCACCATCATCGTCACCTTCTACTTCAGCAAGCTCTACAACTTGCGGCGCGGGGCCTCCCGTGTGGACGAGTTCTACAAGATCGCGGGAGCGGTGTCGATGGGCACGGTGATGTCCCTTGCCACCAACTCGCTCATCCTCGGAGACCGCTTCGTCTATTCGCGCCAGATCCTGCTGGTGGGCTGGGTGCTGGCGATCGTCTTTGTCACCACGGGCCGCCTGCTCCACAGCTTCGTGCTGGGCCAGTTGCGTCGGCGGGGCATTGACCGGGCTCGTGTGGTGGTCGTGGGCATGGGTTCCACGGCGGCGGTGGTGGTCAACCGGCTGCGGCAGCACAATACCCTGGGCTACGAGGTCGTGGGAGTCGTAGACGACTCGAACGGCTCGCCCGCCCCCAACCCCTACCTCAATTCCGTGCCCGTGCTCGGCGACCTGGCCCACATGCGCGACTTGGTGCGGGGCTACAATATAGACGAAGTGATAGTGGCTCTCTCCGGGGCTTCGGACAGGGACTTGCGGGAGGTAATCGAGCGCCTCCAGGACGAGTCCGTGTCGATAAAGATTTATCCCGACGCGTTCCAACTCATGACCGAGCATGAGGTGAGCGTAGGCGAGCTTAGTGGTCTGCCCCTGCTCAGTGTGAAGGACGTGGCCCTCAAGGGCTTGAACAGGCGCGTGAAGCGGGCGTTTGACGTGCTGTTCAGCGCTACCATTTTAGTGCTCATAGCCCCCGTGATGCTCCTGATAGCCGTGGCCGTGAAGCTGTCCAGCCGTGGCCCCGTCTTCTTCATCCAGGAGCGGGTGGGGTTGGACGGCAAGCCGTTCGCCCTGGTGAAGTTCCGCACGATGCGGGTGCAGGGCGATGACGGCAGCGGCTGGTTCAACCTCAAGAACCCTCCCGGCTGGACGGCGCCTAACGACCCGCGCCGCACCCCCATCGGGGCCTTCCTACGGCGCTTCTCCCTCGACGAGCTTCCCCAGTTCTACAACGTGCTGGTCGGCGAGATGAGCATCGTGGGTCCTCGCCCCGAGCAGCCCTACTACGTAAAGGAGTTCGCACAGATCATCCCCGCCTACGCCCGCCGGCACAAAGAGAAGTCCGGCCTCACGGGCTGGGCCCAGGTCAACGGCCTCCGGGGCGACACCTCCATCAAAGAGCGCACCGACGCTGACCTCTACTACGTTGAGAACTGGTCCCTGCTCTTTGACCTCAAAATCATCGCTCGAACCGTCTATTCGATGGTAAGAGGGAAGAACGCTTATTAGAATTTTGGATTTTGGATTAGAGCCCAGAGCAAATCCAAAATCCAAAATCCAAAATCCAGCCATGCCTGACCCCCAACTCACACACATCGACGACAGCGGCCACGCTCGAATGGTAGACGTGGGGGCCAAGCCCGATACGGAGCGGGTCGCGGTGGCGCGGGGCGAGGTGCATCTCAGCGAGAGCACGCTGGCGCTCGTGCGCGAGGGCAAGGCGGCCAAGGGCGATGTGCTGGCGGTGAGCCGGGTGGCGGGTATCATGGCCGCCAAAAAGACCTCCGACCTGATCCCACTTTGCCACCCGATCATGCTAACGTCCGTGAAAGTCGATTTCAACTTCAAGAATTGGGGCATAGAGATCGAAGCCCGCACCTCCACCACTGGGCCGACCGGCGTGGAGATGGAGGCCCTCACCGCCGTATCCGCCGCCGCCCTCACCATCTACGACATGCTCAAGGCCGTGGAGCGCGGTGCGCGCATCTCCAACGTGCGGCTGGTTCACAAAGAGGGTGGCAAGACCGGAGTGTGGGACGAGGGGAACCCGTGAGTGGTAGGGAGAGCGGGTTCTACTCCCGTAGGGGCGAGGCATGCCTCGCCCTGGCCACCACCCAGTACGCAATACGCAATACGCATTACGCAATGGAGACCTGGGATGAGGCACGAGACCCACACGCACTTAAAGCGGGACGAGATATTTGCCGCCGCGAAGCGATTTTTCGGTGAGGAAGATGGCGGCCTGGGGATGAAGCTGGGCGCCGAGCAGGGGGCACAGATACACTTCTTCGGCAACGGGCTGGTGTGGATCACCGTGTGGCCCGCGAAGGCCAACCAGAAGGAGATAAGGGTGGACCTCGACGTGTCCGACCGGGATGGCGAGGCGCGGGCATTTATCGACAAGTTATTGAAGCCAGGGTAATCTCTCAATCTCCCGCTCTACACAAAAGGCCGCCGCAACCCGAGGGTTGCGGCGGCCTTTTCTGCTGCGCTGCTGAGTTAGCGAATGAAGAGTGGGGCCAGCACCAGGGTGATGGTCGATAGCAGCTTGATGAGCACGTGCAGCGAGGGACCCGCTGTGTCCTTGAAGGGGTCGCCCACCGTGTCGCCCACCACCGAGGCCTTGTGGGCTTCGGTGCCTTTGCCCATTGTGGCGCCGCTGGCGTCTTTCAGGTTGCCCGCCTCGATGAACTTCTTGGCATTGTCCCAGGCGCCGCCACCGTTGTTGAGCACGTTGGCCAACAGCACGCCCACGATGGTGCCCACCATGAGCAGGCCGCCCTCGGCCTCCCAACCCAGCACCAGGCCGACCACGACCGGCGTGCCCACGGCCAGCAGGCCCGGAGCGATCATCTCCCTGAGGGCCGCCCGTGCCGAAATGTCCACAGCGCGGGCGTAGTCAGGCCGCGATGTGCCCTCCATAATGCCGGGGTCAGCGCGGAACTGGCGTCGCACCTCTTCGATCATCTGCCCGGCGGCCCGACCCACGGCTCGAATCGCCAGCGACGAGAAGAGGAACACCAGCATAGCCCCCAGCAGGGCCCCGATGAACACCTCCACCTGCGACAGGTTTATCGGCACCTGCCCATTGACGAGGGGTACGCTGGGCTTGACCTGCCGCACCTTGTCGAGGTAAGCGGAGAAGAGAAGGAAGGCCGCCAGGGCCGCGGAGCCGACCGCGTAGCCCTTGGTGAGCGCCTTGGTAGTGTTGCCCACGGCGTCGAGGCCATCGGTGATGTTGCGCACCGATGCTGCCTGGTGGGACATCTCGGTGATACCGCCCGCGTTATCGGTGATGGGGCCGAAGGTGTCCATCGCCAGGATGTAAGCGCAGGACATCAGCATCCCCATGGTCGCCACGGCCGTGCCGAAGATGCCCGAGGCCACGGCGGTATCCACGGGGAACGGCTCCGTGACACCCGGGATCGCGATGTTGACCACCGCTTGGGTTGTAGGATTGCCCTGCGTGCCCAGGAAGTAGGAGAGGCCGAGCGCGAGGGCGATTGTCACCGCGGGCAGGAACGTGGTTTCGAAGCCCACGGCGATACCCGATATGATGGTGGTGGCGGGGCCGGTGCGGGCCGCGTCAGCGATCTCACGCACGGGGCGCCACGACCCGGCCGTGTAATACGTCGTGATGAACACGAATGCGATGGAGGTGATGATGCCCACGACGCCCGCGAGGCCAAAATAGAGGGCCGACTGGCTGGGGAGCATCAGGTAGCTGATCCCGAACATGAACACCGCGGACACGGCGGCCATGACGTAGTAGCCATTGTTGAGCGCGCGTAGGGCCGCCACGTCGGTGACGTCGCTGCCGCTACTGCCACTCACGCGGGCGCTCAGGATGCCTATCACGGAGGCGATAAGGCCGAAGGCGCGCACCACCAGCGGGAAGAGGATCCAGGCTACGTTGTAGGTGCCTGTAACTTTGCCGGTCACCTCGTACAGGAGCACACCCAGGATCATCGCGCCGATGTTCTCGGCGGCGGTCGACTCGAAGAGGTCGGCGCCGCGGCCCGCGCAGTCGCCCACGTTATCGCCCACCAGGTCGGCGATGACGGCGGGGTTGCGCGGATCATCCTCGGGTATACCGGCCTCGACCTTGCCCACCAGGTCGGCGCCCACGTCGGCGGCCTTAGTGTAAATACCGCCGCCCAACTGGGCAAACAGGGCCACGAAGGAGGCCCCGAAGCCGAAGCCCACAATCAGGAAGGGGGCCTGAGCCGGGTCGCTGTTAGGCACCAGGTACGCGTATGCCATGTAGATCAGGAAGACCCCGAGGAGCGAGAGAGAAACCACAAGGAAGCCCGACACGGCCCCGCCGCGCAGGGCCACCGTCAGGGCCTCGCCGAGCGAGCGGCGGGCGGCAGATGCGGTACGCAGATTGGTGCGCACGGCCACGTACATACCAATATAGCCCGACACCGCCGAGCAGGCCGCCCCCAGCAGGAAGGCTATGGAGGTCAGAACGCCCAGGGTTGTCTGGTCTATGTTGGTGCCTGCGTTGCTGTGCGGAATGAGCGCCAGCAGTACGCCGACGAGCACAGCGGTGACCACCGCCAGGATGGCGATGGTGGTGTACTGCCGTCGCAGGAAGGCCATCGCCCCCTCGATAATCATGCTCGCGATCTCCTGCATCTCGGGCGTGCCGGTGTCCCGGCTCAGCACGTCCCGCGCCAGGTATGCGGCGAAGCCCACCGCCAGCAAACCTATTATTGGCACGAGTATGATCAATATGGTCACAATGTCCATGTAGCGTCCTCTCCTAAATTGAGCGGTATTCGTAAGTCTCAGCGCGTCGCCGTTGTCGCGGTCTCAAAACACGCTGATGCCGGGCCTTTAACCCTCCCGTTTGCATCTTAATGCCCGGCACGTAGACGTTACCGGGCACTGCGCGTGAATTGTATCACATATGGTTGCGAACGGCAATTAGCGTTCGCGATTGTGGATTACCCGGCCGCACACGCGGCCGGGTATGGCTGGTTTACCTGGCGACTGCCCCTCGCGGGCGTTCGGGGGTGCCCGCGGGCGCTCCCCCTGCCCCGCCTCTACCGAACCACGTTCTCCACTCGCGCTTCTCCCAGATCACCAGTAGCATCGAGGCGTTGAAGATCGAGGAGTAGGTCCCCGAGATGATGCCGATCAGCAGGGCGAGCACGAAGGTGTGTATGCTCGCGCCACCGAACATGTAGAGGGCGAAGAGGGTGAGGAGCACCGTCACCGAGGTGTTGATGGACCGGGCCAGGGTCTGCACGAGCGAGTAGTTGACGGTCTCATCGAAGCGCTCGAAGCGCCTCCTCATGATGTTCTCCCTCACGCGGTCGAACACCACAATAGTGTCGTGCACCGAGAAGCCTATCACCGTGAGCATGGCCGTCACGAAGAGTGCGTCGATCTCCACGAAGAAGAGCTGGCCCAGTATAGCGAACACGCCCACCACCACAAGCACGTCGTGCAGCAAGGCGATGATGGCGCACACCCCGTACCTGAAGGCGTTTGGCACGCGCCTGAAGACGATTGTAAGATATATCAGGATGACCGCGGACGCCGCGAGTATGGCGAATATGGCCCTGCTAAACAACTCGCGCCCGACGGTGGGTCCGATCGACTGGAGCTGGATTTCCGACGCCGGATCTATCCGGTAGTGGCGCAGGATCTTAGTGGTCGCCCCCGTGCCGGTCGTGCCCGTGGTCCCCGTTACCGATCCGGTCGAGGTTACAGTGCCCGTGGCGCCTACGGTGCTGGTAGCAGCGGCCCGCGTCGTCGTAATCTGCGCCGTCGAGGTTACCGTCGCACCCGGCGTGAGGGTAGAGGTCACGGTGGAAGGCACGGTGATCGTGTCGGTGACGAAGCTACCCTTGACGAGGTCGCGGGTGATGAGGGCCTCGGCTATCTTGTCTTTCTCGGTCTGCTGGGCCTGGGTGTCCATGCCGGCGATGCGGGGCAGGTCCATGATGATCGTTTGTGTAGTGACACCGTTGTTCGTGAGGGTGCCGCCCTTCACCAGGGCATCGCCGTAACCGGCCGCTGCCAGTGCGCCCTTGAACTTCTCGGTGCTATCAGCCTCGGCGCCGGCCGGTCTGACCTCCCACCGCAACCCGCCGGTGAAGTCTATGCCGGTTCTCAGGCCAAGGCCCGGCGTGATCAGGACTATCACCCCCGGCACGATGATGATCAGGGAGATCAGTATGAAAATGTAACGTTTGCCAACTAGGTCGATCATTGGATTCCCTTCGGGACATAGGGGCGAGGCATGCCTCGCCCATGGGGTTCATTCTTATTCTTGTTCCTAGGTCTTCGAGTAAATAGCATCTTCGCCGGCAGACGGCCTTTCCGCTGGGGCGGGAAGGTCTTGGTCCATTCCGAAAGCCCACCTGCTCTGGGCCAGTCTGGTCCTGATTATGGCCCGTAGGAAGGTACGCGTGACCAGGATGGCGCTGAAGAGCGACACGATCACACCTATGGCCAGCGTCAGGGCGAAGCCTTTGATGATCGACGCCCCGCCGAATGTCGAGCCGAACCAGAAGAGGATAGCGCACGTCATCAGCGTGGAGGCGTTGGAGTCTCGGATCGAAGGCCAGGCGTGGTCGAAGCCCGCCTCCACGGCGGCGGCCAGCGTCTTACCCGATCTTAACTCCTCTTTGAGGCGCGCAAATATAAGGACGTTGGCGTCTACCGCCATGCCTATCGATAAGATGAACCCGGCAATGCCCGCCAGAGTAAGGGTTACGGGTATCAGCTTGAAGATTGCAGCCGCGACAAGCGTGTAAATAATCAGCGCCACGTCTGCCAGCGCGCCGGGGAGGCGATAGTAGACGAGCATGAAGAGGGCCACCAGGGTGAGACCGATGATGCCCGCCACGATGCTCTTCGCGATGGCCTCGGTGCCCAGGGTGGCCGAAATCTTTCGCGACTCGATCAGCCGCAACCCCACGGGCAGCGCGCCGTACTTTAGCTGCACGGCCAGCTTCTGGGCTTCGCCCAGGGTCACGCCGGTGATCTCGCCCTTGCCTCCGGGGATCACGCCCTGGATGCTCGGCGAGCTGATTACCTTCTTGTCGAGCACGATGGGCATGTACTTGCCGACGTTCTTGCTCGTGTAGTCTGACATCTTTCCGGGGCCGTTGCCCTTGAGCCCGAAGGCCACCCTGGGCACACCCGCCTGGTCGAACGCCACCTGCACCTGGCTCCCATCAATCTCGTCGCCGGTGACCACGTCGTGGTAAGTCGTGCTGGGCATAGTGGCCTGGGCAAGCGGGGTCGTTTGGGCGGTAGCAACCGCTGTGGGTGTAGTGGCGGCGGTGGTCGACGTAACAGTACCCGTGCCCGTCACCGTGCCGCTCGCCGAGGGTGTGCCGGACGTAACGGCGGCGTTAGAGCCAGACGTGGTACCACTGGTGGTCGAGTTGCTGGTCCCGCGTAATTGCTCGGGGCTTGGGCACCCCAGGTCGGTGCAAACCCAATCGCCTTTGTTGAGCGGTGTGCTGCCCGAATCGACGAACTCCAGGAATGCGGTTTCCTGGATAATAGCGACGGCGTCCTCTAGGTTAATGACGCCTGGAAGCTCTACAAGGATGCGATGGCCTTCGGCTGTCTGCACCACAGGCTCCGAAGCGCCGGTGCCGTTGGCGCGATCCTCCAGGATCTGCCGCGCGGCCTCCATTTGGGCGTCGTCGATCGGCGTGTTGCCGCGCTGCTCTGCCTGCAGTACAAGCTGGATGCCTCCCTGGAGGTCGAGGCCAAGCTTCCACTTTGTATCTTTTGTAACCGGACCGGCGCCGACCGTATCGGAAAAGACGACGTAGCTCGCCAGGATGGTAATGACCAGGATCCCAATGAGCCAGGCGTTTATGTTCTGTCGCACGTGAGTGCTCCCCTTCTGGTGCTTGCCGCCGAAGAGTCGCCCGTCATAGGCGGGGCGGCAGCTTCACGATTTTCCTCTTGCATTCCTGTAATTCGACAAAAATGTAGCTTGAAGGTTTTGCCGTGCTTTTCCCGGCAGCCCTTCAAGCACGCTCGAATACTAATTATAGTCTAGCGCTTTCTATCTGTCAACTCGGGCGCACGGGTCTCCCTGCCGGGGGTTTGAGGGGTGTCCCCAACTCTCCTTCCCCACAAAAATGGGTGCAGGGCTCTCCCTGCCGGGGGTTCGGGGTGTCCCCCAGTACCTCCACTCCTCCCTAACAAAAATGGGTGCAGGGCTCTCCCTGCCGGGGGTTCGGGGTGTCCCCCAGTACCTCCACTCCTCCCTAACA
>JBJMMB010000385.1:0-11379 GCA_045805005.1 Chloroflexia bacterium
AGATTAAGATCAGAGTGAGCGCAGAGAAGAGGCGCTTTCTGGTGGTGAACGAAGGGTGGTCCAATGGCTGGCGAGCAGAAGTGGATGGTGTGCCCACGGCCCTCTACAGGGCCGATTATGTGGCGCAGGGTTTGGTGGTGCCACCGGGTGACCACCTGGTTACGCTGGACTACGACCCTCCGGCCTTCCGCTGGGGGCTAGGCGTGAGCATAATTGCATGGATATACTGGCTGGGTGTGGTCATCTTTTCAACGGGGCTGTTGTATTTGCGTAGAGGCTACGCCGCATCCCAGGCTCCGGTTCTATAACTGGGGCGATTGCTTACACCGGAGTGTAATCCCCCTCGGGAATGACCCCTACCGCCCGGGCGAGCGGCGACGCCAGGGCCAGCGGGGCCACCGCGCCCAGGCGCGCTGTGGCCGGGGCCGATTCACGTGTCTTTCCAGGTACACCAGGGCCTCATTCTTCCGCGCAATTTCTGCCTCTAAGTGGCGCACGTACTCCAATCGCCTCTCCAACTCAGCCCCCAACTGGAGCAGGGCTTCGCGCCCCTGCTCAGCGGACTCGGCAACCTGTGCATCGGGCGCGGGCGGTACCAGAGAGGCAATGGTGCCGAGGTACAGGCGCGATTCCGCTCCGGTGGGTGAAATGCTCTTGACCTCCAGGAGTTGAGTGGGATCGTCGTCCTGGAGATGGCACGTGCACTCCCACCCGCTGTAAAGGAACGTGTCATCCTTGAAATACTCCTGCAAGTCGGGGCGGCGAACGAAAGGCAGGCATTTTTGGCGGAGCTGGCCGCCCACGAAGATCTGCACCTCGACGGGCGGGCCGGCCTCGGCAGTTCCCGCAACCCAGCCCTTCACGTACAATTCGCCCGGCCCGGTCCAGCGACACGATTCGACTATGCCCGTGGGCAGCAGTGAGGCAACGTCACCGAGGTAAAGAAGCGATTCCGTCCCATCAGGTGATTTGACCGTCACCGTAGCCAGGCGTGTGAGATCGCCATCAGGTATATGGCAGGTACACTGCCAGCCGCCGAATGGAAAACCATCGCCCCCGAAGCGCTCGTGCAAATCGGGGCGAGGCATTGAAGGCAGGCATCTCTCGCGGAGTTGGCCGTCGATAAAGACCCGCACCTCGACGGGCCAATCGGCCTCAGTCATCCCCGCGGCCCATCCCTTCAAGTACAACTCGCCCGGCTCGGTCCAGAGGCCCAACTCGACCGTGCCATGGGGCAAATTGGTGTAGCGCAACCCGGAAAAGTCGGGCGTCTCGTCATTGACCACGAGATAGAGGTCCTGGTGGAATTGCATGCCATAACGGAGCCGCAGGTATGCAGAGCGCCCGGTCGCCGCCGCGATGGCGTCGCGCACGAAGGCTTCGGTCACGAAAGTCAGGCCGTAAGCTTTCGTGTCCAGGGAGGCGATTTCGCTGACTTCTACAAAACAGATGCCACTCTCCGGCATGCTAAATTCCGCCGGCATGCGGTTCTCGGCAATCACGCTGAAAACGAGAAGTCCCTCGGGCTTTAGCAAGTTATAGAGCTTCTTCAGCCATAGAGTGAAGGTCGTCGGCGGGAGATGGCTGAACAGGGAAGCGACAAAAATGCAGTCGAAGGTTTGGTCGCACGGCAGGGCCTCGGGATCGACCGTTGAGACGAAACCATGCACGCCGAATTCGGTTTCTTGGAACGCCACCGCGTCTGCTTGAATATCCGACACCCAGATACGGTCTGCGGGGATCTTTTGGACCAGGAATCGGGTGAGCCGGCCATAACCACTGGCAAAGTCGAGGAAAGTTGACAGACCCTCAAATGAGCCGAACTTCCATCGGACAAGCTGTTCGATGATATTCAACACCTGGGCGCCGGAAGTGAAATATTCCGAGCGGGCAATAGCTTCGCTCCCACGCAAGGAGGCGACGAACCTGAACATCTGGTCATTCTCGTGGATCCTAATGTTCAGCGGCGCCGACAGCCCCAACGTATCCCGAAGTATATTGCTAAATGCGTGGCCGGTTATCTCACCATCGTTAGTAGAATGGTCGCTCAATGGAAAAAGAATGTCGTGGCGAGCATCAGGACCACAGCTACCGTGATGACCGCCACGGCCATCCAGGCGAGGACACGGTATACAGGGCCGATCCTGTACTGGCCCATGATCTCCTTGTTGCTCGCCAGCCGCACGACGAAGACCAGCAATATGGGCAGGAGCGAGCCGTTGAGGATTTGCACGAAGATCAATATGGCGAACAGGGGCAGGCCGGGGATTATGGCCACCACCGCGCCCAAAACCAGCAGCGCCGTGAAGAGGCCGATGAACACCGGGGCTTCCTTGAAGGAGAGGCTTACTCCCTTCTCGAACCCCAGGGCTTCGGTGACCGAATAGGCCGTGGCCAGCGGCAGCACTCCCGCCGCCAGCATCGAGGCCCCGAACAGCCCTATCGCGAACAATACCGTGGCCGAAGGGCCTGCTACCGGCTCGAGGGCCTTGGCCGCGGAGGCCGCACTGTCCACCGGTATGCGTGTCACGTAGAGCGTAGCGGCCGTTGCCACGATGATGAACACTGAAATCGTGTCGGAGAGGATCGACCCGAACACCACGTCGAAGCGGGTGTATTTGTAATTCCTCGGCGTGACACCTTTCTCCACTACCGAGGACTGCACGAACACCTGCATATAGGGAGTTATGGTGGTGCCGATGAGGGCCACTATAGCTGCCAGCGCCCCCTTGTCCAGGTTGGTGTCGATTCTGAAGAATGACTTACCAACCTGGCCCCAGTCGGGCCTGGCGAGGAAAGTGGCGAACACATAAGTGAAGAAGACCAGCGACAGCAGTATGAAGATCCTCTCCACCGCCTTGTAGGAGCCCTTCACCACCAGCCACCAGATGAGGAGGGCGATGGGAGGCACGGCCAGCCACCGCGGTATGTTGAACAACTCGGCGGCCGCCGCGATGCCCACGAACTCGGAGATCGTTATGCCCGCGTTGGCGATCAGTAGCAGCAGGATCGCCATTACGGTCCACCCTGCGCCGAATTGCTCGCGTATCAGGTCAGCGAGGCCCTTGCCGGTGACCGCCCCCATGCGGGCGCACATCTCCTGCACCATCACCAGGCAAATCGTCACGATCAGCATGGTCCACAGCAGCTTGTAGCCGTAGGTGGCTCCGGTGACGGCGTAGGTGGCGATGCCGCCCGCGTCGTTGCCCGCCGCCGCGGCCACGATGCCCGGCCCCAGCACCGCCAGGTAGGGCCACCAGCGGGTGCGCCTGGCCCGCCGCAGGGGCGACATCACAGGGATGCGCAGCCACGGGGGCGTGGTGGCCGCTACCTCCAGGCTGGCGCTCGGCTTATAGCGATGCTTCGGGCCCGCCACGTCGTCCGCCGCGTCGGTCTCGTCCGCCCCTATAGCTCGCTTCACTGCTGCCGATTTGTTCGCCATGTTTCCCTTCGGGAATTATGAATTTTGAATTGGCTGGGTTCGGCGCTGTAACTCAGAATTCAAAATTTAGAATTCAAAATTAGCTAAAGATCTTTGGTAATCGCTTCTTCCAACCTTCGGGGAGGAGCGCATCCAGGGCGTCGTCCACTGTGACCACGCCGAGTAACACTCCCCCTTTGTCGACTACCGGGAGGGCCAGCAGGTTGTACTCGGCCATCTTACGGGCCACTTCCTGCTCCTTCTCGCCGGGGCGCACGCTCAGAAACTCCTTAAGCATGAAGTTACCCACCGTCTCGTCCTGCTGATGCACCAGCAGGTCACGCACCGTTATGATACCTACGAGCACGCAAGCTTCCATAGAGTCGACCACGTACATGTAGTAAATGAGGTCTGCCGACAGGAAGACGGGGCGATTGTCCTCGATTACCTCCCTCACGGTCATCTCGGGCGTGACCATAACGTACTCGGTGGTCATTATGCCGCCCGCGCTGTGCACAGGGTAGCGTAGCAACTGGCGCACGTCCTGGGCTTCATCCTCCTCCATCTGCTCCAGCAGGGCGCTGGCCTTTTCCTCGGGCAATTCAGCGAGCAGGTCGGTGGCCTCGTCGGGGGCCATCTCATCAAGTATGTCGGCCGCCCGCTCGTCGGGTATGCTCTCCAGGATGTCGGTCTGCCGGTCGGCTACGAGTTCCTCCAGGGTATCAGCCGCCAACGTGTCGTTCAGCGAGGCGATGATCTCGGCCCCCTGCAGGTAGCTCACTGAGTCGGTGATGCGCGCTATCTCGACCGGGTGGAGCTTCGCCAGCTTGCTGTGGGGGAGGGCCACCCCACCGGGCACATTCGAGCCGAACACGTCTAGGTGCTGCCATGGGACGATCCGGGGCTGCACAGTGTTGCGGCTCAGAGCCCCGAACACTCTGGCCACGCGCAGCCTGCGGGTGAGGCCGGCGAGGCCCACGTCCACGCCCCGCACCCACCAGCGAGTGCCCGTCTTTCCTTTCTCGTCGGGCGCGGTGCCCTGGATGATCACTATGTCGTTCACGCGCACCACCTTGCGGTTTTCGAGGTCGATCACCTGCCTGTCCCATACGTCGCGGGTTAGGAGCATCTCGCCCGAGCGCCGCTCGAAAGGCTGTAAGTCCACCCTGGCCGAGCGAAGTTGCGCCCCTTGCGGCCCCAGCGTTTCGAACTGGTCGATAGAAATGTAGAATGGCGGGTTCCTGCGCCCCGCCCTGGCCAGTACCCCCTTTACCACCGGCACCTCGCGCTCCTCGGCCTCGCCTACGCCCTCCGCGAAAACCACGGGCTCCTCGGCCTCGTCTTCGCTCACAAACCCGGCGCTGCGCGCCACCTCGGCCACGAGGTCCTGCACCCGGGCCACCTGGTTTCCCCTGTGGTCGAGCACCGGTTTGCCTATCACCTCCGAAAGATAAAACATACCTGCCCCCGGACAGCGTAAGTTGCTTTAACATTATAGCTTGCAGCCTTACATAAGACGATAACGGTGGATGCCGCCGAAATGCGACGTGTTATAATACCCCAATGCCCTGTTAGATGATAGGAGAACCTCCGTTTGTCCCTCGACCTGCGGGCCCAGCCGCCCTCTGAAGCCCCGCACACCGCGCCCGCCGAGCACCAGGCACCCACCGCAAGGGCTCACCACTCTATCCTTCGGCGGCTCGCGTCGTGGGTGCCTGCGGCGGGGGTCGCGCTGATCTTCCTGCTGCTCGCGCCTCGGCTGCTAGATTACGCCAGGCATTCGTGGGACATGCTGGTTTTCCCCTGGCAGATCGACTTCGACGAGGGCGTCAACTTGAACGCATCCTGGCTGCTGTCAAACGGCACAAATATTTACCGCCCCAACCCGCCCGACCATTTCGTCTCCTCCATGTACCCTCCCCTGTACTTCCTGCTCAACGCGGCGGCGATCAAGCTGTGGGGCCTGGGGCTGGCGAGCGGCCGGCTCATATCGCTGGCCGGCGCGCTGGGCGTGGGGGCCGTGCTGTGGGCGTGGGTCTATGTCGAAACCAGGAGGCACCTGGCCGGGGCGTTGGCCGCCTTGCTCTGGTTCTCGCTGGGCCCCGTCTACGTGTGGAGCACCTTTTACAAGCAAGACATGCTGGCGCTGGGCCTGGGGCTGGGTGGCCTGGCTCTGGCGGCCCGGTACTTTTCTGTTCCTCTCTCTCCCTTTGAAGAGAGAGGAACAAATAGATCAATTTTGGGGGACACCCCCAGGCCCCCGGCAGGGAGCCCCCTGCACCCCTTTGGAGAGAGAAATAACGAATCTTTGGGGCTCCAATCCCCCAGGTCCCCGGCAGGGACAGCCCCGCACCCCTTTGCATCGGAGGAACGGGCGGTAGTTGGGGGACACCCCCAAACCCCCGGCAAGGAGCCTCCCGCACCCCCTGTAGGGAATGGGAGAGCCCTATACCTCTTTCTTGCGCTGGTGCCGCTGGTGTTGGCTTTTTGGACCAAGCAGTCTGAGCTCGCGCCTTTGGCCGCTGTGGGGCTCTTGCTACTGTGGAGGGATTGGCGACTGGGGTTGCGATGGGGGCTGGCCGCGGGGGCGGCAATTGTTCTGCCATTCGTGCTCCTCGACCTCCTGACAAAAGGCGGGCTGCACGAGCATGTCTTCGCCTTCGATCACTACGGCCGCTCTGCCGCCCGCCTGGCCAGGAACATAGACGCCCTCTGGGCCGCCCACGTACCCCTGATTGTATGCGCTCTATGCTTCGTAACATTCGCGGCCTGGTCACTGATTCAGCGTCGCTCTTCAAAGAGCGAAGATGCAGTCACCCTGATCCAAAATCCAAAACCCAAAATCCAAACTCAACTAAGCCTCGTCTATCTGCTCGTATCCGTGCCCGCCGTTTTGCTAAGCAATTCGTTGCCCACTGCCAATTACAACCACCTGCTGGATATACTGGCTCCCCTCTGCGTGGTGTTGGGGGTGGCTTTCGGCGTGGCTTCGCGGAGCGTCGAGCAGGCTATGAGCAACGGCGAAGGGCGGCGGCAGCGCTCTCTCCGACCGGCCGCCGCTTACTTGCTGCTGAGCGGCGTGTTGCTGCTGGCATTGTTGCAGGTGGGCTTTACATACGCCAGGCCCCTCAAAAACTGGTATACCCCCTTCGGTATGCCCCTGGAGGAGCGGGCGCAGAGGATGGAGAAACTGTCGGCAGCGGTGGCCGGGGCCCCGGGTGACGTGCTGTCAGAGGACAACTGGCTGCTCCTCAAGAACGGCAAGCGGGTGATCTACGACGACCCGGCTGCCATGGCCGCGCTCGCCAACGCGGGAGCTTGGGACCAGTCGGTGCTGCTCCAGAACCTGCACCGTCGCAAGTTCTCGCTCGTGCTACTCCAGTACGACCTTACCACCGAAACGTACAACCCCCGTTGGACCAACCAGGCCCTGGCAGCCCTGCAAGACAACTACAGGATACTCTTCCGCGACGTGCTTTTCGCCCACGAGCCGCGCCCGCCCGCCGAAAAGCCCGAGGCCGAGCTAAGCTGCGACGTGCAGGGCGGCCCGCGCCTGGAGGGCTTCACGTTCCGCTCCACCATCGCCAACCGCGGCGACAACCTGCCTATCAGCCTCTACTGGAGCAAAGGCGACGGCGCGCCTGGCCAGGGTGTCAAGTTCTTCCTGAAACTCGTAGACCAGGCGGGGACCCCTGTCTGGAGCGCCGACCTTTCACCTGGTCAAGCCGCCGGTCGCCCCCTGCCCTCGGTTTGGGCCCCGAACGAGGTGGTGCGGGATGACCTCTCCATCCCCGTCGCTCCCGGCACGCCTTTCGGCGAGTATCATCTCCTCTTCGGAGTTTACACGTTGGACAAATCAGGCGCGATCACCCCGGCCGGCATGTCCTGCACCGGCAGCTTCGCCCCGGAGCCCAACGGCACCGGCACGCTGGCAGACGTAAAGGTGGTTGCGCGGTGAGGCGCCGGCTATGACCAAGGAATCGTAGGGGCAGGCCCCCGTTGCCTGCCCTGTTCGTCTACCACCCAAAGGACGGGGTTACCATGCAGGGCGGGCAGCACGGGATTCCCTCTGGGGTGGGGCCTGCCACTACGGCTCATAACGCTAGAAGGCGAGGGTACGTAAAATACAAAGCGTAGAGACACAAGTCGAAACCCAAAAACCGGTGCTCCAGGACAAGGCAATGGAGACGGCCACACCGGGGCTTCGCGGCTTCACTATATACGACATAATGCTCCTGGGCATGATCGTGATATGGGCGGCAAACCCGGCGGCCATAAAGGTGGCCCTGCGGTACATGGACCCGCTGGTGTTCAACGCCATTCGCTTCGCCCTGGCCACTTTGCTGCCGGTGGGGCTGGCGCTGGCGAGCAAGGAGAAACTCAAGTGGGCGCGAGGGGACGGGCGCAAGTTTTTCGCGCTGGGGCTGGTGGGGCACGGCTTCTACCAGGCGCTCTTCATCATAGGGCTGAGCGCTACCCTCGCGGGCAACGCCGCTCTCATCCTCTCCATCAGCCCGGCTTTTGTGGCTATCTTCGGTGCGCTGCTGGGCTACGAGCGGGTGCGGGCGCATACCTGGGTGGGGATAGCGATCAGTTTCACGGGCGTGGCCCTGGTTGTGCTGGGCACAAGCGAGCAGCTGGAGTTCGGTCCGCGCCTGATAGGCGACCTGCTGATAGTGTTGGTCACCATAATCTGGGCGTTCTACACCGTGGTATCACAGAGCCTGCTGAAGCGCTACTCGCCGGTCCAGCTAAACGCTCTGACGATGCCGGTGGGCGCGGTCTTCCTGCTGATCGTGTCCGCGCCTGCCCTGGCTGCATCTAGCCCACCGCTGACATCCGCGCCTCCCGTTGCCTGGCTTATCCTGGTGGTGTCGGGCCTGCTGGCGATATCGGCTTCATATCTTATCTGGTACAAGGGAGTGCAGAAGCTAGGCGCGACCCGCACGGCGGTCTACGGCAATCTCACGCCGGTGCTGGCGGCCCTTATCTCGTTCTTCGTGCTGGGCGAGGCCCTGGGCTGGCAGTTCTGGACCGGCATGCTGCTGGTGCTGCTGGGCGTCTCGCTGAGCAGGTTCGGCGGCAGGCTATTGCGCTCCCGCGGAAGCGAGTGAACGAGTAATGCAGCAAGATACACCCCTGGCGATATTCCTCTCGCCACACTTCGACGATATAGCCCTCTCCTGCGGAGGCATGGCCGCCCGCCTGTCTCGCGCCGGGGCCCGCTGCATCTCTCTTGCAATATTCGCCGGGTCTCCCGCAGGCGACGCGCCCCTCTCGCCCTATGCCCGGCAACTGCACGACCAGTGGGCCGAGGCGAGCGGCGCGGCGGGGCAGGATCCCAACCAGGTGAGGCGCGAAGAAGAGCGGCAAGCCGCCCGCCTCCTGGGCCTGGAACTCGTGCTGCTCGACCTGCCCGATGCCCCCTACCGGCGCGACGCCGCTGGCCGGTCCCTCTACAACTCCGACCAGGATCTGTTCGGAAACGTGGCCCCCGAAGAGCGCCGCACCCTCGTGCCCCGCATAGCGGCAGAGGTGCAGCGCATCGCCAGGGAGACAGGGATGAGAGGCAGGGTGCGTGTCTTCGCCCCGCTTGGCGTGGGGCACCATATAGACCACCAACTGGTCTTCTCGGCGGTCCGCCGCCTCGCCCCGCGCTACGGTGTGCTCTTCTACGAGGACTACCCCTACGCAGCCGACGATGGGGCCCTGCGGTCTCGCCTGGAGGAGCTTCACCTCCCCATGCAGCCCCGAGTAACCTCCATCACCGACCTTATAGGCGTCAAAATCGCCGCCATAGCTCGCTACAAGTCCCAACTAGACATCCTCTTCGGCGGCAGCGAAGCCATGCCCGCCGCCGTCCGAGCCTATGCCCAATCCGTAGCCGGAGCATCCGGCCCGGTCCAATACGCCGAGCGCTTCTGGTACGCCCCGCCGGTCTACGTCCTGGGAGATGCGTAATGCGTGATGCGTAAGGGAGGAAGAGTAGCGGGTTCTACCACCCAAGCCTTGCGCACCACCAATACGCATTACGCATTACGCATTACGCATCGGTCGTCCCTCCCACCAACTCCATATACCTCGCCGACGCCTCTATGCCCTTCATAATGTTGTCGATCTTCATCTTCTCGTTGGGGGCGTGGAGGTTGTCGTCGGGGAGGCCGAAGCCCATGAGGACGGAGGGGGCGTTGAGCACTTTGCTGAAGAGCGATACTATCGGGATCGAGCCGCCGCCATGGCGGAACACGGCCTCTCGTCCGAAGACCTCTGTGAGGGTGCTCATAGCTGCTTTCATGTAAGGCGTGTCGGTGGGCAGCAGCACAGGCTCCCCGCCGTGTATATACTCCACCTTGACCGTGGCGTAGGGCGGGCAGATCTCCTCCACGTAGCTCTTGAAAGCCGCCCAGATCTTGCGGCTCTCCTGGTCGGGCACCAGCCTCATGCTCACCTTACAGCGGGCCACGGCGGGGATGACCGTCTTGGCCCCCTCGCCTGTGAAGCCGCTAATGAACCCGTTAGCGTCGAGCGTGGGGCGAGCCCCCACCCGCTCCAGCACCGAGAACCCCGGCTCGCCCATCAGGGCGGGCGAGCCTACCTCGTTCTTCCGGTATTCCTCCTCGTCGAAGGGCAGGGCCGCCCACTGGCTGCGCAATTCGGGTGAGATGGGGCGCACGTCGTCGTACATGCCGGGCACCAGGATGTGGCCCTGCTCGTCCTTCAATTTCGCCACGATATGGCACAGCGTGTTGATGGCATTGGGCACGGCCCCGCCATACAGGCCCGAGTGGAGGTCGTGCGCCGCGGTCTGCACCGTGATCTCGGTGTAGACCATGCCCCGCAGGCCCACCTCCACCTGCGGGAAGCCGTCGGCGAACAGGTCGCTGTCGCTGATCAGCACCGCGTCGCACTTAAGCTCGTCCGGGTGGGCTTTCACGTAGGCCTCGATGCTCTCCCCGCCCACCTCTTCCTCACCCTCCAGCAGGAAGCGCACGTTCACCGGCAGGCTGCCGTTCTCTTTCATCAGCATCTCCACCGACTTCAGGTGGGTGAAAAGCTGCCCCTTGTCGTCCGACGCGCCTCGGGCGTAGAGGTTGCCGTCGCGCACTGAGGGCTCGAAGGGCGGCGACTGCCACTCGTTTATGGGGTCGGGGGGCTGCACGTCGTAGTGCCCGTATATGAGCAACGTGGGCCGGCCGGGCGCGTGGAGCCAGTCGCCGTACACCAGCGAGTGCCCGGCGGTCTCCACCAGCCCCACGTTCTCGATCCCCGCGCCACGGAGACTCTCGGCCACCCACTCCGCCGCCCGCACGATGTCCCCCTTGTGCTCCGATAACGTGCTCACCGACGGTATCCGCAGAAACTCGGTCAACTCCTCGATATATCGCTGCTTGTTCTCGTCCACCAGCTGCCGGTACTTGCTCGCGCTCATGGCTCCCCCTGTTCTATTTTGGATTTTGGATTTAGGCTCAGGCGAATATTGTACGTTCAAGGTCGTGGGTTGGCAACCAGATCCTTCCGGCCCGGCTCTGTAGGGGCAGGCCCCTGTTGCCTGCCCTGCTTGTTTGCAACCAGCGTTGGGTTTCAACGGACAGGGCAGGCAGCCCTTGCAGATGCGCCTGTTGTATCTGTCAGATCCTTTGTCTGAACGTTTACAGGCACCGGACGTTATCCCCCAATACATTAATCTGATATTATTTGCGCATGCAAACGAACCTCGAAGTGGACCGGATTCTCGCCGGGGATAACCTGGAACTGCTGGCCTCTTTGCCCGAGAAGAGCGTCGATATGGTGTTCGCCGACCCGCCCTATAACCTGCAACTGGGCGGCGACCTGTGGCGGCCGAACATGACGATGGTAGATGCCGTCGACGATGAGTGGGACCGCTTCGCGGACTTCGCGGCCTACGACGCGTATACCGAGCGGTGGCTCACGGCCTGCCGGCGGGTGCTCAAGGACAC
>JBJMMB010000386.1:0-6522 GCA_045805005.1 Chloroflexia bacterium
CCAGTTGGTAAAGTAACGAGCCCAGATTTGCTGGAAGCGAGGTGTCTGGAAGAACCGGGCAAGGTCCGCCGAGTTCTTGATGGCTTCATCGGGCGCGGGCTGCATATAGGTTGTCGTGCCAAGTTCGCGCAACGTTGGCACAAGGATAGGGCTGACCAGCACCGCGTACACCGCGATGCACAGGGCTACCCGGGCCACCGGTTCGCCCGCTGATCGGAGTATGGACGATGGACCATGGACCATGGTTCCAGGGCTACCGGTCCGCGGACTACTATCGTCCATGGTCCATCGTCCGTCGTTCGGCTTCGAGAAGGCCCCGCGCACAAGGAGGTATGTCGCGAAGAAGCCGGCGAACATAAGGCCGTACATCGTGTAGTACCAGTCGATAAGCGAGACGAGGAGCAGGGCCGCGCCTGCAGGCAGCGCCCTTCTCAAGAGCCAGCTACCGACGTCGCCCCGCGAGCGCCAGGCCGGTTGGTTCACAGCAAGCAGCAGAAAGAGCACGAAGAAGGGGAACCACTCCAGCGAGATGAGTTGCAACAGGCCTCGCATTGTGGCGATGTGGTAGGCCGAGTAAGTGAATACCACGCTCCCTACAATTGCAGCCCAACGGTTGTTGCACAGGTAGCGCACCACCAAGTAAGCACCATAGCCGCCCACCACGAAGGAGAAGAGCACGATGATGTTATAGACCGTTGTCAGAGAGAAGAACTGAAGTAGTGGGATTGCCAGCAGGCCATTGAAAACGTTGAGCGTATGGTAATATAGGCTGACGGGTGTGGGATACCAGATCATGTCGGTGACGAACGGATTGTGCCCGCCAAGGACGGCTTGCCGCACCCACCACAGGTTCCAGAGGTTCTGATCGATGTCCTCCTGCATGTACCCCGGCACGAGGCTGCCGGCCCCCGGCATCAAGTTCAGCGCGAGAGGCCACGTAAAGAAGATTGCCAGAACGAGATGTGCGGGCAGGACCCACAGGTGAAGGTTACCGGTGAGTGCCGAGCGCCGAACGCCGGGCTGAGCACCTGCGAGGCTCTGCGGGCGTGCCACGTCCTCGGGGCTCTCGTCCGCAATGGTCATCATTCGCCGGCCTTTCACGCGTTCGGTGTCACTCAGCACTCGCTCTAATTCTATCAACCTTGAGAAACAGTGTAAACAATATGCACACCCGCCACAAAGCGGGAGAGCCGGCGGCCAACAACTCGGGCAGAGCTTTTGATACGGCTGCCGGGAGATACGACGCGGACGCCACACGCAACCCTATGATGGGCTGGCTGCGCCGCGAGAGTTTGTCAAGTCTCCGGCGGGCGTTCGGGCCGGGCGACCGGGTGCTGGAGGTAGGATGCGGCACAGGGGAAGAGGCGGTCGCGCTGGCGCGCAACGGCGTCCACGTCGTTGCGACCGATGCGTCGCCGGTTATGGTGGAGGTAACGTCCCGCAAGTTTTCAGCACAGGGGTTTGAAGCGGGACAGGCGGAGGCGTTCGTGCTTCCAGTTGAGGAGATGGAGGACTTGGTGGGGCGCTACGGGATGCACACACTCGATGGCGCGTACTCCAGCCTGGGCGCACTGAACTGTGCTCCCGACCTCGCCGCGGCGGCCAGTTCCCTGGGCCGTCTTGTCCGCCCCGGTGGCGTGGTCGTGATATCGCTGCTTGGCAAGTACTGCCTGTGGGAGACTTTGTGGTACGTGGCCCACGCGAACACCGGTCTGGCGTTCCGGCGATGGCGCGGGCGGGCGACAGGCACGGCCATTCCGGGCGGCCCCCATCTTACCGTGTACTACTGGCCCTTGCGCTATGTCGAGCAGCAGTTCTCGCCATATTTCGAGATGCTAGAGAGTCGCGCGATGCCCTGGATTCTTCCGCCGACCTACGCCGCATCGTGGCTAAGAGGGCGCCCACGACTTTTGCGCCTATTGAGTTCTGTGGAAAGAAGCACTTCACGATACTGGCCCTTCTACACGCTAGGCGACCATGTGCAACTTGTAATCAGGCGCAAGGGGTAGGTGTGCGCGTATTGCGTATTGCGTATTGCGTTGCTACCCTGCCTGGGTCGTGGAACCGTGAACGCTTCCGCGTCTGCGCCCTACGCAATACGCAATATCTATTATCTGGACCGGATTTCAAATGTCGTGAACGAGGTGCCGGGACACGGCAGCGTATCCAGTTGATACGCGGTCTGGAGATGTTGATAGGTCCGGCCCACCTGAGTGTGGCCCCATTGGGTCTCGAACCCAGCCAGTGGCAGGACCAGATAGCCACGGGCTGCGCCGTTCGCGGGCGACCTGTTCAGCAGCGCATCGACCGAATTCGGGGTTTCGGCGTAGAGTTCGTGCGCATCGAGGGTGGTGTACTGGCGCATCGCGAAGGTAATCTGAAAGGTCAGGAGTGGCAGGCCGGTTCGGCTCTCCGAGGCGACATCCTGAACGCAATGGACCGCCTGGAGATAGTCCTGCTTGCCGGTGTAGAGCGTGAGATAGTCGGCAACCGCGGAGTTGAGCGCCGCTACGAGCCCCGCTAGCGAGATGAGGACTGGGATTGCTACAATCGCCAGGAAACCTGGCATGAGAAAGCGTCGGGAAGGTTCGGGGTTTGCGGACGCACCCGTACGGACACCGGGTAGCACGAAGGCGATAAACCGGTTGAGGCCCAGGCCGGCCAGAACTGCCAGGGGCGGCAAGAAACTCAACACGAAGCGGTCGGCCTGGTAGATATTACCGCTGTAAAAGCCTGCGAAGCACAGCCACCAACCCACGACCAGGACGGCGGCCACCTGCGTTGGAGTGCGCAGGATCCAGACCAGGCCGAGCAGAAGAAAGGGCGCGAAAGCGAGTCCAACGGCATGAGCCGACAGCAGGGGCAGCACCAGGTAGAAGAGCGCCATGGGCCACCTGTACTCCAGATGGCCATCGGGTCCGTCAAAGCTGCCCTGCCAGGCATGTTGCGGGCTCCAGCTAGCGATTACCGGGCTCGGCAGAACGGACTGCATGGGGTGGATAAAGTTGTGCGCCACTTGCGGTGCGAATATCAGCAAAGCCGGTAAGAGGATCGCCAACATGGCCCCAACCAGCGGCAGGCGGCCGGCCGAGTCGCCGACGCCGCGGCGCTTCCACGCGAGGACCACTGCGCCGAGCACCGGCAGCAACAGCAAAGGGTAGATGTAGCGCGTGAGCGAAGCCAGCCCAATGCACACCCCGGTGAGTAGGCCGAGCTTCGCTGACCGGACGCCCACGTCCAGATATAGCAAGGCCAGCAGAGCGCCAAGTGTAGCCCACTGAAGTCCGGCCATGTCGGCCATAACCACGACCGAACTGCGGACGGCTAGAGCCGAAACTGCGATTATCAGCCCGGCAAGCAGGGCTCCTGGTAGGACCGGGTACCGAGTAGCGAGTAGCGAGTACCGAGTAGCGAGTGAGCCAGAGTTACTCGGTACTGCGTTGCGCTCCTCTGGTCCCATAACCCCAAGGTGTGATATTCTAAGCGTTAGCAGCGCAGTCCAGGCGGCCGTGAGGGTGCCGGCGAGGAGGCTGACGGCCTGGCCTGAGGTCGGACCACGGCCCAGGATGAGGGCGGCGAGGGCCGACTGCAGGTGATAGCCGAGGGGCCATACCGAGATGGGAGGTGCGCCCCATGAAGTCAGCCAGCGGGCCAGCCGGGAGGGATCGGTCCACGTGTCGATGAGTGTGTTAGTAGCCGACTGGTAGTAAAAGGCGTCCTGCCCGTACAGCCCGTCGAAGGGCATAGTCCACAGAAGTGTGGCGCGCACCAGGAGAGCCGCGGCGGCTGAACAAACGGCGACCACCAGGGCAGGGCGGACCCTGGACGCGGCAAGCGTACTGCCGGCAAGCCGCTCCGAGCTATTGGAACCTTCGAGTATGAGCTTCACCACCAATTCTCTCACTGTGGGCCTGGGAAGATGGGGCTTGAGATACAGCTACCCCGACTCTTCGTCGTCCGTTGCCTACAATCCGTCCTCGGCGGGGCCCAATGTGCCGGGCGACCGCAAGCACGCCTGGGAGGTCCGCGCGTTCCGGGAGTCAGATGCGCCGGACTTGCTGTCATTATACAGTGAGGTGTTCGGGCGACCGCGTAGCGAGGCGGAGTTCCGCTGGAAGTTGTTCAAGCCCGACAGCCCGGTGGATAGGGTGTGGGTAGCCGCCAGGGCGGACCGGGTGGTCGGCCAGCATGCAGGCATCCCCACCTGGCTGAAGCTTGGCGTCACGCAGGTGCTCGCCATGCATGCGGTCGAGGCTATGACCCACCAGGACCATCGCCGTGAGGGCATGCTAACAGAGCTGGGCGGCGGCCTGTATGGGCACTGGCGGGATAGCGGGGTGCCACTCGTCATGGGCCTGCCGCATGCCGGCTGGGGCTCGCGGGCGGCGGCACTGGGCTACCGGGAGGTGCTCACTTTGCAATGGCTGTCACGTCCCCTGAGGCCGCTTGCAATGCTAGAGGCACGGTTGCTACGGCAAGCGGGCAAGGGGCAGCGGGCCGGCGCCATGCAACCAGCCAACCCGAGCGAGTGGCGCGGCATAAGGGTTGTGCCGTTGGCGAGGGCGGGAGTTGAGATTGACCAGCTGTGGTGCGCGGCTGGGCCAGGCTATGAAAATTGCGTGGTCCGAGATGCCGCGTGGGTGCAATGGCGGTACCTGGACGAGCCGGACGGGCTCTTCTCTGTATTGTTGGCACTCAGGAAGGGCCGCCCGGCCGGGTATGTCGCGTACCGACCGGCTAATGTGGGAAGCCGATTGATCGGTCGCGTGGCCGACCTGTTCACCGAGCCGGGGGACGGTGATGTCGCAAGGGCTCTTCTGCGGGCGGCGTTTACGCACCTCCGCGACCACGGAGCGGACTCGGTGGCAGCGCTGGTGGCGGTCGGGTCTCCTCTCCATGCTCGCCTTCGAGCCAATGGTTTCGTACTTCCCAGGGGGGAATACAGCGCGAGCTTGATACCCTACAGCGACATGGTAGATCTCGAAAGTTTGAGGGACCCCGCGAAGTGGCTGCTCACGGGGGGAGACTTTGACGTCGTTTAGCCGCCGGCTGGCCCGCCGGGCGGCGAGGCGAGCGGTATACCCGCTCGTGGAGATGGTGACGCTGGCGGTACTCGTTGGTTTGCAGCGGCTCCGGCGGGCGAGCGTTACGGCGCGAGCTCTCCCGCTTTCAGGTGGACAACGGGTTCTGGTTGTCGCGGCCCACCCGGACGACGAAACGATCGGCTGCTACGCGACGATGTTGGCCCATCTCAATTGTGGGGATACAGTTCGAGTGCTGGTTGTGACCGACGGCAGTGGTTCCAGGGCTGGAGGCTTGACGCCCGCGAAGATGGTGGAGAGGCGAAGGCGCGAATTGGCGCAGGTCGCGCTCGGGCTGCCGGGCGTCGAGCTGGTGGCACCGGCCTTGCAAGAAGCCCACTGGCAGGATGAGCAATTGTTGCCGGCTCTTGAGCAAAATCTGGCCGCGTGGGCTCCTCACATTGTATATGCCCCGTCATGTGTGGAGTTCCACCCGGAGCATCTCAGGGTAGCCCGCGTAGTGGCCAGAGCGTTGGCTTGTAGGCCGTCATGTGGCGAAGTGTTAGTCAGAGTGTACGAGATGCAAGTGCCTTTGGGACCGGAACTGGTGAACATGTACACTCCGCTTGGCGAGCGATACGAGGCCAAAGCGCGTGCCATCGCGACTTACCGGTCGCAGCGCCGGGCCCTTGACCTCTGGCGGCGCGAGGCCCGCTACCTGGGGGCGCTCGTCGGAGCGGGGGGCGGCGCTGAGGGGTTCTGGGAAATGCCGGCCAGCGCGTACACGCGGGTCATAGCAGCAGGACAGTGGACGTGGCGTACATCGCCCTTCAGGAGCCTGACCGGGAGGCCCCTCAATGACCTGACGGCCTATTTGCGGGGCCGAGCCACCCGCGAGACCCTGAGGAGATTGGCCGAAGGGACAGATAAGCAGTAACCGGAGCACGTATGTTGTTTGATAGGGGTCGGGGGTTGATACTATTTGCAGCAGGATGGGTGGGAGGGGCCAGGATGGGGAATTTCCCATTTTCACCATTTTGGGGGGTGAGGTGTGCGTGGGTGGAGGGATTTGGGAAATTTGGTTTTGGATACTGTTTGTAGCTTGGGGTTTGCCTGGCAGGTTGGCTGCAGTTGGCCGGGCAGATAAATCTGCTGCCCGGCGGCTGAAGCCGTGGGCTACACTTACGAAGCCCGCCTGCCCGGGCTCGGATACTGGGGTTGTTAAAGTACAAATGTTCTATAAACGAATACATAATACAGGAGAATCGGGGAGGAGTTACAATGGTACTTAAGTCCTGTTTTTTGGGGAGATTTATGCGTCGAGTGGGCCTTTGAGGGAGCATGGGTGGGGAAAGCCGGGGCATGAGGCGGACGATGGACGATGGACGATGGACGATGGACGATGGACGATGGACGATGGACGATGGACGATGGACGATGGACGATGGACGATGGACGATGGACGATGGACGATGGACGATGGACGATGGACGATGGACGA
>JBJMMB010000387.1:0-13613 GCA_045805005.1 Chloroflexia bacterium
ATAGCTACATCTATCGAGGTCACTTCTCCCGGAGCGCCGAAAAGCTCCTGGGCTGTCGCGAGAGGCACCAGCATCTGGTCGGTAGCCTGTTGCGTGTCGAATACGCCCGTGACATTGAGATCGACCAGCCCATTGGCGGTCGGCAGCTTATATGTATCGCCCGCCTTCAGCCCCAGCGCCTGTGCCAGGTGCTGCGATACCGCGGTGGCATTCTTATCATCGCCGTTCAGGAACCTGCCATCAGTCACCGGATAGAAGCGCACCGTCTCTGCGGCGGTAGGATCCAACCCGATCACGTCGAAGGACGCCAGGGCCCCACTGGGTAACGATATCGTGTGTTGGAAGGCCGGAGCGGCGGCGGCAACTCCATCTGTCCTGGCGATTGTATCGAGCACGTCCTGGTGGAACGGGCCGCCCGTAACGCTCGTTACGCTCATATCTACCTGGCCCGTCACGCCCATCGCGCTGGCTTGCAAAGCGTTGGTAAAGGCAGGCAGCAGCATGTTCACGGCGAATACGACGGCTACGCCGAACACGATAGCCAGGGTGGTTAGGACCGTGCGCAGCTTGCGCCCGGCCAGGTAGCGGGCAGGAATTGTAAGATAGGTGTTCACCTTGAGACTCCCTCTAGCGCACAGCCGACGAAGGGTTGCCTACGACGGGGGTGCCCTGCTGATTACCGTTGGTGGGCGGCGTGCTCGGCGGTGCTCGGCGGCTCCAGGAGATTTTCCATTTTCTCCATCAGGAACTCCGGCGTCTTGTCGGCTCCCAGCCGCGTGTCGTCCACTATCGTGCCGTCCTTCATAAAGATAATCCGGTCGGCGTAGGCGGCCATGCGCGGGTCGTGGGTGACCATCACCACGGTGCGGCCCCACTCATCGATGGTGCGCCGTAGCCAGCGGAGCATCTCCTCGGCCCCGCGGGAGTCGAGGTTGCCGGTAGGCTCGTCCGCCAAGATGACGGCGGGCTCCGTAACCAGGGCGCGGGCCAGCGCCACGCGCTGCTGCTGCCCGCCCGATAGCTCGCTAGGGCGGTGGGTCATGCGGTCGGTCAGCTCTACCCGTTGCAGCCACGTGCGGGCGCGCTCTGTGGCCTCGCTCTGCGAGCCGTTCAGTACCAGCGGCAGCGCCACGTTCTCAAGCGCGTTCAAGACCGGGATCAGGTTGAAAAACTGGAACACGAAGCCGATCTTGGTGCGGCGCAGTATGGTGAGGGCCTTGTCGTCCAGCGTCGAGAGGTCCGTGCCGTCGACCAGCACTTTGCCCCCGGTTGGGGTGTCCAGACCGCCCAACAGGTGCAACATCGTAGATTTGCCGGAGCCGCTGGGCCCCATGATAGCCACGAACTCGCGCGGCTCGATGCTGAGGTTCACATGGTCGAGCGCCGTCACAGCGGCGGTCCCCCGGCCATACACCTGTGTCAAATCTTTAGCTTCCAGGATTGCCATCTCTATCTCCTTGTTGTTAATCGCCGTTTACCGGCAGCTCCTCATTACACTAATTACGTTTGCCATCGGGCCTGGGTGCTCAGCGGTCAACGCCCATTGCCTATCGTCCATCGTCCATCGTCCGCCGAAGGCCCCGTCCATCGTCCATCGTCCGCCACAGGCCCCGTCCATCTACTCCCGCACCTTCCTCGGCCGTCCTCTGGCGCGAGGCGGGGGCAACGGCGGGGGTTGGCCCCGGATATCATCGAGACGCGCTTCTACCATTTCGAGCCAGCGCAATTCTGCCTCTGTGTGCATAATCGCGCTGTCCATAAGGAGGATGTGGGCTAATTGCTGCTTGGGGTTGAGTTGGTTGCGGCGGGCCGTCAGGTCGTGCAACTCGCCGAAAAGCTCACGGCGCTGCACCATCAGCACGTTCCTGGCTCTGGTGGGTCGCGTCACGAGCACGAGCATCAGCTTGAGGTAAAACTCGTCGCGGAGCCGGTAGTCTCGCGGCACCGGAGCATTGAGCCAACCTTCAAGCTCCCTTTCGCCCTCGGCGGTTAGCGCCCACACCCGCTTGTCGGGGCCACCCCCTCTCTCTACGCTTTCCTCTACCACCAAACCATCGCGGGCCAGCCGGTCGAGGCTACTGTAAATCTGGCCGCTGTTGAGGTCCCAGTGACCCCCCAGAGCCGCCTGGAACAGGTCGCGCAGCTCATAGCCGTGGCGAGGGCGCTCCGCGAGGAGCGCCAGTATGGCGTTCTGCACCGAACCCCGCTCGTTTTTTGGCCTGATCGCCGCTTCAATCATAACTAGATACTCGGTATATGTTTTATGAGAAAATTATATACCAGGTGTATAGTTTTGTCAATGGGTCTAAAGACCGATTTTGTGGTAAGCTATATCCTGTGCCTCGCACGCAAAACTCCCTCAACTCCGAGCTGATACCTTGATCGAAGAACGAACCGAGCAGGTCGCCACGGCGGTAGCGTCTACACCAAAATCCTACGCGCTCAACCGCCCTCTCCTCATCCTTGGCCTGATCGCCGCCACTGCCCTCTCGGCGCTCGACGGCACCGTGGTAGCCACCGCCTTACCCACCATCGTGGGCGTGCTCGGCGGCCTGCCCCTCTACTCCCTGGTGATCTCCGTCTATTTCCTCACCTCCACCACCACCGTGCCCCTCTATGGCAAGCTCTCCGATATGTACGGCCGCAAACCGGTCTTCATGGTGGGCGCGGGCATCTTCGTCGTCGGCTCGGCGCTCTGCGGCTTCGCCTGGGACATGCCCTCCCTGATCGTCTTCCGGGGCCTGCAAGGGCTGGGCGCGGGCGCGGTCCTCCCGGTATCCCTCACCCTCATAGGCGACCTCTTCGACCTCGAAGAGCGCGCCCGGCTCCAGGGGGTGTTCGGTGCGGTGTGGGGCATCTCCAGCATCATCGGCCCCCTCATCGGTGGGGCCATCGTGCAGTTCTTTGATTGGCGATGGGTCTTCTTCGTCAACGTGCCAGTGGGCATCGCCTCCTCGCTCCTCATCTTCCTCTACCTGCGCGAGCCCCGTGTGCACACCCGCGAGCGCGTGGATATCGCCGGGGCAGTGCTCCTCACCGTGGGCGTGGCCCTCCTCCTCGTAGGCATCCAGGCCGGAGGGCGGGCTGGCTGGCTCTCCCCCACCACCTGGCTGGCCCTTGGTGGGGCCGTGGTCCTGCTGGTCGCATTTGGGTTCGTGGAGCGCCGCGCCCCCGCCCCCCTCCTCACCCTCGACCTCCTGACCCGGCCCATCATCGCCATACCCTGCCTGGTCGGGCTCCTCGCGGGCGGCGTGCTTGTGGGGTTCGCGGCTTACGTGCCCCCGCTGGTACAGGGTGCCTGGGGAGGCACCCCCACCGAGGCGGGCCTCATGGTAGCCCCCCTCTCCCTGGGTTGGCCCCTCGCCAGCAGCCAGACCGGCAGGCTCATCCGCAACTTCGGCTACCGCCCCCTAGTCTTGGGGGGCATGTTCATTCTCGTGGCAGGCACCCTGCTCCTCCTCCTCGCCTTCCTCCCTGTCGTCGCTTCCAACCCTGCGCTAAGGAGCTCGGTCGTGGTCGCGGCCACCTTCGTGGCGGGCGCGGGCTTCGGCTTCAGCACCACCTCCATGCTCATTGCAGTGCAGAATTCGGTATCCTGGAGCGAGCGGGGCATAGCCACAGCCTCGGTGCAGTTCTTCCGCAATATGGGCAACACCCTCGGCTCGGCCATCCTCGGCTCGGTGCTTACCGCCACTCTCGCTGCCCTCCTGGCCGCTCAGGCCACCCAGGCCCTCCTCTCGCAGATGCCCGCAGGGGCCCGCTCAGGCTCCGACCCCGCCCTCGGCCCCGTCAACGCCCTCTTCGACCTCAACCTCCGCGACACCCTCACCGCTCCCCTGAAATCAGGCCTGGCCAACACCCTCTCCACCAGCCTGGCGTGGGTCTACGTCGCGGTCGCCATCATGGCCATCATCGGCGCCGTCCTGGCCCTGCGCTTCCCTCGGGTAGAGTAAACCATCTGGCCCGCGCTACCACTCCCACCACTTGACGGCCCTGCGTGTCGCCCTGCGTGTCGAGACATACAATTGCCTGGTCTGCGGCCCCCGCGCCCCTGATCCCGTTGACCGGAAATAAGGGAAACCGGCACGCGACAAAGTGAGGGAATCGCGTGAGCGATCGATTCCACACGGGCGATTATCCTGCCAATCCGTTGGAAAAGCCTGGCTATCGCCTCGAATTTCATGACGAGTTCTCCGGCCCGCACCTCGACACGACCAAATGGCTCCCGTATTACTTACCGCAGTGGAGTTCGCGAGCACGCAAGGCAGCTCCGCCGCCAACTACTATCTGCATGATGGCAACCCGGTCCTGCAGATCACCGCGGACCAGCAGCCCTGGTGCCCGGAATTCGCCACTTCAAAATCCACATAGATAGCTTGATTCAGAAGGACCCGTCATCGTCCCGGTACTTTTGTACCGCCCACTATAGTATCCAGGTAACTGTTCAACATAGGTGCTGTGCTGTACAACGATTGAGAGAAGCTGTTCTCGATCAGAACAGAGAAACGACCATTGCCCTGAAGGGTCGGGCGGAGGGAGAGTACGATTTGGCTAAGAAGAGTTGGCAAGTCGTAATTGAAGATCAAGTCCACACGGTAACAGCGGAGCACGGCTATTTTTCGGGGCGCATCAAGATATACGTAGACGGCCATCTTGTACTCAAAAGGTTCAAACAGCACACTCCCTGGAACCTCGGCAGCGAGCACCACATCAGCTTGGATGGGCATGACGTTGCCTTCTACATCAAGTCCCCGGATGGCTTCAAGTACGTGTATGATCTCCTGATTGATGGGCGCTCGCTGTCCACTGGCGAACAAGTCCCGGCGCAGCCTCAGAGGCGAGTGCCGGGCTGGGGATGGCTCTTCGTCGCGGGCTGCGTGCTTGCCCAGGTAGTCGGCATGTTGTCCGTGCTCCAGTTACTCGACGCTCACCCTACCACTAGCTTCATTTGGTATGGCGCTGCGATAGTGGCAGCCATCTACTGCCTGCGGGTAAGCAGCGATACGCTCTTGCCGCTCGTGGCCAGGGTGGTCAGGTCCTCGGCTGCCGTTGGGGTGACTTTGGCTCTTTCCGCGACTGTCACGGCCATGGTTGTGCTCGGTAACCAGGCATACTGGCATCCCGTGTCGCCAGATGCCGGACTATATAGCATATCAATGCCATGCAAAGCCGAGGACCACGCCTCGGACCTCCTCACTGGCGTGGTTTGCCAGGACGCAAACATGCAGTATGGGGCATGGCAGAGTGTCCTCGCCGAAACCAAGAGAAGCCTGGCACCTGCCGATCTAATTGTCGATCTGATGGAAGGCGTCAAGCATCCGTATGGTGGAGTTCATGTGGAAGTTGTAGGTGAGAAGCCACTGGCGTTGCAGGGCTATGTCGGCTACGAATACACAGCCTTACATGGGAAGAGCATTACTCAGTCGCGATTTTACCTCGTCGATAGTCACATTTACCAGATTTCTGTTACCGCCTTGAGCAAGCACTTCAATGATGACCGGGCTCACAAGTTCCTCGACTCATTCCACCTCTTAGCAACACCCGGCAAAAGCCAATAGGCACTGTACCGGCATCGTACCGGCATCCATAACGCGCTACCTCGTCTGAGGGTTCAGCGCGTCGCTGATCCCGTCCCCCAGGAAGCTGAACGCCAGCACCAGCAGCGTCAGCACCGCGCTGGGCACTAACACCTGGAAGGGGTTGTTGTGCAGCTCCGGTATCGCCTGCACGATCATCCGCCCCAGGCTCGACCCCTGCGTCTGGATGCCCAGCCCCAGCAGGCTCATCACCGCCTCGTTCAGTATCACGCTCGCCACATCCAGCGTGGCAGCCGTCACTATCAGCCCCGCCACGTTGGGGAGGATGTGGCGCGCCATCACCTCCAGGTCGTCCGCGCCGATGCTCTTTGCCGCCAGCACGAACTCCCGCTCCCGCAGCGATAGCGACTGGCTCCGCACATAGCGGGCCATCAGCGGCCAGCTCACCAGCGCCAGCGACCCCGCCACCAGCAGCAGCCTCCCTATATCCCCCGCCGCCTCCTGCGCCCACGCGCCGAACACCGCCGACACAAGTATCGCCAGCAGCAGCCCCGGAAAGGCGAACAGCATATCGGCTACCCGGCTGACGACCGCGTCGATCCACCCCCCGAAATGTCCCGCCAGCAACCCCAGGCTCGCCCCCAACCCCACGTTGACCACCTGCACGAACGCCGCCACCAGCAGCGACACCCTCAGTCCGGCCATAAGCCGCGCCAGGGTATCGCGCCCCAGCGAGTCCGTCCCCAGCCAGTGCAGCGTGCTGGGCCAGCTATTGATATTCTCGTAGTCCTGAAAATAGTAGGTGTGGTACTCCTCCAGGTTCGGCGGCGCCAGCCTCTGGTAAATCGGCGGCCCAATCACCGCCAGCACAATCATCAGCACAATAAATATCAGGCTGGCCGCCGCCAAAGTGTCCAAACGTCCCAAAAGGGCTACAAAGCCCGCCCTGCCGTGGGCCTGGGGGCGCTGGGGGCGTCCCCCGGCCATCTTAACGGGCGCAGCGATCTCTCTACCGGTGGTCTGGGTGTGCCCACCCATACTTCTCCCGCTCTTCATTCGCGAGCGGGGAGCAGGGCCCACCCTGCCGCGGGTGCCCTCTGGGCAGTGGGGGTGCCCCACATAATCACACCAGGGGAGCAGGGCTCTCCCTGCCGCGGGTGCCCTCTGGGCAGTGGGGGTGCCCCCCAACTCTCCCCACTCCCCAGGGGGTGCAGGGTCCTCCCTGCCGCGGGTGCCCTCTGGGCAGTGGGGGTGCCCCCAGCTCTTCTCCCTCCAGTCCTCAAACCCTGCTTAGATGAATATCTACGATTCCCCACTTTCCCTGATTCACGCGTGAGAATCCCCCAAAATGGTGAAAATGGGGAATTATGAACAACTGCTTCGCAGGTCAAAATTGAAAACTCGATATTCAAAATTACTAGCGTACTCCACGTATGCGCGGATCCAGCACCATGTACGCCAGGTCGGTGACCAGGTTCATCACCACCACGGCCACGCCCAGCAGCAGAGTCGTCGCCTGGATAACCGGGTAGTCGCGCTGGCCGATGCTCTGTACCGAGATAAAGGCTATCCCCGGTACCGAGAAGATGCTCTCCACCACGAACGAGCCCGTCACCAGGAACGCCGTCGCCGGCCCCAGCACCGTCACAATGGGCAGCAGCGCATTGCGCAGGGCGTGTCGCCTGATCACCACCCGCTCCGGCAGTCCCTTCGAGCGGGCAGTGCGGATATAGTCCTGCCCCAGCACCTCCAGCATCGAGGCCCTGGTCAGCCGGGTGATGTAGCCCATGCTCGCCGCCGCCAGCACCAGCACCGGCAGCACCCAATGCGCGGGTGAGCCCCACCCCGCCACCGGCAAGTTGGGAAGCCCAGCGTCATATGCCAGGTAGTCTACGTATCGCACTATCGGGATGAGCACGAACGCGGGTATCGAAAAGAGGCCCAGCATCACGAGCATGATCGCCCGGTCCGATATCCGGTTGCGGTTGATAGCGGCCAGCACCCCCGCGGGCACGCCCACCAGCGTGCTGACCAGCAGCGCCACGAACCCCAGCCCGAGCGTCACGCCCAGCCCGCTCGCCAGTATATCCCTTACCGGCCTACCCGCGTACTTAAACGACTTGCCCAGGTCCCCGTGCAGCAGCCCCCATATGTACTGCACGTACTGCTCCCAGAGCGGCCTGTCCAACCCGTACTCGTGCTTGAGTTGCGCATAGCGCACCGGGTCGAACCTGTTTCCAAGCAGCGCCTGAATTGGGTCCCCCGGCGCCAGGTGCCCCACCAGAAACGTCACCAACGTCAGGCTCAAGAGCACAAACCCCAGGCTCCAGGCCCGCCGGACGATAATCGCCAGCATGCTGCATCACTTCCCCACCGTCACCTGACCGTCACCTGACCGTCACCTGACCGTCACCTGACCGTCACCTGCGACCAATCGTCCGCGAAGAGCCCTTGCGCGGTGAAGGTGATCCCCTTGACTGTGGGCCGGATGAGAATCGCCCCCTTGCCGTTGTAGAGCGGCAGCCAGCCCACTTTGTCGATCGCGATCTGCTCGGCCTGGTTGTACTGCGACCACCTCTTGCCCTGGTCGCGCTCCACGTCCGCCTTATCGGTCAGCGCGTCGAACTCGGCGTCGCTCCAGTGGCCGTTATTGTTAGGTACGCCCGTGTGGAGTTGCTGCGTGAGGAAGTTCTGCGGGTCGGGATAGTCGGCTCCCCACACGCTCAGGTACATCTCGATGTTGCTTTTGCTCGGGTCGTTCGCCATCGCGGTCAGGTCGTCGTTGAACTTGGCCTGCTCTTCGCCGTTGAGTTCCACGTCCAGACCCAGGTTCTGCCGCCACATCTGCTGCAAAGCCGCCGCCACTTTGTCGAAGTCCGCCTGTCCCTGCGTATAGCTCAGTGTCACCTTGCTCGGCGCGCCGCTCACTTTCGCCAGCTCCTGCTTGGCCGCGTTCGGATCGAACGCCAGCGGCTTCAGCCCCTCGAAATACCCCGGCATCCCCTGCGGCACTATGTGGTCCGTCTCCCCAACCGAACCCGCGAGCACCTTCTCCGCGATGGTCTTCTTGTCCGCCGCCAGCGCCAGCGCCCGCCTCATGCTCACATTATCGAATGGCGGTTTCGCGTTGTTGAATCCGGCATACGAGTCGAAGAACTGCGGCACCTGCTTGAACCCCTGCAGGCCCTCCGCGGTGCTTATTTCCCCCGGCGGGAACTGCTGTGAGCCCATGATATCCAATTGCCCCGTCTGGTAGAGCTGGAACGCCGTTTCCGCGTCCTGCACGAAAGGCATGTCTATCTCGGCGATCTGCGGCTGGCCCCTCCAGTAGTTGGGGTTGGGCACCAGGGTGAGCGACTGGTTGTGTTTCCACTGCTTCACCATGAACGGCCCCGTGCCCCACGCTTGCTCCGACCAGTTGTCTTTGTTCTGCTCTATCAGCTTCTTGGGCACCACCGCTCCGCCTATGTAGGTCAACTGGTCCAGGAAGTAGACGCCCGGCTTCACGATCTTGATCACCAGCGTGTCCGGGTTCGGAGCCGTGACCCCGGTCAACCCGGAGCCTTCGCCCTTCAGCCACTGCTCGGCGCCCTCGATATTGTTCAGGTAATAGCTCGCCGAGCCGTTGGCGAAGTCCTTACTCAGGGCCCGCTCCAGCGAGTAACGGAAGTCCTCCGAGGTCACCGCCGAGCCGTCAGCCCACTTCAGCCCCTTGCGGATCGTGAAGGTATAGGTCTTGCCGTCCGGAGAAATATCCCACTTCTCCGCGCCCCCTGGCTCTATGTCCAGCCTGGAATTGAACCGCACGAGCCCCTCGAAAATCAGCCCGCCCGCCATCGTACTGTTCGAGGCCTGCATCTTCGGCGGGTCAAGCGTGTCAATCTCGCTCACCCCCTCGTTCGACCACCGCAGCACCCCGCTCGCCGCCCGGCCGCCCGGCGTCGACCCAGCCGGCTCAGTGGCCGCGCCTCCCGCCCCGGTCTGCGTCGCCGCCGCGGTGGCCGCCGCCGTCGGCTGCCCCGCCGGGGCCGTCTCTCCCGCCGTCACCGTGCCTCCCGCGGTCACCTCCGTCGGCGTCGGCGCGGGCGGCTCCGTGGTAGGCGTAGCCTCCCCTCCACACCCTGCCAGCAGCAAACACACTACCAGCAGCAGGCCTAATTTTGGATTTTGGATCTTGGATCTTAGATTGCCCATCCCGAACCGTATAATTGACATCTGGGACTTTTCCTCCTCCTGGATGCTTACGAGCCGCCAATCATGCATTATGCTCTAAATCTAATTCATAATCCAAAAACAATAATCGGGCCAAAGCCCGATCATTCGTAATTCGTAATCCCTAAGTCGTAATACCTAACTCAACATTCAAAACTCAAGATTCAAAATTGATTCCGTGCGCGGCTACCATCTCATCGAACATCTCCTCGACCCGCTCGGCGTCCAGCTTCCACACCAGCGGGTTAGAGGCCAGCGCCTTCAAGGCCATCTCTCGGCTCTCCCCAAGCCATCCCGCATTCGCCGCCAGGGCCTGGTACTCGGCCAGCGCCTCGATCAGCCCCCTTAGCTCTCCCGGCAGCCCCCCTTGCGCCAGCGGCGTGGCCCCCATCCGGTCCAGCCTGCACGGCACCTCGGCTACCCGCTCGTATGGCAGGCCGGGGAGCGCCCCCCGGTTGGGCACGTTTACCATCTCCACCCGCCCGCTGTCGCTCGCCACCGCGGCTATAACATCCACCGCGAACTCCCCGAAGCCCGTGCCCCCCCGGCTCCGCGTCAGGTGCGGCTCGGGCATCTCCGCTTGCTCCCGGTAATGCTCGAATATGCCGGGCAGTTCGTCCATTATCACCTGTGCTCGCGTCTTCGGCGCGCTACGCGCCTCGGCCACCGTCTCCTCAGAGAAGTAGTAATACTGCATGTACTCGTTCGGCAGCCTCCCATACCGCCTCGCCAGCCTGAACGTCCGCTTCACCTTCCCCGCCACCTCTGGGTCCCCCACCACCCGCTCGTGCTCCCTCGTCATCATCTCCACGCCGTCCTCGCCCCCAATCGTGAAGCGCGTCGACCATGTAGCGTGGTTCAACCCCAGCCCCAGGAACTCCACCTCGCCCGCCTGGTGCCCCAGCACCCGCGCCACCTGAAACGCATCTCCCTTCCCCCCATCGCACAGCGCCAGCACCTTCACCGGCGAAAACCGGCTGACCGCCTCCCCGATAATGTTCGTCGGGTTCGCATAGTTCACCAGCCATGCGTCCGGGCAAAGCGCCTCCATCTCCGCACACAGCTCGCGGATAACCCGCAGGTTCCTCAGCGCGAAGAAGAACCCCCCCGGCCCCACCGTCTCCTGCCCTATCACCCCGTACTTGAGCGGTATCCTTTCATCTAGCGCCCGCGCCTGGAAGCCCCCGGCCCGGAAGGACGTCAGCACAAAATCGGCCCCCTCCACCGCCTCGCGCCGCTCCTGGGTGGCCGTTATCCGCAATTCCGCGCCCGCGGCCCGCGCCATCCTCTCCCCCAGCCGCCTCACCACTTCCAGGTTCGGGCCGTCGATGTCCATCAGCGCTATCTCGCTCCCCCCGAACACCTCCCGCAGCCCTATGAAAGCCCTCAACACCCCAGGCGCATAAGCGCTCCCGCCCCCGATATACGCGATCTTCATTCCCATATCACCACCCCTCCACCATCCGCGCCTTCAACTCCTCCAGGCGCGGCACCTTCGTGGCCCCGCCCCGCGCCGACGCCGAAAGCCCCCCGCACACCGCGCCCGCTCTCAACGCCTCCTCGAACGGCAGCCCCGATAGCACGCCGCAAATAAACCCTCCCGCGAAGGCGTCCCCCGCCCCCGTCGTGTCCACCACTTCCACCGGCATCGCCGCGACCTGGTAGTGCTTCCCCTGGTGGCATGCGATAACCCCCGCTGCCCCGAGCTTGACCACCACCGTCTGCGTCCAGCCCGCCAGCTTCTTCAACGCCTCCTCCGGGTCCGCCTCCCCGGTCACTTGCAGAGCCTCCACCTGGTTAGGCAGGAATACGTCTACCAGCCCCATCTTCTCCGGCACATCTGCCCTCGCCATGACCTCCGGGCAGCACTGGCAGTCGAGCGATACTCCGGCCCCCTTCTCGCGGGCCAACTCGATCAGCCCCGGCTCGTCCCATAACTGCCCCAGCCAGTGGACGTGCAAATGCCTGAACCTATAAGCACTCAAGACCTCCGCGGGCGACGGCTCCAACTGCCTCGGGTCGGCGAAGCTCACGAAGCTCCTGTCCTCCCGAAACGACATCGCCACCGTCAGTGTGCGCATAGGCCGGTCCACCTTCTGCACCAGCGACAGATCTAACCCTTCCTCCTCCATAGCCTCTATCGTAACCCGGCTGAACGGGTCGTTGCCCGTATGGCAGAGCAAGCCCACCTTCAGCCCCAGCCGGTGCAGCGTCGCCGCCGTGGTAAATACTCCGCCCGGCAGCACATCGAAATCAGTCGCGAACAACTCCTCCCCCAGCATAGGCAGCCGCGGCAGCCCCGTAAACACCAGGTCGCAGTAAACGTCACCCGCTATAACGACATCGTAGCTCTTCATTGCCTCGCCACAACCCCATACAACGACTCCACCCACACCAGCTTTCGGCTGCTCACCTCTCCAAACCCGCTCTCGCGCAACTGAGCTTCAACCTCGCGCACCGTGGGCAGCGGAGCACAGCCCTTCGTGGATCTGAGTATCAGGTCGAAGTCGAGCGCCATAACCGTATTATCCCGCATCACTGTGACGATAGCCAATCCGCCTCCACGGGCCAGCCGCGAGCGCAGATCGCGAAGCAGGGCGGGGCGCTCCTCTGCGGTGAAATAGTAGATATTGTTGTACAGCGTAATCAAGTCGAACGGCCCCTCGATCTCCGGCGGTGCATCCCGTATATCCGCCCGCAGCACTCGGAAGCGGTCGCCCAGGCCCCAGGCCCTCAGGTTGCGCGTCGCCTGCTCCACCACGTCCTGCTGCATATCGATGCCAATCCCCGTCACCTCCGGGTTGGCCTCCGCAGCATATCGCAGGTACACCCCCGATCCACACCCCACTTCCAGTATCCTCATCGCCCCCTTCTCCCGCACCATCTCCTGTACGAAATCCGCCATCAACGGCTCCAGCACCCGCGACGACCTGGCGATTAGGTCCCCCGTGCCCTCCATATAGTCCCCCATCGGCGCACCCCTCAACCGCTCCGCCAACCGCCGGTAAGCGTCCGCATGATACCCCAAATACTCCTGCACCATGGCCGCCAGCGGGTCTCCCTCCTCCCCCACCATCGCCCGCGCATACCCGCCTCGCAACCTGTAAACCCCTCCCCGAACCGACAACTCCCCCAGCGACACCCCCATCCGCAGCAGCACGTCCAGCATCTCCGGCCGCCTCACCCCCAGCCGCCTCACCAACTCCTCCCTCGACCTCGGCCTCCTCAACGCTTCCAGCAACCCCACCTCCAACGCCGCGTACACAAAATGCAGCCTCAAGAACACCCTCATACCCTGCAACACCTGCACCCTCGCCCGAAAATGCGGCATCCGCAGGACCCTGCGCATAGTCCCCAGCTTCATCCCCATCACCTTCCCGCCCAAAGGCGACCAAAGAGTTCCCCCATTATATCAACATAACAGTTTGACAACGCATCCCACCTATGATAAGTTGTAGCTCATTCTGCCCTTCGTCCTCGCCTCGTGTAGCTTTCAATGACGAAAGGAGTTCTCGCGTGGACAAACTCAACACCGGCGATACCGCTCTAGTGCTTATCAGCGCGGCCCTCGTGGCCCTCATGACGCCCGGCCTGGCGTTCTTCTACGGAGGCCTGGTCCGGCGGAAAAACGTCCTGTCGATAATGATGCAAAGCTTCATCTCCATGGGCGTCGTCACCATCATGTGGGTGATGTTCGGCTTCAGCCTGGCCTTCGGCGGTGACATTGGCGGCCTCATTGGCAACTTCCAATACGTCGCCCTGCGCGGCGTCGGCTTTGCTCCCAACCCCGCCTACGGACCCACCATCCCCTTTCTCGCGTTCTTCCTCTTCCAGGAGATGTTCGCCATTATCACCCCCGCCCTC
>JBJMMB010000388.1:0-7308 GCA_045805005.1 Chloroflexia bacterium
GTTGAAGTCGGCCCTGTCGTCGTAGCCCGGGTCCCCCAGCGACTTGGCGAATGTACCGCGCAAGATCGTGAAGTCCGTCGCGTTCACAACGTTGTCGCCGTTCGCATCCCCGGCTCTCATGAACCCCATCTCAGCCGAGGTCGTTGGCCCGCCCGACAGCGCAACCGTCCCCGAGTTCGCCAGGTACTTCGGGTCCTTCACCCGCCAGTTGTAAACGCCCGCCGGCCCGCCTATCGGCACCGTGAAGAAGCCGCTGGCATCGGTGGTCATGCCGGTGTACTCGTTGTCCGGACCGCCGCTCTGCAGCCTCAGCGTAAGGCTGATGGGCAACTGCTGCAACGTGTTTGGCTGGGACGGTCTCCCCTGCCAGTTGACATGCCCCACAAGCACCCTAACCGGGGTTGGCGTAATCGTACCCGTCGCGGTTGGCAGTACAACGGTAGGTGTCGGCGTGGCTGTAAAGCAGGCGCTCTGCGCGAAATTGACCTCCACATCATCCACCCACCAGCCCTGCGCTCCCACCGCCTGGTCGGTGCCCAGCCTGAAGCGGAACTGCACGCTCCTCCCCCTGTATCCCAGCAGGTTCACGCTTACCTGCACCCAGCCCCCGCTGCTCCCGCTCCACGCCTGCCTCCCACCGAGCGGGTTCTGGCTGACGCAACTCTCCAGCACCCTGTTGTATCCACCGCTCGTGATGGGCGCGTCCACCCAAACGGTGCCCTCGGTCGACACCTCCAGCACTCCACCATCGTAGGCCACAGAGGGGTTGGCTTCCAGTTGGTAGAAGTGGTAGAAGCTGAGGGTGGCCTGCGTGGCATTCAAGGGCACGGCTATCGCGGGCGAGGTAAGGCGCTGGTCTGTCACGAACTGGTTATCGGGGGCGAAGGCCGAATACAAACCGGTATAGGCGGCTCCGGTCACCGCACTCCAGCCGGGACTGCCACTCGAGGTGAACATGCCCAGTGTACCGCTCTCGAAGCCCTCGGTAATAGGCTGCACGCACGGGCCGGTGGTCGGCGTGTAGGTAGGCGTATAAGTATTGGTAGGGGTTGGAGTGATAGTGGGCGTAGGTGTGATGGTTGGCGAGAGGGTGTTGGTGGCCGTGGGCAGGGTGCCGGTGGGAGTTGGAGTGCGCGTAGATGTGTTGGTCGGCGTGTTGGTAGGAGTGCCGGTGGGGGTGGGGGTCACCGTCAAGGTGGGTGTGCAACTGCCGACGTGAGTGGCTGCGTTGGTTGGCGTTGGAGTAAGGGTGGGGCCGCCCGGCGTGATGGTAGGGGTAGGGGTGCGCGTCCTGGTTGGGGTCAGGGTATCGGCTGGCGTGTTGGTTATTGTTGGCGTGTTGGTGGGCGTGGGCGAGTCGGTGGCCGTTGGCGAGATCGTTGGCGTCGGTGTGGGGCAACCAGGACAGTCGTTCAGCTTGGCGATAAAGCCATCCACGCCTCCGCCGCTGGTGGGCTGGAAAGCATTGACAGTCGGGAAGTTCACTCCACCGGCCTGGCCTACCACGCACGCGCCGGCAGCGGAGTCGAGCACTATCCCGTTCCCCGCGTCGACCCCGAAGCTGCCCAGGTAGGTGGAGAAAGCCAAGGTCGAGAGCGATGAATCAAACTTCGTCACGAAAGCATCGCCGTTCCCCAGATAGGAAGACTGGTAGGCGTTGGCCAGGGGAAAGTCGCCGGAGGAGGTCTGCCCTGTGACGAAGGCCACACCCGCTCCGTCTATCGCCACGTCATTCCCTATATCATCGAACGCTCCGCCCAGGTAAGTTGAGCGCAGGAATTGCCCGCCGCCCGCGCTCACTTTGGTCAGGAAGGCATCGTAGCCGCCGTGGTTGGTGGGCTGGAAGGGCGACACGGTGGGGAAGTTGGTTGAAGCTGTCTGCCCGGTGACGTAGGCGATACCCGCGCCGTCCACGGTGATACCGTGGCCTATATCACTTCCTGCGCCCCCCAGGTACGTGGAGTAGACCAGACCCGACCCGGTGGTGTTCAGCTCCGCCACGAAAGTATCGTACGTGCCGCCTCCATACGCGGGCTGGGCCGGATTAAGGGTGGGGAAGTTGCCCGAGGTGGTTACCCCAGTGAAATACGCGTTCCCGGCGCTGTCGATCGCCAACCCGTAGGAGCCCTCGCCCCCGTTCCCTCCGAAATACGTGGAGTACACCAGGGTGCTGCCTGTGGGGTTGATTTTGGAGACAAAAGCATCAGCCGTCCCGCGGTAGGTCGGCTGGTAAGGCGCAAAACCTGGAGGGGCCGCCACCGGAAAGTCGTTCGAGTCCTGAATTTCGCCGGAGATATACACGTTTCCCGCACCGTCGCCCGCCACGCCCACGCCCTGGTCGCTACCCCTGCCCCCCAGGTACGTCGAATATATCAGCCCGGACCCCGCGGCGTTCAACTTGGTAATCGTCACGTCCCAGTTGCCCCCGTGGTTGGTCGTCTGCAAGGCGTTCGCTATGGGGTAGTTAGTCGAGCTTGTGAAGCCCCCAATCGCGGCGTTGCCCGAGCTATCCACAGTTATGCCGTAGCTCCTGTCCTCCAGGCTCCCGCCGATGTAGGTCGAATAGGCCAGGGCCGAGCCCGCGGGGTTGAGCTTCGTCACAAAACTGTCATAGTTGCCGCCCCCATAGGCCGGCTGGATAGCTCCCTGCGTGGGGAAGTTGGTCGAAAACGTGTACCCCGTCACGTACATATTGCCCGCCGTATCAAGCGCCACCCCCGTGGCTATATCCGTGCCGCTCCCACCCAGATAAGACGAGTAGACCAGCGTCACAGGGTCCACCGTGAGCGGGTAAGCCCGGTCGTAGCTCCCCAGCGCAAACCCCACCGTGCCGTCTGCGCCTACCGAGTACGCGGCACTCACCGCCACGCGCCGGCCCCCGATCTCCTGCCAGGCCACCGGGGCCTGCTCCACCAACCCCGAGGCCGAACCTGCGATACCTATCTGCAGATCGCCCGCCCCATTCACCCACACCTTGTCCGCCCCCTCATACCGCCACCGAATAATCGAGGGATCGGCCCCCACGGCCAGCGCGTACGTGCCCTTGAGGTGGCCCCCATCACCCCCATAGCTCAGATCCACACCTGCATACAGGCCCTCATACCTGACGCCATCATAGGTAGAGATACCCGTCCGCCATCGCGAGGGATCGGCCCCCAGGAAATAGTTCACCTTGCCGGCAAGCTCCCGCTCCGCCGACAATCCCGCCGCGAGATTCGCTCCCACGAACCGCAACCGTAGACTCTGCCCCAGCCCCAGCACCACCTCCGACGGCGTGAAGAATATGTCCCCTCCCGGCGCATGGGCCAGGTAGTGCACCGAAGGGTCGCTCTGCCCCGCGTTCGGCTCAAACGACAGCGGCAGCTTGCCGAGATCGGGCAGCGCCGGACGCGGGAGCGCACTCACACCCGGCCCCCCACGCAAAACCTGCCCAAGCGAAAGCGGGATGGCATAAGCCGCCAGCAATACCGTGAGCCCCAGCAAATACCAGGAGCGCCGTGTGCCTGCACTCATATGTGTTCTTGCCAACATATTCCCCTCCCACGCTCTAGACCTGCAAGGGCGCGAGCGCCCAACCACCCAAACCTGTAGGGGCGCGGCATGGCGCGCCCCCCTCGCCCCGCTCACCGCACCCGGGACGTCTTCTCCTTCTACCGCGACGCCTCAGGCCCAACCCCTACACCACAGCCTTTTTCGCGTCCACATGTCACGGCCCTATCGGTGGCGCGCCCGAGGCTCCAAAGTTCGACCTGAGCAGCGCGAAGTCCGTCGCGTTCACAGCCTGGTCGCCGTTGAAGTCGGCCCTGTCGTCGTAGCCCGGGTCCCCCAGCGACTTGGCGAATGTACCGCGCAAGATCGTGAAGTCCGTCGCGTTCACAACGTTGTCGCCGTTCGCGTCCCCCACCCTCATCAACCCCATCTCCACGGAGGTCGAGGGCGCTCCCGACAGCACAACCGTACCGGAGTTCGCCAGGTACTTCGGCCCTTTCGCCCGCCAGTTGTAGGCACCCGCTAGGCCGCCCACCGGCACGGTGAATGAGCCGCTTGCATCAGTGGTCATGCCGTCATATTCGTTGCCAGGTCCCCCGCTCTGCAGCCTCAGCGTAAGGCTGATGGGCAACTGCTGCAACGTGTTTGGCTGGGACGGTCTCCCCTGCCAGTTGACATGCCCCACAAGCGCCCTAACCGGGGTTGGCGTAATCGTATCCGTCGCGGTTGGCAGTACAATGGTAGGTGTCGGCGTGGCTGTAAAGCAGGCGCTCTGCGCGAAACTGACCTCCACATCATCCACCCACCAGCCCTGCGCTCCCACCGCCTGGTCGGTGCCCAGCCTGAAGCGGAACTGCACGCTCCTCCCCCTGTATCCCAGCAGGTTCACGCTTACCTGCACCCAGCCCCCGCTGCTCCCACTCCATGCATGCCTCCCTCCCAACGGGTTCTGGCTGGTGCAACTCTCCAGCAGCCGGTTGTAGCCCCCGATCTCGATAGGTGCATCCGCCCAAGTGGTGCCATCCGTCGAAACCTCCAGCACCCCGCCGTCATACGCCACAAACGGGTTTGCCTCCAGGTCATAGAAGTGGTAGAAGCTGAGGGTAGCCTGGGTGGCGTTCAGGGGCACCACTATAGGGGCAGAGATGGTGAGCCACTGGTCGGTGACGAGTCCGGTGTCCGGGGCGAACGCCGAGTAGAGCCCCGTGTGGCTGTCTGTGGTCACCGCGCTCCAGCCTGGGCTGCCGCTCGATGAGAAGGTGCCGAGGGTGCCGCTCTCGAAGCCCTCAACTAGCGGCTGCACACAGGGGCCGGGGGTGGGCGTGTAGGTGGGCGTATTGCTAGGGGTCCACGTAGAGGTGCTAGTAGCCGTGGGGCGGGTGCCGGTTGGAGTGACGGTGTGAGTGTGTGTGTTCGAGGGAGTGTTAGTGGGAGTACCAGTGGGGGTATTGGTGCTCGTGTTGCTGGGTGTGCATGTGTACTGGTGAGTGGGCGTGAGGGTGGGGCCGCCGGGGGTAATGCTAGGTGTGTTGGTAGCGGTGCGTGTGGGCGTGCTCGTGGACGTCGGTGTGAGGGTGACAGAGGGCGTGGGCGTGATCGTCGGCGTGTTGGTGACCGTAAACGTCCCGGTCGGTGTCCTCGTCGGCGGCAGCGTAGGCGTAGCGCACCCGGCCACGTACCTGTAATACCGCTCGGTGAGCACCCTCGGGCTTGGCACGGTCGCCTGGACACCCACCGCCCATATCTCATTAGCGTTCGCCGCGGCCACTCCATATAGATAGTCGCTCGATGGGTTCGGGTTAGCACCCGGTATGACGCTCCAGGCCGAGCCGTCCCAGTGCACTGTGAGCGCATTAAAAACCCCGTCGGCCACCTTGAAATAGCCCACGGCCCACACATCGTTGGCCGCGAGAGCCGTGACACCATAGAGGTAGTTATCCAGCGCGCTGGCGTCGGCGGTGGTCCAGTTCCAACTCGAGCCGTCCCAGTGCTCGATCAACGTCTGCCTGATACCCCCGGAAGCCGGGTAGGCGCCCACAGCCCACACATCGTTGGGCGTGAGAGCCATGACCGCATAAAGCACGCTGGTGCCCACGCCCACGCTGATACTGTTGACGTAGTTCCACTGCGTGCCGTTCCAATGCAAGGTCAATGTAAAGCTGGTGTAGCTGCCCACGGCCCACACGTCGTTTGGCGCGAGGGCCGTCACCCCATAGAGGAAATTGGCGGTCGGACCGGGGCTGAGGCTGGAAACGATACTCCACGCGGTGCCGTTCCAATGCTCTGTAAGAGTAAATGTCGCGCCGCTGCGGGCCACGTAGCCCACGGCCCACACGTCGTTCGCCGCCACCCCCGCCACAGCTCGCAGCGTATTGGCCCCAGTGGCATTGGGGCTGGGCACGACGCTCCAGGCTGCGCCGTCCCAATGCACGATCAGCGTCTGTGAGCCTGTAACTCCCACGGCCCACACGTCGTTTGCTGAACTGGCGGTTACCCCATACAACCTGCCCCCACTCGGGCTGGGCAAGACGTTCCATTGGACCCCATCCCAATTCTCGATCAACGCCTGGGAGCCGTCGTATTCACCGACCACCCACATATCGATAGCCGAGACCACGGCCACCCCATACAGGTAATTGCTGGTCGCGCTAGGGTCCGCTGCCGCAACTGCGTTCCAGGCCGACACGCAGGTGGGCGTAGCCGTGGGCGTATCCAGCGGCACGTCCCGGTCGGCTTCGTCCGCGGCTGCCGCTGCACCCCTGGCACTCACGCCAATACCGAGCAACAGCAATGCGAATAGCCCGAATACCGCTGGCCTCCAGGGCACGCCTTGAACCTTTGGTGTAGCCATCGTGGCCCTCTCACCTCAACGCAACGCGCTAATCGTCCTTGCCAACGTCCGTACCGCCGTCGGGACCGATAGGCGGCGCGCCCGAGGTCCCGAAGTTCGACCTCAACAGCGAGAAATCGGTAGCATTCACCGCCTCGTCGCCGTTGAAGTCGGCCCGGTCGTCGTATCCCGGCTGTCCGAGCGACTTGCCAAAGGTGTTCTTGAGCGTGGTGAAGTCGGTCGCGTTGACCACGTTGAAGTTGGTGGGGCCCGTGCTGACCGCGTCCCCCGCCCTTTGCAAGCCCATCTCCACGTCTGTCACCTGCGCCCCCACCAGGGTCACGAAACCCCCGGTCGCCAGGTACTTGGGGTCTTTCGCCCTCCAGGCGTACGTGCCGGGTGAAAGGCTCCTCACGTCCACGCTGAAATAGCCATTGTTGTCCGTCGCGTAGCCGGAATACTCAAACGCCGGGTCCCCACCCAGCCGCAGAGTCAATGTGACGGGTATAGAGTTCCTCGGGCTTGGGGACGTGGGCCTGCCCTGCCAGGTGACGTGGCCCCGCAGGAGCGTAGGGCAGGGAATACCCAGCGGGCACCCTCCGGTCGGCGTCGGGGTCAGGGTTGGCACCGCCGTATCGGTGGGCGTATACGTGTAAGTACCTGTGGGTGTAATGGTGCCGGTGGGCGTATCTGTCGGCGTATCTGTGGGCGTACCGGTAGGGGTCGAAGTAGCAGTGACCGTAGCAGTGTTCGTGGGGCAAGGCGGGTTCTCGATACAGTTAGTGGCCGTTGCCGTGACGGTGGGCGTGATGGAGGGAGTCGGAGTGTAAGTGCGCGTCAAGCTCGGGGTCAACACGACGCTTGGGCTGCCGGTGGGCGTATCCGTCGGCGTGACGCAAGGGTCGTTGTACCTCTCCACCAGTGTGTGATCGGGGCCGGCGGAGTACCAGCCCACAGCCCAAGCGTCAACAGGCGTAGTGGAGGCGACA
>JBJMMB010000389.1:0-7499 GCA_045805005.1 Chloroflexia bacterium
CAAACTGACGCTCGCCAGGGAGTGATCTGATTTTGGATTTTGGATTTTGGATTAGTGTATTCGAGCTTTGATTCATGACGGGTAACCTCACAACTCACGTACTCGACACCGCCCAGGGGCGGCCCGCCGCCGGTATGGGCATCGAGCTATGGGTGCTTCAAGCGGAGAGCGGAGAGCGCATGCTGCTCAAGACGGTGCGGACGAACGAAGACGGGCGCACGGGAGCCCCACTCCTTTCCGATAGCGAGTTCCAGGTGGGGCTCTACGAATTGGTCTTCCTGGTGGGGGAATATTTCCGCGGGCAGCCGGTGCAAACCGCCTCGCCCCCGTTCCTGGACCGGGTGCCGGTTCGCTTCGCCATCGCGGACGCTGGTGCTCACTACCACGTGCCGCTCCTCGTTTCGCCCTGGGCCTACAGCACCTACAGGGGAAGCTAATGGGCGAGGGACTTGAGATCGAACCCCAGCAGAAGCCGCACTCGCCCCTCGAATATGCCCGAGCGGTCATGGAGCGAGCCGATGCACTGGGAGCCATAAGCGAAGAGCCGTACCGCCTGACCCGCCTTTTCGCCACCCTGGCGATGCAGCAGGCTAACGACACCGTGGCCGCCTGGATGCACGAGGCGGGCATGTCCGTGCGCCAGGACAACGCCGGCAACCTGGTCGGGCGCTACGAAGCCCACGGATGGGACGGGGTAGTCCAAAATCCAAAATCCAAAATCCAAAATCGAAGGACCCTTGTGTTCGGTTCCCACATCGATACGGTGCGCGATGCGGGCAAGTACGACGGGCCGCTGGGCGTGCTCGTAGCTATTGCCTGCGTCCAGCGCCTCCACGACCTGGGAAAGCGGCTACCGTTCGCGATTGAGGTGCCTGCCTTCGCCGACGAGGAGGGGCTGAGGTATCATACGGCCTACCTGGGCAGCAAGGCATACACCGGTACCTTCGACCCCGGCTACCTGGCCATGGTTGACGCCGATGGCGTCGGTATGGCGGAGGCCATCCGGGCATTCGGCGGCGATCCATCTAAGCTGCAAGCGGACGGGCGTACGGGCGCGGACCTGCTTGGGTACTGTGAGGTGCATATCGAGCAGGGTCCGGTGCTGGAAGCGCGTGGTCTGCCGGTGGGCGTGGTATCGGCCATCTCAAGTCAGGGCCGGTTCAGGGTGACATTTAACGGCGAAGCGGGCCACGCGGGCACGGTGCCGATGACTCTGCGCCGAGACGCCCTCTCCGCAGCCGCCGAGTTCGTGCTGGCCGCGGAGCGTCTGGCGAAGGAGCGCGAGGGCCTGGTAGCCACGGTTGGCCAGATGGCCGTCGAGCCGGGTGCGAGCAACGTCATCCCTGGGCAGGCGACCCTCAGCCTCGACGTGCGTCACATGGATGACAACCTCCGGCGAGAGGCCTGCGACCAACTGCGAGAGGAGGCATCGCAAATCGCCTCAAGGCGGCATGTCGATTTGGATTGGCAATTGCTGCAGGAGCACCCTTCCGTACCCTGCTCGCCCGCGCTAACGGCCCAGTTGGCCCGTGCGGTGGAAGAGACCACCGGTAGCCCCGCGTCCCACCTCCCCAGCGGCGCGGGCCACGACGCCGTTACCATGTCAACCCTGACCGGCGTTGCCATGCTCTTCGTGCGCTGCAAAGGCGGCGTCAGCCACAACCCGGCGGAGTCGGTCGAGGTGGAAGACGTGGCGGTGGCGATAGAGGTGATGGGGCGGTTTCTAGAGGGGGTGGCAGGCTAGATGCTGTACGACCTCATTATCCGCAACGGTAGCCTGGTCACCCCATCCTCCGTGACCCAGGCTGACCTCGCCATCGCCGATGAACGCATAGCGGCGATCGGCCCTTCCCTGGAAGGCAGCAGCAAAACCGAGATTGACGCCGCAGGCCTACATGTATTTCCGGGCGTTATAGATGCGCACCTGCATTTCAACGAGCCTGGGCGGGAGGAGTGGGAGGGGTTTGCCACCGGCACTGCGGCGCTGGCCGCTGGCGGGGCTACCGCCTTCTTCGATATGCCCCTCAACGCCCACCCGCCCACGATAGACGCGGCGGCCTTCGACGTCAAGCTTGCCGCTGCGCAGGCCTCTTCGCTGGTCGATTTCGGCCTCTGGGGAGGGATCGTGCCGGGCAACCTGGAGCACCTCGAAGAGTTGGCCGAGCGCGGGGTGGTAGGCTACAAGGCTTTCATGTCGAACAGCGGCATCGAGGATTTCCAGGCTTGCGACGACCTCACCCTTTACGAGGGGATGGCCCGGTCCGCCAGGCTGGGGCGCATCGTGGCCGTGCATGCGGAGAACGATGCCATTACCGGCTTGCTCGCACGGCGCGCCCTGGCCGAGGGGCGGACGGGGGTGCGCGATTACCTCAACTCGCGCCCTATCGTGGCCGAGTTGGAGGCCATCGAGCGCGCCATCCTTTTCGCCGGCGACACGGGCTGCCCCCTGCATATCGTGCATGTAAGCTGCGGGCGGGGCGTGAGCCTGGTGGCCGAAGCCCGTGCGCGGGGAGTAGACGTAAGCTGCGAGACGTGCCCGCACTACCTGGTGCTGACCGAGGTAGACGTGGAGAGGCTGGGGGCCGTCGCGAAGTGCGCGCCGCCCTTGCGCCCCCTCGCCGAGCAGGAGGCCCTATGGCGGCACATCTTCGAGGGTACGCTGCCGATGGTTGCCTCCGACCACTCGCCCGCGCCAGGAAGCATGAAGACGAGCGACAACTTCTTCCAGGTCTGGGGGGGCATCTCGGGGTGCCAATCGATGCTCGGGCTGCTGCTGGCCGAAGGCTACGCCCAACGCGGCCTTCCCCTTACAACCATCGCCTCACTCACCGCCGGCTACGTCGCCCGGCGCTTCGGTGCCCACCCGGCCAAGGGGAGCATAACGGTCGGGGTCGATGCCGACCTGGCGCTGGTTGACCTCGCAGGCAAGACGGTTCTCAAGGAGGAAGACCTGCGCTACCGCCATAAGCACAGCCCCTATATCGGCAAGACCCTGCAAGGGCGCGTTGTCCGGACGATGGTGCGCGGCACGACGGTCTACCAGGACGGCAAAGTCGCGTCCGCGCCGGTGGGAAGGCTGCTCAAGCCTGGGCGGGCAGCGCAGTAGGGCATCAAGGAGCAATTGCATGCGTATCGAACGGGCAGGGCCAGCGGCCAAAGGTTGGTATGCCGGTCCCTGGGACTCCGGCCTGCAGGTATCGGTGGGCTACGCGAACGAGGGCTTCAACGAGCCTCACGAGCATACTCGCCTCACCGAGATCTATCTGGTGGCCCGCGGAACCTCGACCATGCGTGTCGAGCAGGAAACCCTCGAGTTGCAAGCGGGGGACGTGATTATCATCGAGCCGGGGGAGGCCCACACATTTCTCTCCAGCTCGCCCGGCTACTTCCACTTCGTCGTCCACGTCCCTGGCCTGGCAGGCGAGGAAGCACGTTCTGAGAAGCTCCCGGTGTCCGGGGAGCGCCTGGGGCTCTGAGGTTTGATTTTCGGGCAATTGGCGCGATAATATTCATATCCGGCACCCCGTAACCACAGTCTAATGTGAGCGCCCGGTGGTGCCACGTAGCTAGAAGGAACGCAATGTGGCAAAACTATCTCCAACCAACCTCAATTGAAGAAGCTCTGGCGCTGCTGCAAGAGCACGCGGGGCAGGCGCGCATCGTGGCGGGCGGCACCGACCTGATAGTGGAGCTAGAGCGGGGCATCAGGCCGACGTCTACAGTTATAGACATTACCCGGCTCCACGACCTGAAGTATGTGCGGCTGGATGGGGGTATAATCCGGCTGGGAGCCCTGGCGACGCATAACGATGTGCTGGCCTCGGCGGAATGCGTGGCGGGCGCGCTGCCCCTGGCCCAGTCCTGCCTGGAGGTCGGTGCGCCGCAGATCCGCACCAGGGGCACCGTAGCAGGCAACGTGATCACCGGCTCCCCGGCCAACGATACTATCACCCCCTTGATGGCACTCGGCGCGGAGGTCGTGCTGACGAACGCCTCGGGCGAGCGGGTCGTGCCCCTCGACCAATTCTACAAGGGCGTACGGCGCACGGTCATGCAGCCCGACGAGCTGCTGCGCGAGATACGCTTCCCCGCGCTCGGCGACGACCGGCGCGGCCTCTTCGTCAAGCTGGGTCTGCGACGGGCGCAGGCGATCTCGGTGGTAGACCTGGCGATAGTGATCGAATTCACTGGAGAGCAGGTAAGCCGGGCAAGCATCACCCTTGGCTCGGTGGCCCCGACCATCGTGCACGCGCCCCAGGCAGAGGCGTTCCTGGTGGGCAAGAAACTGGAGCCGGACGTGCGTGCAGAGGCGGGCAGGCTGGTGTCTGCCGACGTGCGCCCCATAGACGACCTCCGCGGGTCCGCGGCCTACCGGTTAGCCACGATTGCGGCCCTGGTAACCGACGGCTTGCAGCGCATCGCCGAGGGGAGGCAAGCCGAGGGCTTCCCCGCCCGCCCGGTGCTATTAGACACCGGTGCCCCCGGCCACAAGATGTCCCAGTTCACGGGCGCAATAGACACCACCATCAACGGGCAGCCCTTCCACCTTGAGCACGCTCAGCACAAGACCCTTCTCAACGCCCTCCGCGAGAACGCCGGGTTGACCGGCACCAAAGAAGGCTGCGCCGAAGGCGAATGCGGGGCCTGCACCGTGTGGCTCGACGGCCAGGCGGTCATGTCGTGCCTTGTGCCCGCCCCCCAGGCGCACAACGCCGCCATCACCACCATCGAGGGTTTGGCCGGCGCGGACGCGCTGCACCCTCTGCAGCAAGCATACATCGACCACGCCGCGGTGCAGTGCGGCTTCTGCATCCCCGGCATGATCATGGCCGGGGCCAAACTGCTCGATGAGCACCCCGACCGCGACCTCGAAGAGGCCCAGGTAGCCATCAGCGGCAACATCTGCCGGTGTACGGGCTACAGGAAAATCCTCGACGCTATGCTCGCCGCTGATGCATGAAGTGTATTGCGTAGAGGAGGGAGGGTAGTGGGTTCCACTCCCAAGCCGCGCCCTCCACCTTCGTTTCACGTTTCACGTTTCACGTTTCACGTTTCACGTTTCACGAAAGGGTATCATTATGACGGACCTCATTGGCGCATCGGTGCCCAGGCCCGACGCCCGTGGCAAGGTCACCGGGGACACTAAATACCCGGCCGACCTGATCAAGGCCGACATGCTCCAGTGCAAGGTGGTCTTCGCCCACCGCCCGCATGCCCAGATTTTACGGGTGGATACGAGCGCGGCGCTGCAGCACCCCGGCGTGGTGGCTGTCTTCACCGCCGACGACGTCCCCTATAACCAGTACGGTCTCGTGGAGCCCGACCAGCCGGGCCTGTGCAAAACGGTGGTGCGCTACGTGGGCGACAGGGTGGCTTTCGTCGTGGCGGAGACCGTCCAGGCGGCTATCGAGGGGGCAGAGTTGGTGCGGGTAGACTACGAAGACCTCCCCGTGCTAACCGACCCACGCAAGGCCCTGGAGCCGGGCGCGCCGCTGGTACACGAAAGCCACGGCACCAACCTGATAGCCCACGTGCCGATCCGCAAGGGGGACGCGGCCAAGGCCCTGGCGGAGGCCGACATCGTGCTGGAAGGCGAATTCTCCACCTCCTGGCAGGAGCATGCCTACCTGCAACCCGAGGCGGGTATCGCCTACATCGACCGGCAGGGGCGGCTGGTGATCGAGACCGCGGGCCAGTGGGTGCACGAGGACCGCCGCCAGGTCGCCGCCATGCTGCAACTGCCCGAGGACCAGGTGGTGATCCGCTACGCGGCCATCGGCGGGGCTTTCGGCGGGCGAGAAGACCTCTCCATCCAGCACCTTCTCGCGCTCGCCACCTGGAAGCTCCGCCGCCCGACCGCCCTCCTCTGGAGCCGTGAGGAGTCGATGATGGCCCACCACAAGCGGCACCCGTTCGAGATCCGCTGCCGGTGGGGGGCCATGAAAGACGGCCGGATCGTGGCTGTGGAGGCCGAGCTAATCGGTGACGGCGGGGCCTACGCCTCCACGAGCGCCGAGGTGCTCAAGATTGCCACCCTCTTCTCCAGTGGCTGCTACGAGGTGCCCAACGTCTCCTTTGACGGCTACGTGGCCTACACCAACAACCTACCCACCGGCGCTTTCCGGGGCTTCGGAGCGCCCCAGGCCCAGTTCGCCGTCGAAAGCATGGTCACCCGCCTCGCCCACGCCCTCGGCATCGACCCGGTAGAGATGCGCCGCCGTAACATCTACCGCGAAGGCGGCATAGAGCCCCCCCAGCAGCCCCTCCCCCCAGGCGTAAGCGCCCTCCCCGTCCTCGAGCGCTGCGTCCAGGAAGCCCAAACCCGCCTCGGCTACGGCTCCAAATCCAAAATCGGGGTGCCCTCTGGGCCACCAAAATCCAAGATCCGAAAGGGGGTGGGCATCGCCTGCGGTATCAAGAACATAGGCTACTCGTTCGGCTACCCGGAGCAGGCCACGGCCACGGTCGAGCTTTACGGCGACGACCACATCGAGCACGCCACCGTGAGGGTCGGCGCGGCGGACGTGGGCCAGGGGGCCCACACCATCCTCCGGCAGATCGCCGCGCAAACCCTGGGGCTCCCCTTCGAGCGCCCCGAGGGAGGAGGCGAAGCCCCGCTGATCGAGATGGTCACTGACGACAGCACGGAAGCCCCCAACGCCGGCAGCGCCTCCGCCTCCCGCATGACCCTAATGGGTGGCCGGGCCGTGCATGACGCCGCCGCTAAAGCGTTGGAAGCGTGGAAGGGCGGGGAGCGCCCGGCGAGGGCCACAGCTCAGTACCGCCCGCCCGCCACCACCCCGCTCGACCCCCAGACCACCGCCGGACACCCCAACTACGCCTACGGCTACGTCTCTCAGGCCGTGGAGGTGGAGGTAAACACCCTCACGGGGCAGGTGCAGGTGCTGCGCCTCATCAGCGTGCACGATGTGGGCAAGACGGTCAACCGCCAGCAGGTGGAGGGACAGATCGAGGGCTGCCTGGCCCAGGCCATCGGCTATGCCCTCCTCGAGCACTTCCAGATGCGCGACGGTTACGTACTCACGCCCTACTTCAGCACCTACCTCCTGCCCACCGCGCTTGATATGCCCACCGAGATAATACCCATCATAATGGAGTCGGCTGACCCCAACGGCCCGTTCGGGGCAAGGGGCATGGCCGAGATGCCCATGGTCCCCCTCGCGCCCGCCGTCGCCATGGCCATCCACGACGCCGTAGGGGTCTGGGTGTCGCAGCAGCCCATGACGCCGGAGAGGGTGCTGGAAGCGATCCAGCGCTCTAATCAGGATTTAGCACAGGAGGCCCCAGCATGATGCCAATGGAGCCCGAACAGCCTGTCGCCCCGTCAGTAGCATGCCTACGCTGCCGCGAGTGGATGACCTTTGCGGGTACCAAGAAGTTTCACGAAGGCGGCTACATTGTTAGCGTCCTCCTGGGGGAGATATTCGAGAGCCGGGAGAATCTCGACATGTATGTTTGCCTACGTTGCGGAAGGGTAG
>JBJMMB010000390.1:0-2358 GCA_045805005.1 Chloroflexia bacterium
CAGGGCTGAGAACCCTCCGAAAATGTATAGCTTGTTGTTGTACACAGCATAGCCGCCTGGTACCCTGGCTGGGCTGGCGGGCCATGGGTCAGTGGTCAGCGTCGTCAAACTGTCAGCGGAGGGGTTATACACTCTGACAAGGGAGGCAGGGTTGGAGTTGATGTCGTTACCACCGATGGCGTAGATGCGCACCCCGCCCGCATCGGTGAGCACGGCCACTGCCATGTTGGCCGTCTGGCGCTCTCCGGGGCTGGTGCCCTCGAGGAGGGCGGTCTTGGAAATCCAGGTGCCAGGGCCAGGAGAGCCTGGGGTATACTCCCAAATCAGTCGTTGGCTGATATCCTCCCCATCGATGCCATGCCTGCCCCCCATGACGTAGAGTTTGCCGTTGGGGGGATAGGCAGCAGCGCCTGCCCTCTTGAGCTTGAGGGATGAGGGGACGGGAGTGAACTCAATCGTGACGGTGGGGAAGGGTGCTATATCCACCCAGGTAGACACATTGGGGGCGTTGGGCTTGGCGGCGGCCTGAGGCAACCTCGCCCCGGGCGCGACAGCGGCAGCCGGAGCAAGGCGGCCAGGCGCTGCGGCCTGAGTGCCTGTGGTGAATAGCGCCATTGAAGCAGCCAGCAGCAACAGCACTAGAGCCGAGCCCGCGACAACAAATCCTACTCTTCCTCTGTTCATCTTGCAGTCTCCCCCTCCCCATATAATAGGAATAGGGGCGGCCATGAGCGGCCGCCCCCGGCTGTTTATTTCCGGCTGCCCGGCTGTCCGTCCGGTCCCACAGCAGGCGACCCTGCGGTGCCGAAGTTGGCCCTCTGCAGGCTGAAGTCCGACACATTCACGGCGGTGTTCCCGTCGAAGTCCGCCCTGTCGTCGTACCCCGGCTGCCCCTGCGACTTCCCGAACGAGCCTTTCAGGATTGCAAAGTCGGTGGAATCTACAACGTTGCTGTTGTTGCAGTCACCTGCCCTCTCAAGCCCCATCTCCACGTTGGTAGTCACCCCGCCCGTCAGGCTGGTGTTGCCCCCCGTAGCCAGGTACTTGGATCCCTTCACCCTCCACATGTAGGTGCCATCGGGTATCGTGCCCAGCGGCACCGTGAAGAAGCCGCTGGCATCGGTAGCCAAGCCCGTGTACTCGTTATCCGGTCCGCCACCCTTCAGCCTCAGGGTGAGGCTGATAGGCAGGGCTTGCAGGCTGCTCGGCTGTGCGGGAGGACCCTGCCACGTCACATGGCCCACCAGCACCGGCGTCGGGCCGGTAGTGGGCGTCTCGGTTGGCGTGTTCGTCGGCGTGGGAGCGCAGCCCGCTATCACATTGATAGTGCCCGTCATCTCGGTCGGGTGGACGTTACAGTGATAAGCGAACGACCCCACCGAATTGAAGGTGAACGAGAAGGTGCCGCCGGGTCCGATGAGGCTGCTATCCCAGATTGCCGTATCGCTCGTGGAGGTGTGGCTGCGCCCGCCGCCGTTGGTCCAGGTAACCGTCGTACCCACGTTCACCGTGATGGTCGTTGGGTTGAAGAAGTTGTCCCCGATGCTCACGTCCGCGTTGCTCGGCGGGCAGGTGGCGGTGGGTGTGCTCGTGGGCGTATTCGTCGGCGAGTTAGTAGGCGTTCTGGTGACAGTGTTCGTACTAACCACCGTGTTGGTGGGACCGGTGGGCGTGCTCGTATTGGTGCCGGTCGGCGTGCGAGTGCGCGTCGGGGTGACGGTGCTCGTTACGGTGGGTGTGCTCGTGGCGACGCTCGTGCCGCAACTACCCGTTGTCACCCTCAGCGCCCAGGCGTTCAAGGTGCCGGTGTCCGCGCCCGCGTTGTCGCTGATGGTCAGCGTCCAGGTGCCGTTCGCGCTCTGGCCGTTGAAGCCGGACAGCGGGCTGCTCGGCCGGTAAGATGTTCCCGCCGCGGGTGGGCAGGTGCTCCCTATGGCCGTCGCCGCGCTGTCGTCCAGCGTGATGTTGCTGAAGTTGTCCTGGCCGCCGCATACTCGGTTTATCAGCACCACTGTAGTGTTAGATGGCGAGGTCAATTGCACTATCAGGTCGTTGATATACGTGTGCGCAACGTCCAGCCCCGTCAGGTCGATTTTGGTGATCGTCCCCGACCCCGCGATCGTTACCGTAGACGTTACGGTGCACAGATCGCAGATGGTCACCGGCACGTTAGGGCTCGTGTACGAGGTTACCGAGCAAATGGGCGTGTTCGTGGCAGTGGGAGGAGTACCGGTGACGGTGGGTGTCCGGGTAAAGGTCGATGTGCTCGTGAACGTCGGCGTGTTCGTGGGACAGGTGCCCACGCTCTGCGTGAACAGCAGGCGCTGCCCTGCGCTGAGCGACGAGGTGTTGCACTCG
>JBJMMB010000391.1:0-21123 GCA_045805005.1 Chloroflexia bacterium
CAGGCCCCCGTTGCCTGCCCTCTTAGCTAGCCGAAGCCTTGGCCGTACACGACTAGGGCAGGCAACGGGGGCCTGCCCCTACGACATATCGCGCCGCCTCAAGTCTGAACGCTTGGTACTGTGCGGCTGTTTTGCTCTTTATTGGAAGGAAGGAGATAACCGATGTTTTCGCGCAAGAAAGTTTGGCGGCTGTCGGTGCTAGCATTGGCGCTGGCGGCGTTGGCCCCGGTAACGGCCATGGGCAGCGGGGCAGGCGGGTTCGGCGGGGGTGGCAGGACCCTCGCCGCCGTCCAGGTTCACCTGCCCGACCCCCTCGGGTTCGGCCAGCCCCTTGAGGGCGGCCCTCGCGTTGAGCCGCCCCCCTACTTCAGCACTGCTCCGGCGGCCCACTCCGACAACGACTCCCATTGGAGCGCCAACGTCCGCGCCAACACCGACGCCACCACCTACGCCCAGCAGGAGCCCTCCATAGGGGTCAACCCGCTCAACCCCCTCAACGTGGTGGTCGCCAACAAAGACGAGCGCAGCGCCCCCTCGCCCGGCACCGCAACTAAGGAAGTGTGGATAGAGACCACCCTCGACGGCGGCCTCACCTGGCCCTCGCAGACCCACATCCCCATGCCCGATAGCACACGGCCCCAGCAAAGCGACCCGGTGATCAACTTCAGCGACAACAACACTGTCTACCTGACTATCATCGGCCTCGCCGACGCCGCTGGCCTCAGCCTGAACGCCACTATGGTCGCCCGCTCCACCGACGGCGGCCTCACCTGGTCGCCCGCGGTGGCCCTGAACCCCGGCCAGAGCGGCTCCGACAAGGAGTGGACGGCTGTCGACCTCAACCCCGCCAGCCCCTACTACCACCGCATCTACACCACCTGGACCAACTTCGCCGCCGGGCCCGAGTTCATCGAGAAATGGTCGAGCGACAACGGCGCCACCTGGAACCCGCCGGGGGGCAGCAACTACGTTACCGTCAGCTATGGCAGCTTAGATACGGGGCAATTCTCCATGCCCGTGGTGCTCCCCAACGGCACCGTGGTTGCCACCTGGAACCCTGGCAGCCAGATCGGCGTGGGCAGGTCCACCGACGGAGGCCAGAGCTTCAACAACCCCAGTACCTCGGCCGTATCGCTGAGCAGCGCGCGCGCCGTGCCCGGCGCACAGTGGCGGTTGAACACGATACCCTCCACTGCGGCCAGCCAGGCCACCGGCACCATCGTCACCGTGTGGGCCGACGGGCGCAATGCCAAAGACGACATCTATTACACCCGCTCCACCAACAGCGGCGTCTCCTGGAGCGCGGCCGCGAAGGTGTCGCACAACCCGGCCGGTGGTAGCTACCAGGTAGAGCCCTGGGTGTCCGTAGCCCCCAATGGCCGCTTCGACGTGGTGTGGTACGACGACCGAGACTTCCCCTCCGCCCTCAACACCTTCCACATCTACGCCACCCACTCGACCGATGACGGAGCTACCTGGACAGGCCCCGATGAGCAGGTCACCGACGCCTCCACCAACCTGAACATCGGCATACCCACCGGCTCGGGCTGGAACGGCGCGGCGGGCGACTACATCGGCGTGAGCTCGACCAACGATGCGGCCTACGCGGTGTGGACCGACACCCGCAGCGGCACCAACGAAGACGCCTACGTCTCGCGCTACAGCCCCGTTCAGGGCACGCCCACTCCCACCGTCACAGGCACCCCACCCACCGCGACGAACACCCCTTCGGCCACCTCTACCAACACTAACACGCCAACCGTCACGCCGCGCCCACCCACTAACACGCCTACCCTCACTCCGTCGCCCACTAACACGAACACTCCCGGGGCAAACACCCCCACCAACACGCCGACTAACACCCCAACGAACACCCCGGCAGGCACCACCCCGACTGACACCCCGGCAGGCGGCACCCCCACCAATACTCCCGCCGCCGGCACGCCCACCTCAACCTCCACGCCCTGCACAATCACCTTCACCGACGTGCACCCCACCGACTACTACTACGACCCCGTCACCTACCTCTACTGCCACGGGGCTATCTCCGGCTACGCCGACAACACCTTCCGCCCCGGCAACCTCACCACCAGGGGCCAACTCACCAAGATAGTGACCCTGGCCGAGGGCTGGCCCATCTACACCCCTCCCTCCCCCACCTTCCGAGACGTACGCACCACCGACACCTTCTACCAGTACATAGAAACAGCCTACTCTCACAACATCATCTCAGGCTATGAATGCGGCAGCGGCTGTCTTGAGTTCCGCCCCGGCAATAACGTGACGAGGGGACAACTCACCAAGATAGTGGTGCTGGCAGAGGCATGGGAGATAACCCCTCCCTCCACCCCGACCTTCCGCGACGTGCCTGTGGGAGACACCTTCTACGGTTACATAGAAACAGCCTACTCGCACAACATCATCTCAGGATACGACTGTGGCACCGGCTGCCTGGAGTTCCGCCCCGGCAACAACGCCACAAGGGGCCAGATCTCCAAGATCGTCTACCTGGCCCGCACCAATCCATAGCTTTGTAGAACCACAGAGGCGCAGTGAACCACCAACGGTTCACTGCGCCTCTATGGCTCTCAACCCCAATAAATCTTAGCGAACATTGCGCTCTTTGCGTCTTTGCGGTTCGTCCCCTTTAGTTACTTGGTGCCCTTAGTGCCCTCGGTGGTTCCGTCTCTCCAAGCCCGCCAACCACCTAACCCAGTAAGCGCGCCCCGGCCTGCCCATTCAATAAAACCTTGGCGTCTTTGCGTCTTGGCGTCTTGGCGTTTTCTGGGAGGCATTTACTGGAAGGCGTTTTCTGGAAAATCTCTGCGCTCTCGCGTCTCTGCGGTGAAAAATCAGGACGCCAGGTGGACCCCGTCCCAGTCGGTGACTAACTGCTCCAATGCCCGCTCACCAGGCGTCCTCCGCCCGGATCTGACCGCGCGCTCCAGGCCGTGCAGCCTGGGCGAGTAGGCGCGTAGCTCCAATTTGGCGTTTTTCCAGCCTGTTTGCTCGAGGACGCGCGAGGCAGCGCGCACCGAGTAGCGGGTAGCGTGGGTGGGGTCGCCGTGGTGGTCGATCACCTCGCCGTTGAGGCGCTTGGGGAGAAGACCGTTCTTAACGACCAGGAGCCAATCGAGGGCGTTGGCCGTAATGGGCATGTGTAGAAACATCCGCCCACCGGGGCGCAGAAGGCCCCTCAGCCGCGCCAGCAGCTCGCGCCCTGCATCAGGCGGGAAGTGCTCCAGCACGTCCACCACCGTCAGCGCGTCGAACGTCCCCAGGCCACCGCCGTCCGAGGCGAGCAGGTCAACCGTCCAGAACTCCAGCCTACCCACGGTGCGCGCGGCCTCGCCTTCATAGGTAGAGCGGGCCCACCCTATGGCGTCCTCCGAAACGTCAACGCCGGTAACGTGCGCCCCCCTGGTCGCCAGCAGCCACGACCCCGCTCCCAGGCCGCACCCCACGTCGAGTACCCGCTTCCCCCGCAGGTCGCCCAGCAAGCGCGCCCCCCGCCTGTACCCCTTGAGAGCCCGCGCCCGCACGTCAAACGGGTCGTCGAAGCTCTCCCCCATCCGCCGCCCGCGGAAGTACTCGGCTGTGTAGCGGTCTGCCACCGGCTATTCGCCGGCCATGGACCCTGGTCCATCGTCCATGGAATAGATCAAACTCGTGTCCTGGCCTCCATCGTCCATCCCCATCGTCTAACTCAGGCCCCACCCATCACCACTTTAGCTACAAACAGTATCTAGCCCCCAATTCCCCATTTTCCATACGCCACGCACGCACCACCCCCAAAATGGTGAAAATGGGGAATTCCCCATCCTGGCCCCACCCATCCATCATGCTGCAAATAGTATCAATCCCCGACCCCCGACTCCCGCCCCCTATCGTCCATCGTCCATCGTCTCTTTTCCGCCCCCCGCCCCCTAGATCAGTTTCTTATTCCGGTAGGCTTCCCACTCGCCGTTGCGCAGGCGCGCCACGTAGTAGATGTGCTGAAGGCGGCGGGAGTGGGCCACCAGCACCTCCTCCCCGGGGACGAGTTTGGCGTTGGGGGCGAAATCTATCCTGAAGACCGCGCGGGGTCCGTCCGGATCTTCCTCGCCCTCGGGATCGAGTTTGAAGGGCTCAGCCTCCTGGCTGCTCGATATCCGGTCGGGGCTGAGGTAGCTCTTGGCGGCGGTGCCCGCGGCTTCTTGGTCCTCCTCAGCCCCGACTGGGCGCACGCTGCCGGTTGCGAACCTGGGTTGGAATATCTGCGAGCGGTCCACCGACGACGCTCTTTGCTCGTCGCTGACCCGCGAGGCTTCCGCACGGTCGGTGCCCACGTACTCCAGTGACATCAGCAGCCAGTCTCTGCCCCTGCGACCGCTGAGGGCCCGCGGCTTCATCACTACGCCCCTGGAGTAAATGAAATTCTCGCCCAAATCCTGCACCCCCATGCGCACGGCGAGGAGGAAGTAAACCACCCCGGCGAGAGCCACCAGGCTGAGCAGTCCACACAAACCTGCTCCAATGAAAGAGGCTCCCTCCTCATTAGTGGAGGCCTTGCCCCATTGAGTGATGGTGTTGAGAACCCCGAGGAATCCAAGGAGCGCCGCCACGGCCAGCAGGAAGAACGACGCCAGCAGGGTGGCTATTACCGGCGTGCGGTACTTCACCTCCGGTAGGCCTATGGTAGGCGCGGTGAGCAAATCCGAAGCGCTAGGTGTGCTCCTGTTCATATTGCGAATTATAGTTTTGCCCCCCATAAAGCGTCAAGGTATCGATTATGCTCGTGTGGGTAAACTGCTACCGGCTCCTCTATTCGTGTTATAATGACGCAGGTTCTACGTGAAAGAGGGGATGCAGGGATCTCCCTGCCCGTGGGTACCCGCTTGCGGGTAATGGGGGTCTGCCCCAGACTATCCCTTCCTCCCATTTTCAGCCATTCGCGGGCGTGCTCCGCAGTAGTAACTCTGGGGAGAACCTTTGTTTGTTCAGCATCTGAACATCAGCATAGCGCTCATAGTGTTCATGGGTCTGGCGAGCGGCGGCATGCTGGCGCTGATGCTCATGACCACGCGCAAGTACCAGCTCAGCTTCTCCATAGTCCTCCTGCTAGTCGTGGCGCTGGCGGTGGCGGGGGTGCTCACCTCCGTCTCCTTCATCGAAAACTTCTCCCAGGGGCTCGCCAACGCTGTAGTGCTGCTGGTCCTCTCCTTTGCGCTGGGCTACGCGCTCACCACCTTTTCGGTGCTCTCCTACTCGACAAAGCGCAAAGGCCCGGCCACACGAGCCGGACGGCCCGACCTCACAGCTGTGATCCAGCTTACCCAGGGAGAGCCGCCCGATTACGGAGTCGAAAGCGCCTCGCGCCGGCTGGCCCTGGCTGATGACCCCCAGGACGTGCCTCCCGTCCTGTTTCGCCCCTTCTACCTGCGCGACCTGCGGAGCAAATACGCCCGTATAGGCAGCAGCCCCTACAGGGAATATCACAACGAGTTGGCCCGTAAAGTTCAATCCAGGCTCGACAACACCCACAAGGTCTACTCCGCCTTCTACAGCGATAAGCCCTCCTTCGCGTCGGCCCTGTCCGATGCCATTGAAAGCGGGGCGCGCAAAGTGGTCGTGGTCCACGTACGGATCACCGACCCGCCAGACCCGGTCAAAGCGGGCGAGCTGTTCGAGGGCCTCAACCCGGCGAGCTACGGGGTGCAATTGCAGGAATTAGGCCCTATGTGGGACTCCGACCTGCTGCCCCAGATATATGTACGGCGGGTCCTGGAGGCCGCACCCCAGCTAGATAGCGACCCCGCGAACATCGGTTTGCTGCTCATCGGCAGAGGCCACGAAGTCCCCCACGGCAAGGCTCGGCAGTCGTCAAGCACGCGCTACAGGCAGGAGGCCGACTTCCAGGCCAGGCTGCGCCGGGCGCTCCTCAAAGTCGGGTTCGACGAGAGCCGGGTAGTGGCTTGCTGGCTTCGCGCCCACGGCCCCACTTCCACCGAGGCCCTCCAATCCCTGGCCGCCGCAGGCGCCAGGTCGGTCCTGTGGATGCCCTCCACCTTCCCCGCCGACGGTATCAACACCCTGTGGGACATCCCGGCCCAGTTGGACCCGGTAGCCGCGAAGCTCGGCCTCAAGCTCTCCTCACTCGGCGCCTGGAACGCCGACGACCTCACAGCCGAAGACATCGCCGCCCGCCTCCGCCAGGTTCCCGCCGCCATCCCCAGCCCCGCCCTCTCTTAGTGCCTATCCGATTAACTTGGTACATTCGGAGGTAAGAGTAAATCCGACAGAGATCATGCGAGAGGGAAGATCATGAGTGATACACCACATGCCCCCAAAATCCTACTGGACGGGCTCGCCTATGTCGAATCGCCGCGCTGGCACGACGGCCGGCTGTGGTTTGCCCATTGGGGCACGGGCGAGATCGTGGCGGTCGACCTCGACGGCAAAAGCGAAGTCACCGGCCATGGACCTCCAGGCCTTGGCTGGTCCATCGATTGGCTGCCCGATGGGCGCCTCCTGATCACCGGCAAGGAGTTGTTACGCATGGAGCCGGACGGCACGACGGTCCGGCACGCCGACCTTAGCGAGATCGCTGATGGCTGGAACGAGATCGTCGTTGACGGTCGGGGCAATATCTATCTCAACAGCATCAACTTCCAGTTCCTGGCCGGTGCGCAGCCCACGTCCCCCACCGGCATCATTGCTCTGATCACCCCGGACGGTACCGCACGTCAGGTCGCGGGCGACCTGTCCTTCCCCAATGGTATGGTGATCACGCCGGATAACTCAACGTTGATCATCGGCGAGTCCTTCACGGGGCGGCTCATCGCGTTCGACATCGACGCCGACGGCAGCCTGTCCAATCGGCGGGTGTGGGCCGAGGGCCTCCTCCCCGACGGTATCTGCCTCGACGCCGAGGGCGCCATCTGGGTCCAGACAGCAGCTACCTTCACTCCCACCAGACGTGAGGGCACACCGGCGGGCGCGGTCGTGCGGCTCCGCGAGGGAGGCGCGGTGCTCCAACGGATCGAACACGACCGCGCGATCTTCGCCACCATGCTCGGCGGACCAGACCGCAAGATGCTGTTCCTGCTGGCGGCCGAATGGCGCGGCATCGAGCATGTGAACGAGGCGCTTGCGGCCCGGACCGGGCAGGTGCTGGTCAGCCAGGTATCGGTATCTGGCACCGTATGGCCATAATAACAAGTGCTTATGCGACTCATACCCCACAGCAAAGGGGTGCAGGGTCCTCCCTGCCGGGGGTTTGGGGTGCCCCCCAATCTCTCCTTATTTCCATCTACGGGTGGTGTGCCAGCGCTCATAGTTACTCTGCGGTGCAAAACCTTCCAAATCCCGGCGAACTTTGCGCACTTAGCGTCTTTGCGGTTCGTCCCCAATAGTTACTTGATGCTCTCTTGGTGTCCTTGGTGCCTTGGTGGTTCCCTTTCTTCCAGCCCTCCCAACCACCTATGCCAGCGAGCGCGTCCCGGCCTGCCAACACAATAAATCCCTGGCGTCTTGGCGTCTTGGCGGTTTCTGGGATCGGTGTCTTAGCGGTTCCCGGAATCGGTGTCTTAACGGTTCACGGCCTCCGCGAGTGTGGCATTGATATTGCTTTTTCACTACCCCAAACACGCCGCGCAGCCTCAACATACGCGAAACCTGTGGAAAAGTCTATTGTGTGTATAGGGGCTTGGTGATATAATTGGACATAACAGCACTCGCTGAATGCATATCGAGGTGACTGACGGCACCCAGAACAGAGCTAGCTTGATGCCAGGACGCCACGCACCCCCTCCGGCCGGCGCCGTGCCGCCCCCGGAGACGCTGAAGGGGCCAAAGCGCAAAACGGCACAACCGAAAAAAGAAGAGCTCCAGCACCCCTCGGGGGCTGGGCCGGGCTCTCTACCCCTCCCAGAAGCCCCCAAACCCGCTCTTCAAGCCCCGCAGCCCTCTCCCCCAACGGCACCCGCCCCGCCGCCCGAACCTCCGGTCGATAACCCTTCTCAACAACACGACGCATCTTCTCGCGGTACAGCCCCTGATCCCGGCATGGGTTCCAGCGGCACGCCCCAGGGTGGCGTTATCTCAGTCGATGGCGTGGACTTCCACCACGCAAGCGAGGCCGAGTTCGCACGCCTCCTTACCTATTACGGAATAGAGTGGCACTACGAACCCAACCAGTTCCCTTTGCAGTGGCACGAAGGGCGTCCCACGGAGATGTTCTCCCCCGACTTCTACCTGCCCGAATACGACCTCTATATAGAGCTGACCACCATGCGCCAGTCCCTGGTGCGCCGCAAGAACCGCAAGCTGCGCCTGTTGCGCGCCCTCTACCCGGAGATCAACATCAAGCTCCTCTACCGCCGCGACTACCAGCGCCTCCTTGAACGCTTCGGCATAAAACCCGAAGATTGGGACGGGGAGCCGCCGTCCGAAAGCGATGGCTAAACCGTGACCACCCTCCCGAGCACCCGCACTCGCAAGGCCGTCGAAGAGCCATCGCCCCAACCCGCTCCCCCACCCGAGCCCACCGTCCCCCCCGAGAGCCCCATGCGGGAAGACGTGGCCCCGTCCTGGGCTACCGATACGATCTCCACTTTCATCACCGACGAAGAACTGGTAATCCGCACCAACGAACTGGCCTGGGCCATAGCCGAAGACTATCGCAGCCTGGGCGTGTCACATGACAACCCGTTGCACTTGATCGGAGTGCTCAAGGGCGTTGTGCCTTTCGTGGCCGACCTCATGAGGGCTATCCCGGACGACGTGCCTGTCAGCGTCGACTTCCTATCTATTGCCCCTTACGGCCCACAGACCCGCCACAACAGCGGCGTCCGACTCATAAAAGACCTGGACGAGCCGATAGTCGGGAGGCACGTGCTCCTCGTGGAGGACATCATTGATACGGGCCTCACCCTGGGCTACCTGATGAGGATGCTGAAGGGCCGGCAGCCCACCTCCTTACGCGTCTGCACTCTCCTCGACCGGGCCAGCGTGCGCCTGCTCGACGTACCCATGGCCTATGTGGGCTTCGAGATTCCCGATCAATTCGTCGTAGGCTACGGCCTCGATTACAAAGAGCGCTACCGCAACCTCCCCTACATCGGCGTCCTCAAGCCCGCCACCCCATAGGAGCCCGGCGGCTAATAAGCGGGTTAAGATCAAGAAACCGCAATTGTAGGGTCGTTCGCTTCGCTTCCGGCCCTATGGCAATTTGTGCACCTCGATACTCGACGCTGACCGCCCCCGGCGCAATTTTACCCTGCCCCGCCCATTATGTTACAATTAGAGGACGACCCAACGGCTCGTCCTCTTTTTTGACGGACAGGAGTAGATAGTTTGACCAGCAAGAGCGCGGCGAAATCAGCAGCCGCGAAGGGCGATGCCGCGAAGAGCGAGCCCTCGCCCATCCAACCGGCCACACTAACCCCCGAGGCCAGGCGGGAGACGCAGATGCAGCGTAAGCTGGCGGTCCAGGAAGCTGCCTTGCGCCGCGAACGCCAGAAGTCCATACGCACCCTGGGCATGCTCATAGCCATGTTTATCGTGGTTGGCGGGGCCGCCGGCGTCTTCTACCTGCAAGAGGCCCTCAAGCCACCGCCTCCTCCGCCTCCTCCGCCTCCTCCGGCACCCGGCCAGGAGGTGCCCATCATGCCCAGCTATCACCTGATCACCGGAACAGAGGCCCACCCCACCTATACCACCGACCCACCCACCTCCGGCCCCCACATCGGCTCCCTGGCCGATTGGGGCGTGCACACGGACGTCATAACCAAAGAGCTGGCCGTGCACTCCCTCGAAGACGGCGGCGTCAACATCAACTACCGCCCCGACCTCGACAAAGCCACGGTTGACCGCCTGGCGGCCCTCGTGAAGAGCTACGCTGATCTTATCACCGAGGCCAGCGAGGACAACCACGTCCTCATGTACCCCTACCCCGGCCTCTCCAATGACATCGTGCTCACCGCCTGGCGCCGCATCGACCGCTTCGACACCTTCGACGAAGCCCGCATCAAACGCTTCATCGAAGCATACTCCGGCATAGACCACCACCAGGAAAGCGGCGACCGCCCCGCTAACGCCCCAACTCCCCCATAAGGCGTTTGGGAAGGGGTGCGGGGGCCTCCCTGCCGGGGGCTTGGGGGTGTCCCCCAATTCTCTTCCTCACAAATGAAAATGGGGCCGCCCGCGGGCGGCCCCATTTTCATTTCAAGAAAGCCCTAGGCGCTTTCTTCCAACTCCCTGTCCAGCTTCAACTCGGCGGTGGCCGCCAGAGCGGGCGTCTCGCGCTCGTAGTTGCGCTCCGAGCGGTCGTTGCGCGAGACGAGCATGGGTTCGCGTGTGCCCTCAATGGCGTCCTTGGTGATGACGCACTTGCGTATCGTCTCCTGCGAGGGTATCTCGTACATAACATCGAGCAGGGTTTCTTCGATGATGGTGCGCAGTCCCCTGGCTCCGGTCTTCTGCTTCAGAGCCTTGTCGGCCGCGGCCTCCAGCGCTTCCTCGGTGAATACCAACTCCACCTTGTCCTGCGCCAGCAGCTTCTGGTACTGTTTGATGATGGCGTTCTTCGGCTCGGTCAGTATCTTCACCAGCGACGCCTGATCGAGGGCGTCGAGGGCCACGATGATCGGCAGCCTGCCCACGAACTCGGGGATGAGGCCGAACTTTAGGAGGTCCTCCGGGATCACCTTGGACAGCAGCGCCGCCGACTGCTTGGCGCGGTCCTCGGAGTTGCTCGTGCGGGTGAAGCCCAGGGCGTTGCCGCCCCCCACCCGCTTGGCGATGATCTCGTCCAGCCCCTCGAAGGCCCCGCCGCAGATGAACAGTATGTTGCTGGTGTCCACCTGTATGAAGTCCTGATGAGGGTGCTTGCGGCCCGACTGCGGCGGCACATTCGCCACGGTGCCCTCTACGATCTTCAAGAGAGCCTGCTGCACCCCTTCGCCCGACACGTCGCGGGTAATAGAGGGGTTATCCCCTTTGCGGGCGATCTTGTCGATCTCGTCTATGTAGACGATGCCCTTCTCCGCGCGGGCGATATCGAGGTCGGCCGCCTGGAGGAGACGCAGCAGGATGTTTTCAACGTCTTCGCCGACGTAGCCGGCCTCGGTGAGGGCGGTGGCGTCAGCGATAGAGAATGGAACATCGAGTATCTTGGCGAGGGTCTGCGCCAGCAGGGTTTTGCCCGACCCAGTCGGTCCCAGCAGCAGGATGTTGCTCTTCTGCAACTCTACGTCATCGCCTTTCAAGCCTGTGACGATGCGTTTGTAGTGGTTGTATACAGCCACCGACAGCACTTTCTTGGCGCGGTCCTGGCCGATCACGTACTGGTCCACCAGCTCCGATATCCGCTTGGGCTTCGGTATCTGGCGGCCGAGGCTGAAGTCAGCTTTACTGCTGACGTTCAGTTCCTCTTCATCGATGATCTCGCGGCACAGTTCCACGCACTCGTCGCAGATATATACCGCACCGGGGCCTGCTATCAGCCTGCGCACGTCTTCCTGGCTCTTGCCGCAAAACGAGCAGCGGTACTGGGGCTTGCCACTACGGGTATTCGCCATGCTGGTAGCTCTCCTCGATTGTTATTGCGCACTGCGCATCACGCATTGCTTGCTGGCAAGGCGCGGGCAGTAGAACCTCTGCCCTTCCTTCCTTATGCAATACGTAATACGCTATACGTAATTATCAAACTTTCAGCGCATCAGACTTAATCAGGTCTCCAGCGCCGTTGCTCGACGCATCGGTCGAGGGCACCGAGCCGGTGCTCTCGATGACGCTGTCTATAATACCATACTCCACAGCCTGATATGAATCCATGAACATATCGCGGTCAAAGTCGTGCGAGATCCTCTCAAGGCTCTGGCCGGTATGGGTGGCCATGAGGTTGCGTATCTTCGACTGCATCCTCAGCAACTCGCGGGCCTGGATCTCCACGTCCGGGGCGTAGCCGCCTATGCCGCCTACCCCTGCTGGGTGCATGTGGACGGTCGAGTTGGGCAAGGCGTAGCGCTTGCCCTTGGTGCCCGCGCACAGTATTATCGTGCCCATCGAGGCCGTCAGGCCGATGCAGATGGTGGTGATGTCGGGCCGGACGAACTGCATGGTGTCGTAGATCGCCAGCCCCGCCGTTATCGAGCCGCCGGGCGACTGGATATATATCTGGATGTCCCGCTCCGGGTCCTCGTGATCGAGGAAGAGGAGCTGGGCCACCACCGCGTTGGCCACCTGGTCGTCTATCGGCGTGCCGATGAAGATGATGCGGTCGCGCAGCAATCTCGAGTAGATGTCATATACCCGCTCGCCCCTGTTGCTGCTCTCCACCACGTAAGGAATGACAGCCTGGGGTCCAGGGGTCCAGATTTCGGATTTAGAGTTCATCGTTATATTCTCCTGTGAGCCATATTATACTAGATGCCTCCGCCGCGCACAATTACTTTTCCCACCGATTTGAGGGTACTTTCGGGCACTTGGGTAGGCAGAGGCAGGGGATTTGTGTCCTCTGTATGCTTAACATTATACCACAAGGGGATGCGGCCCCGATTCACAAGAGGGCACGCGCCTCAGGCGCGTGCCCTCTTGTTTGCTGTAAGATACCTAACTCTCCAGGGCGGGGGCGCTCGAAGGCGTGCCGCCCTCCTGAGCCTCCCCCGTTTCGTTCTCCGAGTGGATATCAATGCCGCCTGTGCCCAGCACCTCCGCGGCACCTCCCGCGCTCTCCAGGTCGGAGGCTGTGCCGCTCGCCTCTTCGGACTCGCCGGCTCCGGCCTCTTCGGTCTGCTCGCTCGCGGCCTCGTCACCCGCGGTCTCTCCGGTCGGGCTCTCCTCGGCGGCTTCCGCACCTTCCGCACCTTCCGCACCTTCTCCGGCTTCTCCAGCTTCCGTCGCGCTCGCCGTGGGCGCGGGCGCTGCCTCGATGGTACCCTCCACAATCCCCGTAAGCCGGTCCAGGATCTTACGCTGATAGAGGCGGTCCTGCAAATCCTCCTTGGCCTCGCCCTTGGCGAGCACCGAGCGGGCCGTCTCCTTCTCCTGGCCCTCGAACCGCTCCAGCATCTGCTCTATCTCGCCCTCAACCTCCGTGTCGTCCACCGATACGCCCTCGCGGCGGGCGAACTCCTGCAGCACCAGGCTCCTCACGATCCGGTCTCTCGCCCGCTGCGTGTTGGCCTCCCGCCACTCGTCCTCGCTGATGCCATTGAAGCTGAAGTACTGCCGCAGCGACAGCCTGCTCCCCTTCAGCCGCTCCTCAAGGTTCTTCAGCATACTGTCCAATTCTTCCTTCACCAGCATGTCCGGCACTTCCACGCTCGACATCTCCACCATCTGCGCTACGGCCGAGTTGACCTGCCCGCTCTGAGCATTGTCCTCCGCCCGCTCCTTCAGGTTGCGCTCGATGGCCTCCCGCATGGCCTCCACTGTGTCGAACCCCAGCCCCTTGGTGAACTCTTCGTTCACCTCCGGCAACTGCTGCTCCTTCATCGAGAGGGTGGTCACGTGGTACGTCACATCGCGGCCCCGCAACGACTCTGTCGGGTAGTCCTCCGGCAGCGTGGCGACTATATCCTTCTCCTCGCCGATAGACATGCCCGCGAGCGCCTCGTTAACTACCTGGGGCACTCCCCCATGCTCCGCGCCCACGATCGTCGGGAAGTTATCGCGCTGCGCCTCCTCAAGCTCGCCCTCGCCCGTGAAACCCTCCAGGTTGAGGTACACCATGTCCCCCTCCGCGATCGGTCTTGGCTCAGACGGCTCGTTCCAGGGCGCGCTCTCCCGGCGTAACTCTGCGATCACTTCCTCGATCTGCTCGGGCGTGATCTCCACCTTTTCCTTCTCGACGCGGATTGTGCTGTAATCGCCAAGCTCGATCAGGGGAGGCTGCACCACGATCACCTTCACCTGCACCGGGTCCATGCTGACGATCTCCACGTCGCCCACGTCCATAGCCTCGATATTCTGCTCGGCGATAGCGTCCTGGAGGGTCTGGGGAAGTATATTCTTAACGGCGCGCTCGGTGAGCATATCGATGCCCACATAGCGTTCGAGTATATAACGTGGGGCTTTGCCTCGCCGGAACCCTGGGATATCCACCTGGTTGACCATCTGCCTGTAAGCCCGCTCCAGGGCCGTATTGACCGTCTCGGCCTCCAACTCAATCGTAAGGGCCACCTGCCTGCCCGGCATATCTTCACGCGTAATATTCAATTTCTCTATGCTCCCTTTTCGGTAGATTAGCGGTCAATTATACCAGAAACCCGACCGGCGCGTCTAAATAATGAGGATGCAAAGGTTTGCGATTTGTCATCAGATGTGGCATAATCACTAGCCACACAGAGCCTTCCGGTTGCCTGGTTGCCTTAGCAACCCGAGGCCTACCCGCCCTAAGTAAGAGCGGTAAATGCACAGCGGGCGCTAGATGAACCCGCAGGAGCAAGCCGATGCCCAGATCGGCCAGGATGCCCAAGGGCACTGTTACCTTCATGTTCACTGATATCGAGGGAAGCACCCGCATGTGGGAGCAGCACCCACGCGCCATGCAGGCTGCCCTCGCCCGCCATGACACCCTGCTCAGGGAAGCCATCGAAGCCCACGGGGGCTACATCTTCAAGACCATGGGTGACGCTTTCTGCGCTGCCTTCCCAACCGCCTCCGAAGCCCTCGATGCTGCCCTCGATGCCCAGCGGGCGGTGCGACTGGAGCAGCGTGGGAGTGGGGCCGATCAGGGTGCGCATGGCGCTGCACACGGGTGCGGCCGAAGTCCGCGACCGGGATTACTTTGGCCTGCCTCTCAACCGGGTGTCCCGGCTCCTCTCCGCAGGCCATGAGGGACAGGTATTGCTCTCCTTGCCCACGCAACAACTTGTCCGCGACCTTATGCCCCAGGATACCGGTCTGCTCGACCTGGGAGAATCCGACCTGAGAGACTTGATCCGCCCCGAGCACATATACCAGCTCACCGCGCCCGACCTACCCACGGCCTTCCCATCAAGACCCTCGATCCACAGGCAGCGGCCGTCCAGGCCGCCTCGCTCGCTTCACCCGACCCCTCCCGACCGGAAGCGGCTGCGCCAGGTTCGCAAGCAGCGCGGATATCCTCCCGCGGCGTGGAATCGCCGGGGCGCAACCCCTATAAGGGTTTGCGCGCCTTCCAGGAAGCAGACGCCGAGGACTTCTTCGGCCGGGAAGGTCTGACCGGGCGGTTGCTGGAGCGGCTTCAGGAGGAGGAGCCGCTTACCCGCTTCCTTGCCGTGGTAGGCCCCTCGGGGAGTGGCAAATCGAGCGTTGTGCGGGCGGGGCTTGTGCCCGCGCTGCGCCGGGGAGGAGCACCTGGCTCCGAGCGATGGCTCATCGTGGAGATGCTGCCCGGCGCTCACCCCCTTGAGGAGTTGGAGGCCGTGTTGTTGAGCATCGCCGTCAACCCGCCCGCCAGCCTTATCGAGCAATTGCAGGCTGACGAGCGTGGTCTGGCCAGGGCGGTCAAACGGGTGCTGCCGCGCGATGACACGGTAGAGCTTGTGCTGGTCATCGACCAGTTTGAAGAGGTGTTCATGCTGGTCGATGCCGAGCCCGCCCGCGTCCACTTCCTCGAGGGCCTGCACGCCGCCGTGACTGACCCGCGCAGCCGCCTGTGGGTGATCGTCACCCTCCGCGCCGATTTCTTCGACCGGCCCCTCCTCTACCCCGATCCCGGAGAGTTGATGCGCCAGCGCACCGCTGTGGTGCTGCCCCTCGCGGCGGATGAACTGGAGCGGGCCATCGTCAGGCCGGCGGAGAGGGTCGGGGTGTCCCTGGAACGAGAGCTCATCGCCACGATCATCAAAGACGTCGGCGAGCAGCCTGGCGCTCTGCCCCTGTTGCAATACGCTATGACCGAGCTGTTCGAGCGGCGCGCAGGCACGCGTATGACCCTCGCGGCGTACCACGAGAGCGGGGGAGTCCTGGGGGCGCTGTCCCGCAGGGCGGACGAGATATACAGGGACCTGGATGACGAGGAAAGAGAGGCGACCAGGCAGCTCTTCCTGCGGCTGGTAACACTGGGCGAGGGCACAGAGGACACCAGGCGGAGAGTACGGCTGACGGAGCTCGAATCTATCATGGGCGTGGGTATGAGGGAGCCTTCAACTCCGGACGGCGTGAAAGAGGTAGCGGGCGCAGACAAGCCGGATGCCCTGCACCTGGTGCTTAACGTATTCGGGCGCTACAGGCTGCTAACGTTTGACCGCGACCCGATCACGCACCGCACCACGGTGGAAGTGGCACACGAGGCCCTTATACGGACGTGGGGGCAGCTCGGGCAGTGGCTGGACCAGAGCCGCGAGTACCTGCGGCTGCAACGACAGTTGATGCAGGCGGCATACGAATGGGAAGACGCGGGGAGGGAGTCCAGCTTCCTCTCCACCGGCACCAGGTTGGCGCAGTTCGAGGCGCTTGCAGAGGGGACCGACCGCGCGGGCGGGGTCGCCCTCACCGCCCAGGAGCGTAGCTACCTGGCTGCAAGTGTCGAGGAGCGCGGCAAGCAAGAGCAGGCAGCGCGCGCGGCAGGAACGCGAGCTGGACCTCGCCAGGCAGGCAGCCGAAGCTGCGCGGCGTGCGGCCGGCTCCCAACGGGCCGCGGCCCGGAGGCTCCTATACCTCGTGGCCGGGCTGGCGGTCTTCCTGCTCGTCGCCACGGCCCTGGCTGTGTGGGCGCTCGACCAGAGCCGCAAGGCACAGGTCAACTTCATTCATGCCCAGGCTTTGCGGCTGGGGACGCAAGCAAACTCGCTCGCGTTGCAGTACGGCGAAGACCAGTTAGTGGCGCTGCTCGCCATACATGCCCTTAATACAGAGTACACGCCGGAGGGCGATACCGCTCTCGAGACTGCCGCCGCGCTTGCCTATCCTGAGCGAGAGTTCAAAGGACACGAAAGGAACGTGCTTTCTGCCGCCTTCTCCCCAGACGGTAAGTACGTCCTGACCGGCTCCGCCGACAAGACGGCCCGCATTTGGGATGCCGCCAACGGTAGAGAATTGCGCGTGCCGAAAGGCCATGAGGAGGTGATTAACGGGGTGGCCTACTCGCACGATGGCAAATATGCCGCCACCGCCAGCGATGATCATACGGCCCGCATCTGGGATGCCGCCACCGGGTAGCCGGTGCACACCTTCGCCGGGCACAACGACTCTCTTATTTCCGTTGCCTTCTCCCCTGATGGTAGGTACTTAGCCGCCACCAGCTCCGAGAAGATCTCTCGACTGTGGGACCTGGAGCGCAACCCCGGTTCACAGGACTGGGGGCGGCCTGTGCTCACTTTCACCGGCCACACCGAGGCCGTGGTAAGCGTGGCCTTCGCTCCCGATGGGAAGCAACTGCTGACCGGCAGCCTGGATCACACAGCCCGCCTTTGGGACGTCGCCACCGGACGGCAGATACACGTCTTCGCGGGCCACACCAACTGGGTAAACTCCGTCGCTTTCTCCCCCGATGGCAAGCTGATAGCCACCAGCAGCGACGATAAGACGGCTCGCATCTGGGATGCCGCCACGGGCGACCAATTGCGTGTGCTGGCAGGTCACCAGAGCTTCATAGTTGGGGTGGCCTTCTCTCCCGATGGCAAATACCTGCTTACCGGCAGCGATGACAAGACCGCCCGTCTGTGGAGCGTGGCCACGGGGCAGGAGGTGCGGCGGTTGGTCGCATCCAACTACGGGCTCAATTGCGTGGCCTTTTCCCCGGATAACAAACACGTGCTCATAGGTTATGGGGGTTTCCAGTACGTAGCGCGCATCTGGAGTATCGAGCCGCTACCGGGTGAAATTCAGCTCGTTGGTCATGGTGGCCCGGTCTGGGGCGTGACGGTATCTAAAGACGGCAAGAAGGTCTTGACCGCCAGCGAGGACGGGACCGCTCGCCTGTGGGGCGCCTCCTCGGGCGACGAACTTACGCGCTTCACAGGGCCCGCTGTTGCTGTGCGCTATGCTGCCCTCTCCCCGGATCAAAAGTACGTGTTGACGGCCGGCGACGATAATGCGGCCCGCCTGTGGGACGCCCAGACCTCGCGGCCGGTGCTCACCCTCACTGGTCACACCGACCTCGTGCGCATGGCCGAGTTCTCGCCCGACGGCAAGTACGTGGTTACGACCAGCTACGACGGGACGGCGCGCACGTGGGAGGTTGCAACCGGGCGCAGCATTGTTACCTTCACTAAGCAGATGGGTGATGATCCCAGCAACCCGCTGCATGTAAACAGGGTCATGTTCTCCCCTAATGGGAAATTGGTGGTTACCAGCGGGGACGACAAGACTGCCCGCATCTGGCACACCGACTATCACGATACCATCCGCTCTATATGCGGCCTGCTGACCCGCGACCTGACGGACGACGAGCGCAAGCTGTATGAAATCGGCGATAAAGAGCCCACCTGCCCGGCTAAGTGAGCGGCTGATTTCGCCCCCTTGCATGGCAGGTGTAAAATTATTTACACCCTCAAGGTAGAATCTTTTGCTGCGTTCTGCTCACTCTACGCCTATAATGACAGGACAAGCGGGCCCACACAGTTACAGAGTGGGCTGACAGGCAATTGGCTACGTTGTACTTTGTTCCCTATATCCCATGTCCCACACCCGGCGGCCGGTTCCTGAGAGGGGAGCAATATTCACACAAAAAGGAGAACCACGATGAACGACGACACGCGAGATGGTATCGAAGCCCTGGTACTCACCGATCACGAAGGCGCTTACTACGCGATCCCACGCGACACACTCGGCAAATATCGCCTTTCCGACGAGCAGAAGGCGAAGATACAGGACCTCGCAGGCGACGACGTTGCCGGGCATCTGATGAATAACTGGTACGTCCACGAGAACATCACCGCCCAGTATCAATCGGAGCGGCGCGAGGAAGCCTCTAGGGAACGTAAGGTAAAAGCAAACGCCGCCGAACCGAGGAGCGAAGACCAACAGGTCGGCCGGGCGCCCGGTAGAATGCGCGGGGCCCTCACTTTTGTCTTCACAACTCTGCGCTCCCTGTCGCTCGACTAGCCGGATTAATGGCCCTATCAAGCAGCGTTAACAATACATCAGTAAAGGAGGCTCTAAATGGCAAGCAACGAAGGTTCCGTCGATGTGCTGGTACTCAATGATCAAGAAGGCAACTGGTACGCTATCCCCAGAGACGTTGTAGAGCAGCACCGGGCGACCGCCGCCCAGAAAGCCGAGATTCACAAAATCCTCGGTGATGACGTCTCAGGTTCGGCACTGACCATGGGCGGCAACGTTCTGAGCGGCGATGCCATGCGCCAGGATGCTATGGGTCAGTCGGCCATGGGTCAGTCAGCTATGGGCCAGGACGCGATGCGCCAGGATGCCATGCGGCAAGACGCGATGCGCCAGGATGCAATGGGTCAGTCGGCCATGGGTCAGCAAGCGCTGCAATCCACCGCCCACATGGCTTTCTTCTTGTCGCTTCCCGGGCGGTTTTTGGAATGATCCCGACGCGCCCGGCTTCCCGCAAGGCGCGAACAACAATCAACTGCTGGCCCGGGCCGCGCACGACCTCAGAACCAGGCGAACCAAAATCCGGATAGGGCAGGTCCCCGTGCCTGCCCCATCCCCACCTTCTCCAAAAAGAGTGCAGGGATCTCCCTGCCGGGGGCTTGGGGGTGTCCCCAACACTTCCACTTCCACTTCCCAAAGGGGTGCAGGCTTCTCCTGCCGGGAGTTTGGGGGTGTCCCCCAACTGTCTCCTTATTTTCATCTAAGGGTGATGTGCCCCGCTCATAGTTACTCTCCAGTGGAAAAATACCATGGCGGTGCTTCAATGAGACCGCCGCGTATACCAGACGAAGCCGAATATCACGGCCAGTATCGCGAAGAGCACGAACTCCGGAGGCACGCCACCGTTGTAGAGGCCGATGGAAAGCTGGTAAATCGAGGCGACGGCGCAGAATATGGCCGCAAGCCCTGCCGCGAGGGCGGCGCTGCTAGTCTTCGTCTTCAAGATGCGCAGCCACCGATATGCCCGCTTCGACCAGGGCCAGCCGGAGGAGCCCCAACGAGAGCAGCGCGCACTTCATGCGGGCATAGCTCACTTCTATACCGAGGTTGTCCAGAATATCCTGCCGGGTGAGGCCCGCCAACTCCTCGAGTGGCTTGCCCACCAAATCCTCCGTGAGCATCGAGGCCGACGCCTGGCTGATCGCACAGCCCCGCCCTGTGAAAGCCACGTCCTGCACCACCCCATCCTTCACCTTCAAGTCCATGTGCAGCCTATCCCCACACAAGGGATTATTCGCGTCCACCCGTATGTCCGCGTCCTCCAGCGTCCCAAAGTTGCGCGGGTTCTTGTAGTGGTCCAGAATTTCCTCTTTGTAAACCGAGTCCATGCTTTATTATACCGCGTTCTATCAGACTTTCACGCTACGGCCCCGAATGACCTATGGCGGTTAGTCGTCCGGCAGCACGCCCGAGAACCCGGCGACAAGCCCGCATAGAGCGAAATTGGCGAAGAAGAGGCCCAAGAAGAGTATCGCCGCCTCCAATTCTAACTGGTTACGAGCTATGCGCCCCTTTACCACTCCTATTGCCAAAGTAACCACTCGCTGCAAGGCCGCGACGTTAACTCCGACAAAGAGCAGGGAAAAAGCAACGCCCAGCAATCGCTCAGGCTTGATCCCATCCCTAAAGGCGGAGGCCGCAATCCAAATGCCAAGGGCAATCGGGCAGGAGCTAAAGAGAGTGTAGAAAATGACGACAACGGTAGATGCCAGAGGTAAGGGGATCCGACTTTCTGCTACCGGGATGCGAGTCCCGTTTATCACCGGCTTGCTGGCGAGGGTTTCCGGATCAACAACTATGCGGTCCCCGTACATAGCCCGCCCTCTTGGTCTTGCTGATACTGCCGCCTTGGGTACGCTCCGTATATTGGATCGAGTAGCAGCTAATCAATACCTAAGCGAATACTTCCTGCACCTTAGCAATCCCCTCAACCAGCGCGTCGATATCGCTCTTGCGTGTGTACACGTAGAAGGACGCGCGGCAAAGCGCGGGCACGTCCAGGTGGTGCATCAGCGGCTGGCAGCAGTGGTGACCCGCCCGTATGGCTATCCCCTCTGCATCGAGAATGCTTGCCGCGTCGTGCGGGTGTAC
>JBJMMB010000392.1:0-7398 GCA_045805005.1 Chloroflexia bacterium
ACATAGACTACCTGCACTTTCCACTGTCGCGGCGCTACGGTTTGCCCCACGTGACCACCCTCCACGGGCGGCTCGATATCCCCGATCTGGTGCCGCTGTACGGGGAGTTCTCGGACATGCCCGTGGTCTCTATCTCCGAGGCGCAGCGCGAGCCCCTTGCATGGCTCAACTGGGTAAGCACTGTATATCATGGCTTCCCGGAAGACCTGTACACTCTCAACCCAGGGCCCGGCAGCTACCTGGCCTTCCTTGGTCGCATCTCCCCTGAAAAGCGGGTGGATAGGGCCATAGAGATCGCCAGGCGGGCGGGTATGCCGATCAAGATAGCCGCCAAGGTCAGCGATGTCGACCGGCCTTATCACGAGGAGGTTATCGAGCCGCTGCTGGATAGCGACCTGGTGGAGTTCATTGGTGAGATCGGGGAGGCCGAAAAGAATGACTTTCTGGGGAACGCCGCCGCTTTGATCTTCCCGATAGACTGGCCGGAGCCCTTCGGCATGGTCATGGTCGAGGCGATGGCCTGCGGCACGCCCACCATCGCGTATCCCTACGGGTCGGTCCCCGAGGTGCTTCAGGAGGGCGTCACCGGCTTCCTGGTGGGGAGTATCGACGAGGCGGTGGCGGCGGTTGGGCAGGTTCCAAGCCTCGATAGGAGGAAATGCCGGGCCGTCTTCGAGGAGCGGTTCAGCGCCACGCGGATGGCGGACGATTACCTGCACATTTACGACCGGCTCATCAGAGGTGAGGAAGACTTACCGAAGGTACTGGACGTGCCACCCTTCACCATGTTGACCCGCACGCCACCACCGGCACCGCTTGCCTTCTAAGTGTTGTAGGGCCGGTAGCGAAGCGGACGACGCCCGTTGCCTGGCCGCTTCGCTAACCGAAGCGTTAGGTTACAACCAACCAGGGCAGGCAACGGGGGCCTGCCCCTACGGAGATGCCTTGCCGTGCCTGGATTACCCTCAATTGAGGCCAGGGCTATGAACGACCTAACACCACTGACAACGCTGTTCGACGAGGCCCAGGGGGGCGAGGTGGACTTGCCGGCTGAGCTGGCCGCTCTTTATGGCCGGCTTGTGATGCCTGCTCATGAGGGCCAGCTTCAGGTGATCGGCAACTTTGTGACCACCCTGGATGGGGTGGTCGATCTGGGGGTGGCCGGAAAGGCGGGCGGTGCGCAGATCAGCGGCCACAACAGGCACGACCGAGCGGTCATGGGTCTGCTGCGGAGCATCGCGGGGGCGGTCGTTGTGGGCGCGGGCACCCTCCGCTCCGTGCCCGGCCACCTGTGGACCGCTGACTACATCTACGCGCCGCTGACGGATGCCTACCGCGCCCTGCGGGCCTCCCTCGGTGAGACGCAGCAGCCTCTGAACGTCATCGTAAGCGAGCGCGGCGATGTGCAGCCTACTATGCGCGTCTTTCGGGGCGAGGTGCCCGTGCTGGTGGTAACTACACCGGCAGGGGCGCGTGCCATGCATGGGCGCGGCATGCCGGAGGCGGTACAAATCGCGGAGGTGGCAAGCGAGGGTGCATTGAGCGCCGGGTCCGTCATGGAGGTGGTCAATCGCGTTCGCCCCTCGCGGGTTGTGCTGGTCGAGGGCGGGCCGCACCTGATGGGGGACTTCCTGGCGGAGAAGCTGTTGGACGAGCTATTCCTGACCCTCGCCCCGCAGGTCGCCGGGCGCGATGAGGGCTCTGAGCGACCCGGCTTCGTGGTGGGCAAGACCTTCGCGCCCGAGCGGCCGGTGTGGGGCGACCTGGTGAGCGCGCGCCGCGCCGGGAGCCATCTATTCCTGCGCTACAGCTTCTAGTCCGCGGGTGCGCGGCAGATGAACTCTACTTCGTTGCCGTCGGGGTCGTCTACGTACATGGTGCGGCTGGCGAGCACCGGGTGCTTGCCTGGCCGGGGCTGGAACCCCGCGCCAACCAGCGCGAGGCGCTGGGCCTCGAAGTCGTCTTCGGGAAGCTCCAGGGCCATGTGGTTGAGCTGGTAACCCGATGGTTTGGCCTTGATGTCGTCGGGCTTGGGCACCAGCACGATCATCTGCGGTATCCCCGCGTTCCCCTCGCCCGCCTTCAAAAAGACCACCCGCAACTCCGGCGGCGAGATAACCTCAAGCCCAAGCAGGTCGCGGTAGAAGCCGAGCGACTTCTGCTGGTCGGCCACCCACAGCACGATCTCCGAGATGCCTATGACGTATTTCATGACGGGATTATAGCATAGCGTGTATCAATATTTGGAAACATTGAACTCCTCCATTTTGCCGGTGGTGAGGAACACCACGCGCTCGCAGATATTGGTGACGCGGTCGGCGATGCGCTCGAGGTTGTGGGCCACCCAGAGGAGGTGGGTCGCGCGGTTGATCGTGCCCGGGTCGGCCATCATGAAGGTGAGCAATTCGCGGTACACCTGGTCGTAGAGGTTGTCTATCAAGTCGTCTTCGGCGGCGATCTGGCGTGCGGCCTCGGCGTCGCGCTGCATGAAGGCATCCACGCTCCTGCGCAGCATCGAGCGAGCTAGCTCGTCCATTCGAGGCACATCGATCAGCGGTTTCAGAGGCGGCTCGTCGGCTATCATCAAGCTGATGGTGGCGATCCCCTCGGCGTGGTCTCCCATCCGCTCCAGGTCGGTGATGATGTTCAACACTGCCGCGATGATTCGTAAGTCCGAGGCAATGGGTTGCTGGGTGGCAATCAGCAGCAAGCACTCTTCCTCGATGCCGAAGCGCTGTTGGTTGATCTTGAAGTCGTCGTCTATGACCTTCTGAGCCAGCTTTGCATCACGGGACTTCAAGGAGGCCACCGCGCGCTCGATAGCCTTCTCGACCATGCTCGCCATGACCAGCATGTCGTCCTGTACTCGCTGCAATTCCTTGTTGAACAGTTCCCTGGGCACCTGTAGCTCCTTTGCTGCGCTCGCGTCTTAGTTCAATCATCTATTCCAAACCGGCTGCCCGCTTCGCCGGCAGTCGGTTTGGAATGAAAGCATCACCCGACGCGTCCGGTGATATATGCCTCGGTTCTGGGGTCCTGTGGAGAGGTGTATATCTGCCTGGCTGGGCCGATCTCTACCAGCTCTCCGGCCTTGTCCTCGCGCATCATCAGCACCGCCACCTGGTCGGATACGCGGGCTGCCTGCTGCATGTTGTGGGTAACGATGATTATGGTAATGCTTTCCTTCAGTTGGTACATCAGGTCCTCTATTTTGAGGGTAGAGATGGGGTCCAATGCCGACGCCGGTTCGTCCATCAGCAATACCTCCGGCTCGACCGCGAGAGCGCGGGCGATGCACAGGCGCTGCTGCTGCCCGCCCTATAGCGACGTGCAGGGATCGGCTAACTTGTCTTTCACTTCGTCCCACAGGGCCGCTCGGCGCAAGGCGCTCTCGACCTGCTCTTGCAATCGGTTCCGGGTGCTCAGCCCGCTTATCCTGAGCCCAACCGCTACGTTGTCGAAGATGCTCTTTGTGATCAGGGGGTTGGGTCGCTGGAATACCATCCCGATGGTCCTCCGCACGTCCCCGGCGTCGGCGTCCTTGTATATATCCACGCCCTCGAAGAGCACGCGCCCCGCCACCCGCGCCCCAGCCACCGTTTCATGGATGCGGTTCAAGCTCCTCAACAACGTGGACTTCCCGGATCCCGAGGGCCCGATCAACCCGGTTATCTGATTCCGGGGCACCTCCATGGTCAATTCGCGCACCGCCAGGAACGTGCCATACCAGGCGCTCAGGCTTTGGACGCTGAGTGCAATATTGTCGTCCGCCGGTCCCTGGCGGCCCGCTTTCTTCACGTGTTCCCTGGTAGCATTCACTATGCTAGTCTCCATTTTGCCTACTCTAGGTAATTATGGCCCTATGGGCCACCACATGTAATGAAAAATAGGGAGAGGTTGGACTCCAATCCCCCAAACCGCCGGCAGGGAGCCCCCTGCACCCCCTTTTTTGGAGTAAGGCCTCCAGGTTTTAACCAAAGCGCCCAGTGATGAAGTCCTCCGTTTGCTTGGTTTGCGGGGTGAGGAACATTTGCATGCTTGGGCCTTCTTCCTGGATGCGGCCGTCGAGGAAGAAGGCGCAATATTCGGATACGCGGGCCGCCTGTTGCAGGTTATGCGTGACAATCACAATCGTGTAGTTCTTCTTCAGGTCTACGATCAGGTCTTCTATCTTGGAGGTGGAGATCGGGTCCAGCGCTGCGGCGGGCTCGTCCATGAGGAGCATCTCCGGGCGCAGCACCACCGCGCGGGCGATGCACAGGCGCTGCTGTTGCCCGCCCGATAGGGCGAAGGCCGACTTTTTGAGCTTGTCCTTCACGTCGTCCCACAGCGCCGCCTCCCGCAGGCACTGCTCCACGCGGTCGGGTATCTCGTTCTTCGGGTACTTGTGTACCTTGAGAGCGTAGGCGATGTTCTCGTAGATCGACTTGGGGAAGGGGTTGGGCCGCTGGAATACCATGCCCACCCGCAGTCTCAACCCCACAACGTCGATGTTATTGCCCAGCACCTCCTGCCCGTCCAGCTTGATGCTCCCCTCGGCACGGGCCGAGGGGATTATGTCGTTCATCCTGTTGATGGTGCGCAGGAAGGTGGTCTTCCCCGACCCCGAAGGTCCGATCAGCGCCGTAACTTGCTTCTCACGCATGTCCAGGTTGATGTCCCGGAGGGCCTGGTGAGTGCCATAAAAGAAGTTGAGGCCCCTGGCGCTCACCTTCACCTTAGCGGCAGGGTTAGCCTCGAACACCGGCCGCAGGCCGGTAAGCATGGGCTTGATTGGTTGTCTGGTTGGTTCTACGTTCTCCATGATTAGCTGCGGCTGAGAACCGTTTTTGCTTATCGTAGTCATAGTCGCTTCGCTCCAATACTCATTACTGGACCTTTATTCCCCTGCCCCTGGTCGCAAGCCGCAGCAAGAGCGCGCCGATGGCTACGCCTATAACCAGGACGAAGGCCGCGCCGAAGGCTTGCTGGTGCCAGGTCTCGTAAGGGCCGCGGGCATACTTGAGGATGCGCAGGGTCAGCTCATCGGTTGGCTTGAATATGTTGGTTTGCACGAACTCATTGCCCAGGGCGGTCAGGATAAGCGGGGCGGTCTCGCCGGCCACGCGGGCCACTGCCAGCACGCAACCGGTGACGATGCCGGCACGGGCCGCCGGGAGGGTCAGGCCCATCACTACGCGCCAGGAAGGCACGCCCAGCGCCAGGCCTGCCTCTCGTATGCTGCCCGGCACGAGGCGCACGACATCCTCGGCGGTGCGGGCCACGATGGGCACCATAATGATGGCCAGGGCAATGCCTCCAGCGAGGGCCGAGAAGCTGGCCATCGGCTTGACGACAGTAATATATACGAACACCCCCACGATGATCGAGGGAATGCCGGTGAAGGTGTTCACTGCCAACCTGGCGACGTTGGCGAACCAGCTATCCGGCCGGGCCACCTCTGCTAGATAGATGGCCACCATAAGCCCCATGGGCACAGCAATCAGCGCGGCGATGGCCACGATTATCGCCGTGCCGGTGAGCGAGGCGATGATCCCTCCGCCCTCCTCACCTACCGCTGCCGCCTCTTTGGTGAAGAAGTCAAGATTGAGAGCCCCTACGCCTCTGAACAGCAGGAAAAGCAGCAGATAAAGCAGCAATCCCAGGGCGATCAGGGTGCACAACCCGGTGAAGATATACACCGCCGCGCCCGTGGCCCGCCGCCGGGCTCTCGTGCGGGCGCTCGTTCCTCTTATTCCTCTAGCTCTCATTGTTTGGGTAGCGTTCATCTGGGGGCTCCCTGCATCCTGCTCATGCGGCGGACGATGGCATAGGCGGCCATGTTTACCAGCGCCGTGATGAGGAAGAGGATGAGTCCTGCCTCTACGAGTGAGGAAAGGTAGAGGTCTGACGTTACCTCGTTGAATTCGTTGGCGATCATGCTTGCCAGGGTATAACCCTGGTCGAAGACGGTCTGGATGAAGCGATGGCCCCCGCCTATGGTCATGGCAATCGCCATCGTCTCACCGAGGGCCCGGCCCAGGGAGAGAACGATAGCCCCGAATATGCCGCTGCGAGCGTAGGGGATCACCGCCTGCCGCAGCACTTCCCACCTGGTAGCGCCCAGGGCCAGCATTGCCTCGCGCTGGCTGTCGGGCACCAGGAGCAGGGCCTCCCGCGAGAGCGCTACGATCAATGGCAGCAGCATAATCGACAGGATGAGCGAGGCGGCCATGATGCCCACGCCATAGGGTGGCCCATTGAAGAAGGGTATAAAGCCCAGGTTCTGCTGGATCCAGGGCTGGACCGTCTGCTGCAGCCAGGGCGACATGATCAGCAGGCCCCATAATCCGTAGACTACACTGGGGATGAAGGCCAGCAACTCGATCAGGAAGGCCACGGGCTCGCGCAGCCAGCGGGGGGCGAAGTCCACCAGGAAGATGGCCGAGGCCAGCCCCACGGTGCCCGCCAGCAGCATGGCTATCCCCGCCACCACCAGCGTGCCCAGAATGACGGGCCCCACCCCGTACACGTTCTTTACCGGGTCCCAGTCCTCTCGCGTGAAGAATGACAGCCCCGACCACCGTATCGAGGGCAGCGACTGCACGATGAGCACGATGGCGACGCCCACCAGCACGCCCAGGAAGAGCCACACCGAGAAGCGTACCAGGCCCCCGAAGATCCGGTCGCCCATGTTGCGAGAGGGTCCGGGGGGCACGACCGCCGCGGCTCCCGCGGTGTCGATCTCCGTAGCCCGCTCCAGCCCCACGGCCGGCCCTCCTTCGGCCCTGGCCTGCAGCGGCGCATCCTCGGGCTCTTGCTTCCGTTTCTCTTCGATTAAGTCTTTCATGTCTTTCTCCGGGGGTTAGGGGTTAGGGGTTAGTGGCCAGGAACGCGCTTGCGACCCTGGCCACTAACCCCTGAGTCCTGAGCCCTATCCTCTACTTACGGGAAGCACTTCGCGCCGCCGCAGGTCATGCGGTTGACCTGGGCCTCGGCCCTCTCTACTATGGATTTGGGCAGTGGCGCGTAGCCGAGAGTGTCGGCGTATTGCTGGCCGACGTGGGTAGCCCACCAGACGAAGTAGGCTGTGGTCTTGCCTTTGTTCGCGTCCGACGGGTTGACGTAGACAAGAGCCCAGGAGGTGGCCGCGATAGGGTAGGCGCTGGCGCCCGGCGCGTCGGTGATGTAGTAGCGCAGGTCGGCGGGGATCGAGGTGTTGATCAGGCTGTCAGCCGCCGCCGCAACGTTCTCGGGGGTGGCGTCGACGTAGTTGCCCGCCTTGTTCTTCACCAGTGCATAGGCCAGGTTGTTGGTCCTGGCGAACGACAGCTCGACGTAGCCGATAGCGCCGTTCGTTTGCTTGACGATCTGGGTCACGCCGTCGTTGCCCTGGGCGCCGATGCCGCCGGGCCACTG
>JBJMMB010000393.1:0-10904 GCA_045805005.1 Chloroflexia bacterium
CGCCCAGGGCGAACCTCCTCTCGCCGCTGCACCTCGCGCTCACCTGGCAGCCCGGCACCCCCACCTGGGACGCCCACGTGGCCCTGACCCTGATGGCGGCTATCCTCACAAACCTTCAACTCAACACCCATGACCTGGCCCTGCTCATCGTACCCGTCACCCTGGGCTTCTCGGCCCTCTACGACCTCTGGGCGGAGCGAGCCATCAAAGGGAAGCCGCTTATGCAGTCTCGCCTCTTCCCCGCGCTCTGGTATGGCTGCTTGTGGCTCCTCTACCTCGCGCCCCTCCTCCTCTTCCTGCTGGTCAATAATATCCTGGACCCAATTCAGCCCTTCCCCATCCGCCTCACCACCTGGCTTATGGTCCTCATGCTTGGGCTCTTGACCTCCCTGGGCGTACGGACTGTGCGTGAAACTTGAGTTCCATACTTCCCGTGGTCCTCGCGGGGGGGCAGAGCACGCGTATGGGGCGCAACAAAGCGCTCTTGCGAATAACACCGGAGGGCCCGACCCTCGTGGAAACAGTCGTAGCTCGCTTGCAGGCTGCCGGCATGGGAGCACCCTTGCTTGTCACCAACACTCCCGATGAGTATGCCTTCCTGGGCCTTCCTATGGTCGCCGACGAAATCCCCGGCGGGGGACCGCTTGGAGGCGTCCTCACTGGCCTAGTCCACTCTCCCTCAGGCCGGGTCTTCGCCATAGGCTGCGATATGCCCTTCCTCTCGCCCGCTCTCGTCAGATATATGGCGTCTATCCCTGATGAGGCGGATGTGATAATCCCCTCCTGGACTAATCCCTCCGGCCACCCGCAACTGGAGACCCTTCACGCCATCTACTCCCACCGCTGCATTGAACCCGTCCGCGCCAGGATCGCCTCCGGCCGACTTAAGCTGGTCGCCCTCCTGGAGGATGTGCAGGTGCGCTACCTCTCTGAAGCAGAGTTGCGCACCTACGACCCCAAACTCGACAGCTTCCGCAATATCAATACCCCTGAGGAATGGGCTGAGGTGCAATCAGAATAAATCACACCGCAAGGTGACTATGAGCGGGGCATACCACCCGTAGATGAAAATAAGGATGGAGTTGGGGGGCACCCCCAAGCCCCCGGCAGGGGGAACCCTGCACCCCTTTTTCAGATCATACGCAGAAAGCGCAGAGACAAATAATAAAGGTCTCTGCGCTCTCTGCGTCTCTGCGGTGAAAATCTAGAGGATGAACCTGCTGAGGTCTTCGTCTTTCGCGAGCGACTTGACGCGCTCGTCTACGTAGGCGGCGTCGACGGTGACGGTCTCCCCGTTTTGCTCGTCGGCCCTGAACGAGAGGTCCTCCAGCACCTGCTCCATGATCGTGTGCAAACGCCGGGCCCCTATGTCCTCGATACGCTCGTTGAGGTCATCAGCCACCTCGGCGATGCGCTCCAGGCCGTCCGGGGTGAATTTAAGCTCCACCCCCTCCGTGGCCAGCATCGCGACGTACTGCCGCGTCAGCGCGTTCTCGGGCTCGGACAGTATTGACACTAACTCCTTGCGCCCCAGGCTGTCCAGCTCCACCCGCAATGGGAAGCGCCCCTGCAACTCCGGGATTAAATCAGAGGGCTTCGAACTGTGGAACGCTCCCGCCGCGATGAAAAGCACGTGGTCGGTCTTCACCGGCCCGTACCGGGTGTGCACCGTTGAGCCCTCGACTATTGGCAAGAGGTCTCGCTGCACCCCCTGCCCCGACACGTCGGGCCCGGTGTCGATGGCAGGCCCCGCGATCTTGTCTATTTCGTCCAAGAACACGACGCCTGTTTGCTCGGCACGGAGGATCGCGTCGTCCACCACCGAGTCGATGTCCATGAGCTTGTGGGCTTCCTCGTCCGTGAGTATTCGCCTGGCCTCGCGCACCGATACTCGCCTCATGCGCTTCCTGACGCCCACGCTGTCCTGCACGGTCCGGTAGTTGTCGAGGAACTCCCCGAACGACTCGGACATCTCCTCGGGCGACATCCCCGGCACGAACTCCAGCACGCCTCGCATATCATCAAGGCCGAGGCCCATGTCGTCCATGTCGATCTCGATCTGTTCTTCGTCGAGCTTATGTTCCGCGAGCAGGCGCGCAACGCGGGTCCTGTGCTGCTTGAGGGCTCGTTCGGAGAGCACGGGTCGGGTTTCCTGGCTCCCACCGGCGGTTGCCACCTCGGGCACGCTCTCGCCGCCGCCCGCCTGGGCCTGCATCTTCGCCCGCACGGGCTTACTCTTGCCGGTTCTGAGGTCTTCCCGCTGCTCAACGATGTAGTTGATGATCCTCTCCGTGGCCGTGCGCTCTGCGCGTTCACGAACATCCGCCAGGCGGCGGTCGTGCTCCATGTTGAAGGCCATCTCCGCCAGGTCTCGCACGATCGACTCCACATCGCGGCCCACGTAGCCCACCTCGGTGAACTTTGTGGCCTCCACCTTGATAAAGGGGGCGTCTATCAGCCGGGCCACCCTGCGGGCGATCTCGGTCTTGCCCACGCCTGTGGGGCCTATGAACATGATATTCTTAGGCGTGATGTCATCGCGCATCTCTTCGGGTACACGCTGGCGGCGCAGCCGGTTGCGCAAGGCTATCGCCATAGCTCGCTTGGCGGCATCCTGCCCGATAATATATTTGTCAAGTTCCGCCACGATCTGGCGGGGTGTGAGGTCTTGCATTGCTTGTGCCTCGCTACAAAGGATGAGTTGTCTATGAGGAAGAGTCGGACGAAGTCCCCGAGCCCACGGGTACGGGCTCCTCTGCTGCTGCCTCCGGCTCGGCCTCGATGGTGTAAATCGTGATGTTGTCGTTGGTGTAGATGCAGAGGTCGGCGGCTATCTGGAGGGCCGAGCGGGCTATCTCCTCCGCCGGGAGATCGGTGTGCTGAAGCAGCGCCCGCGCCGCGGCCAGGGCGTATGACCCACCGCTGCCTATGGCTACCACGCCATCGTCGGGCTCGATCACGTCCCCCTCTCCCGATAGGATGAGAAGCTGGCCGGGGTCGGCCACGATAAGCTGGGCTTCAAGGCGGCGCAGGTACCTATCGGTGCGCCATTCTTTAGTAAGTTCTACGGCTGCTTTGCGGAGGTTGCCCTTATGGCGCTGTAGTTGCGCCTCGAATTTTTCGAAGAGGGTCAGCGCGTCGGCCACGGCGCCCGCGAAACCCGCCAATACCCGCTCCCCATGGAGCTTGCGAATCTTGCGGGCCGAGTGCTTCATTACCACGTCGCCCACCGTAACCTGGCCGTCTCCCGCCATGGCCACCGTGTCGCCGCGCCGCACCGCGAGAATAGTAGTGCTTATTATCATGATGTCAGAGTGCCTCTGGGTTAATTATACGAGGATGGTCAATCGCCCCGCAAATGTGGATTTCTTCTTAGACTCCGCTCACGTAAAGGGAGGAGCGCTTTACGTGAGCGGAGCTGCATCTAGCTCGCGACATTAAGCGCTCCCCGCTTGATGTCGTGAGCTTTAGAGCTTCCCTATGGCATAGATAGTGCTACGCCTTTCGGATGGCGATAGGCGCCTCGCGAAAGCCCAAGTATCAAAAGGAGACCTCTTTTCCATGCCCACCAGAACTAACTCTAGAACCACTTCCAGGGCGTCCTCCAGGACGTCAAATAAGGGTAATGGTCACGCCGACGAGGCCCAGCCCCTCCTGAACCAGCGCGGCCCTGAAATCCAGCCCTATGGCACCCTTCGGCACCTTCCCATCGCCCTCGACGAACAGGCCCGCGCCGAGAGTTGTGAGTTGCTCAACCAGGTGCTCGCCGACACGGTGATCCTCTATAACCTCTACAAGAAGCACCACTGGCTCGTCGCCGGGCACACCTTTTACCAGTTGCACCTCCTCTTCGACAAACACGCTGAAGAGCAGTTGGCGTTGGTCGATTTGCTCGCGGAGCGGGTGCAGGCCCTCGGTGGCATAGCCGTTTCCGATCCCCGCCATGTGGCCGAGATCACTAAGATAGAGCGGCCCCCCAACGGCCGCGAAGAAGTGCCCACCATGATCTCGCGCCTGCTCGAAGCGCACGAGATTATCATCGGTGAGGTCCGCGAGGCCATCGGTAGGACTGAGCAGAACAACGACTGGGGCAGCAACGACCTCCTCATGAGCGACGTGCTGCGCACCAACGAGCTACAGGTCTGGTTCGTGGCCGAGCACGTGGTCCCCGTCCCGCTGGTAAGCACCTAAGCTTCGCACACGCACGTATTTCCTGAATACTCGGCCACGCGAAATTTTCCGCCGGCGGTTGCGCGTGGCCGATATGATTCTTGCAAACAACGCTCCGCGCTGGTATAATATCCCGTACTCGGGAGTGTAGCTCAGTCGGTTAGAGCGTTCGGTTCACATCCGAAAGGTCATAGGTTCGAGTCCTATCATTCCCACCCTATATCTGCGCGGGCCCTCGGGGGCCTTTTTCTTTTCCACAAGTCGCTCGCGTGTTATGATTCACGCCATGAAGCGCTCCATCTCTCTCCTGCTTGCCTTCCTGGCGTTCGCTGTTACTAACTGGGGCTGCGATGCGGGCAACCTGCCGGCTCCCCTACCTACGGCCGTTGTCGCGCAGGCACCGACGAGCGCTCCCACACGCACGGAACCGGTGCCTACCCCGACCATACCTCTGCCTACCCCTACCCTCGCGCCGCCCACCGCAGCGCCCACCGCAGCCCCGACAGCCGCTCCCACCGGCACGCCCAATCCAGATACCCCCACGCCCACGGTCGAGCCGGAACTCGGGCCGCCCAGCCCTTCGCCCTCAGTCGCCGCCCGGGTGCTATCAACCCCGAGGCCGAAACCGACGAGGACGCCCCGCTCCGGCTCCTCGACGCCCGAGGCCCGAGCGACCGCCGTCCTCCCACCCGAGGACCCGCCCACCAGCGGCTGGCAAGAGGTGGTGCGAATGCCACCCGGCAAAAAGCGCATCGCCCTCACCTTCGACGCCGGGGCCACCGGGGAGACTTGCCCCCGCATCATGGCCACCCTGCGCGAGCACCAGGTCCACATCACTATGTTTTTCACGGGCAAGTTCGCCGAGCAGTACCCCGACTGCATTAGAACGGCAGCCGCCGAGGGTCACGAGATCGCCAACCACACCTGGTCCCACCCCGACACCCGCACGCTCACAGACGAGCAACTCATCAGCGAGCTGGGGCGCACCGAAGCCAAAATAGAGGAGTTGGCGGGTGTGACTACCAAGCCTTACTGGCGGCCGCCTTTTGGCGCCCGCAACAACCACGTGCTCAACGTGGCCGTCTCCCAGGGCTACCGCTCAATCTACTGGACCCTCGACTCCCTCGACTCTGTCGGCCAGCCCAAGACCCCGGATTTCATATTCAACCGGGTTACGAACACCCCCGGCGTGAACCTGGACGGAGCCATCGTCCTACAGCACTTCGGCTCCGATGCCTCTGCTGACGCCCTTCCCCGCGAGCTCGACCGCCTCCAGGAAATGGGTCTCCAGGTTGTGACCATCTCCGAGTTGTTATCCCCATGACCTCCGCCCCGAGGCTCATGTGGTTGCCACCGGCCCTCAACCTCGCCCTCGCCGCACTCCAAATCTTATATCTGGGCCCAGTGCTTGCCGCCGATGCCCTCAGCCTCGCTCTAGGCGTAACCTGGTCACTCGCCATCGCCATCGCCTGGCCCTCGCTCTCTCCCGGCAACCGGCGGCTCGGCGCCGGCTACCTGCTCATGTCAACAGGACCTCTGTTGATGGCGTATTCTCGGGACCTGCTGCTACTCTATCTCGGCTGGGAGGTGGTCGGCCTTGGCCTCTGGCTGGCCCTCACCTCCGCTGAAACGAACCGATCCGGGCGCCGCGCTCTCGCCCTGGCGCTGCACGTCCCCGGGTGGCTGCTGCTTGTCGTGGCTTTACTCGGCCTGGCCCCTTCATTCGTCGCACCCGCTGGCGGCGAGGCCCAGGCGTGGCCTTTGCCCGTAGCCCTCGCCTTCGGCTGTGTAGTGCTGGCGCGCTCGGGCTGCTGGCCGTTCAACGGCTGGCCCAGCGCGGCCCTCTTGCCTGCCGGTTGGAGCCCGGCGGCTTTGCTCGGCCTCTACTGCCTTGCGTCTCCCTTCCTGCTCGCCAGGGCCCTGGTTGCTGCCCCCTGGAGCCCCGAGGGCACCTGGGCTCTCGCCTTGCTTGGTACGCTCGGACTCGTGGCCGGGGCCACCGCCGCTGTGAGCCTGCGGGGTGCCCGCCGCGTACCGGCTATCGCATCCACTCATGCCGCCGCCGCGCTTTGCGGCCTTGCCCTGGCCCCCGGCTCACCGCTCGCCGCCGCGGGCGCGGTCGCCCTGCTAGTCTCCGGGGGCCTATGGGTGGCTGCCCTCCCTTCCCTTGTTGGGAGCGGCTTCCCCGCCGTGGCCGGGGGCTGGAGCATCTTGCTTGGGGGTTCTTTCGGGGTGTGGGCCATCGCGCAGGCCGCTCTCAGCCTCGGATACGGCATCCTGGCGGTGGCCCTGCTGCCCGCCGGGGCCCTCCTGGCCTTGTCGGTCGCCTGCCTTAGCCGCGAGTCGTCCATCGTCCGCCGCGCCCGCAGGCTGGCCTTCCTCCCCGTGCTCGGCGCAGCCTTCTGTCTTTTCGTTGGCGTCTTCCCCCAGGCGTTGTCCGAGTGGGTCGTTCGCCCGGCCGTGGTGGCGATGTCAGGCGGCGTGGGCGCTCTACGCGAACTCTCGCCCGAGTGGGGTCTTGGACTGGCCGCCGGTTCTCCATCGGAGACCTATGCCGCCCTGCCCGCCACCGGCATGGCCCTGGGGGTGGCCCTCGCCCTCGTTGCTCTCTACTGGCTCAGCCTTTTGCTGGGCCGCTTCGCTCACGAGCAATCGGAGGGCGAGGCCGGGGATGTGGGTGAGGGTCACGGCCCAGACCTGAACATGGACTCCATTCTCCCCGGAGCCGAAACAGTAGGCGGCTGGCTCGACCTCACCAGTTTGCTAGCGAAAGCCGCGCCCCGCCTGCCCCGCGCTCTCGTGCCCCGAGATAACGGCCCTCCATGAACTCCTGGCTCACTGCCTTTTCGGATTGGACCCTCGCCCTCCTGCCCCGCCTTCTCCTCTACCCCGGCGGCCTCTGGGCGCTTTTTATGCTTCTTCCACTGTACCTGCTGACTGGGGTTGGTGGTCGGGGGTCGGGGGTCTGGGGTTGGTGGTCAGTGTTCAGTGGTCGTAGCCGGTTGTCTGTCGGCGTGGCCTGGGCGGGCCTTGCACTGCTGCCCCTGCCCGGCGCAGCGGCCCTGCCGTTCCCTGTTGATAGGCTGTCCCTGGTAGGGCTCCTGGTCACGTCCCTCGCCCTCGAATGGCATTCAGGCGTTGCCCTTCGTGGTACTCACCTCGCTCCTGCTATTTCGGCGAACGTGGCAGTTGTTCTGGCCGCCGCGGCCCCACTGGCGGGCGGGCGCGGGCTTCTCCAGCCTGCGAGTGCATACGGTTCTGTGGGCTGGCTGTCGGCGTGTGCCGTAGCGGCAGGGCTTGTGGCGCTGTTGGGAGGTTACGCCCGCGATCCGGCTGCTGCCGTTCGGTGGCTGGCGTGGTTTGGACTGGCCTTGGCCCCACTTTGGGCGTCGAGCGGCCTGCGCGCGGTGGAGCTTCCCTGGGTGTGGGTGGGTGTTGCTTACCTGGTGGGTATCATGGGCCTCGCGGGTCTGGGTGCGACCGGCTACCTTCGCCGGAGGCCCTGGCTGCCTGTTATTACGTGTTGGGGGCTGGCGGCTTTGTCGGTGCTAGCGGCGCTGCTGGGCTGACCTTCGTGCTCAGTTTGGGCTTGAGTCCATCTATGTATTGCCGGTAGGTCTCCGCTAGCGCTTGCGACTCTATCACCAGGATGTTCTCGGCGTTCCGCTGGGCGTGCCGCGAGAAGTTGTATGAGCCCGTCACCGTTATGTTGTCCGCCACCATCACCTTGTTGTGCATGTAGTCGTGCTTGCTGGTGGGGGTGTAGGGGGTGCTCTTCTTGCCCACGAGGTTCCCGTATCGCACGATCTCCTCGAAAGCCCCGATCTTCCAATTGTTTCCGGGTACCAACTGCCACTGGTACTTGACCCCCTCCATCTGCGACCAGTCGTATACCCCATCTATGGGCACGTTTCGCTCCATCAGCCTGTGGATAGCCTTGATTATCTCGCTCGAGGTGAGCACCACGAAGGCCAGAGTCAGCCTCTCCTTGGTGCGGTCCACGAGGTTGGCCAGGCTCTCGTCTATCCACTCCCCCTCGCCCGGCGAGAAGTTGACCAGCACAAAGGCGGGCTCCCCCTTGTAGTGTAGAGTGGCCTCTCCGCTATCGCCCGCTCCCGATGTCCTGATATCGCCGTCCACCCAGAGTTCATCGAAGTCGTTGCGGTAGAGGTTAGCGATGCCCTGGGAGCGGAGGATGACGATATTGTTCTCCTGCAGGCACCAGCTATCGTCGGTGAAGTTGGTCGACCCAGTCCACACCTGGGCATTGGGCGTGCCCGCGTCGATCACGATGTACTTGTCGTGCATCAGAGCCCGGTCTCCCTCGATCGGTTTCGAGGGCACTCCCAGCGCCGCCACGAAATGGGGCGTATCAGGGTCGCACATGTCGTGGCCCAGCACCTGTATCTTATCCTGCTGGGAGCCCGCGTCGTACGCCACGCGCACCGCCACACCCGCCTGCGTCCGCTCCTTTAGAGCCGCCGCCAGCACGTCATGCTCGTCAGGGCACAGGTGGAAAGAATAGGCCGCAATGTCAATCGACCTGGTGGCCTGCTTGACAAAACCGGCGAGCTTCTCGGCCACGCTATCGCCACTTTGGCACCCCTCGCACAAAAAGGAAACGTCAATCTCGTCCAATTACTTCCCTCGCTTATTCTTATCGACGATAAGAAACTGCAAGCCTAGCAGGCCTGCCAGGGCGAACACAAAGAGGAACATGATGAGCACGTCCATCGGCTCCAGGGTCTGGAAATCGGCGTACACCCGGTAGGCTATCATCAGCCCGATCGCCATCATGGCCAGCGGCACGTAAGGCCCTCGAGCGGTCATCTGAGGGTCGCGTGAGCCTCTGTAAAGCATCACGCCGCCCCCCACCGCCACCAGCAGGGCCGCGATCACCAGGAACAATTGTAGTGGGTCCATTGGTTGTCTAGAGGTCGGGGGTCAGTATCTGGATACTGACCCCCGACTAATAATGTCATTTCCCTGTCTTTATGTATTGCTGCGCCCGGTCGAGCTGCGGGTCTTTGTCTTGCTGAAAGTCGTTCTCCGTGCGGACCACCAGAATATCGGGAGCCAGGCCCCGGTCGGTGAGTCCTGAGCTAAGCGGCTGAGCGCCTGCGGTGGCTGTGGCATCGGGCGCGGAGAGTTTCACGGAGGGTGTGGGCGTGAAGGTGGGCAGCGGCACGGGTGAGCCGGTTGGGCTAGGCTTGGGGTTGATGTCTCGCTTGTTGGGTGTCAGCCAGTGGGCGAATGTGATGCGCGTGCTCGAGCCGTCCTCCCAGGTGTGCACGTGCTGCTCGGACCCCTTGCCGAAAGTTTGCTCGCCTATCAGTTTGGCGCGCTTGTGATCTTGCAGAGCGCCCGAGACGATCTCCGAGGCCGAGGCGGTGCCGCCGTTTACCAGCACCACGAGCGGTATATCGTACAACTTGGGGCCGTTGGCGATCACCTTCTGCGGGCGATCGTCCGAGTGGTCGCTCTTGTGGGACTCGTAGTAGGCTATGCTGTCGGCGGGTATGAACCGCCCCAGCATCTCCTGGGCGGCGTTCACCCAGCCTCCTCCGTTGTTCCGCAGGTCCAGGATGACCCCCGCGGCTTTCTTGTCGGTCACCTGCTGCAGCGCCTGGTCGAGCTCCTGGGTGGTTTTGTCACCGAAGATGTTCACTTCGATGTGGGCGATATTGCCGTCCAGCCACTTGAGCGTCACCGCCGGCACGTCGATCTTGGCCCGTTCGAGCTCCACGTCGAAAGGCGGTTGGTCGCCACGCTTCATGGTCAGGCGTACTTTGGTGCCCGCGGGGCCCCGGATGAGGGTGGCGATCTGGTCGCTGGTCATGCTGGTGATGTCGCGGCCGTCGACCGCCAGGATCAGGTCCTTGGCGCGCAGGCCGGCCCGTTCGGCGGGGGTGTTGGGGATGGGCGCTACCACCGTAGGCAGGTCGTTGCGCTTCTCGAAGTACATGCCCACGCCCTCAAAGTTGCCCTGCATGGCGCTCTCCACCACCTTGTTCTCGTCAGGCGTTAGGAAAGCCGAGAAGTCGTCCCCCAGGGACTGCATAAGCCCCTTGGTGGCCCCGTAGATCGCCTTCTGGCGGTCTACCGGCCGGTTGTAGAACTCATCTTCGATAGCGTTGAACGTGCTCCAGAAGGGCTTCATTTCATTGTCAAGCCCCGGCGGCTGACTGTCGACCGCGCCCGTCGCCGAGCCCGATCCCCCCTGGTTCGTGCTACCGGTGGCCCCACCGTTGGCGCTACCGTTGCCGCCCTGCCCTAGCAGAGCGGGTTTGCCCTCGGCCACGAATATGGTGGCCGCCCCCAGGCCATAAGCGAACAAGGCTACGAATACCACAAGCAAGACGAATGGGATTATTCTCTTGCCGTTACTTGTGTTCATCAAGATCTCCTAAACGCAATTTTGGATTTTGGATTTGCTTCTAATCCAAAATCCAAAATAAGAAAGCCGCGTGCCAACGAATTATAACCGAGCGCCACCGCAAAGGGCAACCGAGGATATGCTACAATGTCGCAGCCCGCCCGGCTCTGCCCGGGGAAGCATGCCTGGAGCATGACCGTCACCGAGCTCGTCGTCTGGGCTGTACGTTCCACCATGAAATCTTACTCGAAAAAATTCCTCACTCAGGTTTAGAGCTTTCGTGCCGAAATCGCGCCACCACTGTTGAAGGAGAATCTGCGGTGCGAATCAAGTCGGGAGAACGGGCCGACGTCGGTGA
>JBJMMB010000394.1:0-9072 GCA_045805005.1 Chloroflexia bacterium
ACAGTGCCCACGGCCACCAGCCCCAGCAGGTTGTCTTTGAGCTGGCGCACCTCTTCCGTGCGCATGTTCGGCGGCCTGCCGTAGCGCTTCACCAGCGCCCGCACCACCTGGTAGGCCACCCCCACCCCTGCCAGGCACTCGAAGTCTTCGCAGCCGTCGACCCGCTGCTTGGGGTTGATGCATATCACGTCGGGCAACTCGTTGGGCAAGGTGTGGTGGTCGGTCACGATCAGGTCGAGCCCCAGGGCGGCCGCCTCACGGGCCTCCTCGTGGTTTGATATGCCGCAGTCGACCGTAATGACCAGCTTCGCCCCCCGGCCCGCCACCGTTCTGAGCGCGGCCAAATGCAGGCCGTAGCCTTCGGCCACCCTGTGCGGCACGTACGGCTCGACCAATGCCCCGTAGCAGCCTAGCGTGATGGCTAGCAGCGCGGTGGAGGTCACGCCGTCCGCGTCGAAGTCCCCGTACACCACGACCTTCTCGTGCGCGTCTATGGCCCTGCAAATCCGCTCCAGGGCGGGCTTCATGCCAATCATCAGCAGCGGGTCGGGGAAATCGGAAACGTCAGGGGGTTCCAGGAAGCGCCTTATCTCATCGGCCTCCCGCAAGTCCCGGTTAGCCAAAAGCTGCACCACTAACGGTGATAGCCGCAGATCAGGAAGCGCCGACTGTATTCGCTTGATTTCTACCGGGGAAACAGGCGGGTAAACTTCCCACCGGGGCGCCAGGTGCTCCAAATCACTGCTCTCTTTTCCACAATCGCACGCAATCCTATCATCGCAAACCAACCTCTCCGCGGTAATGATAGCACACGGAGGATAAAACGTAAAACGTAAAGGTGGTAGGGCTAGCCTGGTTCTAGAGCCTGTTATGAACTGTGATGGGTCAAGTTGCTCTCTTCCTCAATCCCCACGGTTGCAGCTGTTCATAACAGGCTTCAGCCCCGATCAGCCAATCTGTGTTGGGCCGCTGGGGGCCGACTGTTGCTGCCGCAGGCTTTCGAGTCCGTCCAGGAGCAGGTCCAGAGCGAACTCGAACTCGAACTGATCGTCGCAACCTCCGCCCACGATGGACGCGTCGTCGTGGTAGACAGTCGTGATCATTTCCGCGATATGCGGATATCTGCCTTCCATCTCGCCAGCCAGCATTGCCATAGCTCCTGGATCGACGCTCTGCGAGTGGTCGAAAACCTCCTGGGTGAAGCCGTATAAACGGCTTCCCATGGCGTGCAGGGCATGGTGGGTAAGGTCGGCGGAGAAGCCGCCCGCCCGGAACATGGCGATCATCGTGTCGATGTAGGCCAGCACAATCGGTGATGGGTTCGTCCGCGCCTCGATCACTCCAGGCGCCCACGGATGACGACGGAGCGATTGCCGCGCCGAGAGGATCCGCTGCCGGATCGCGCTTTTCCAGTCGGTGCCACTAACCGGTAGGTCGATCTCGCCGAGGATGATGTCGACCATGCCGTCGAGGAGATCCTCCTTGCTAGCCACGTGCTTGTAGAGCGCCATCGGCACCACTCCAAGCTCTTCAGCGAGGTTGCGCATGCTGAGCGCCTCGATCCCCACCTCATCGGCGAGGGTCACGGCGGCGCGTAGCACGCGGTCCCTGCTAAGAGGGCTACGGCGCGATACCTCCATCGGCTGAGCCATCCGGGCCGGCCTTCCCGATGATAGGTTACTCAATTTTGATACTCATGCTGCATCGCTCTTGACAAGTATACAGCGTACACTTATGGTACGGCAAGAGGTGTACAGTGTACACTGCGGAGAGAGCCAGCACCATCTCCCCATCACCGAGAACAGATCCCAAAGGTAAATGCGAGTAGGAGGAATAGAAATGGACCCGAATCGAAGGACAGCCGTAACGGCGGGGATAGTATTTATAGCCGCGACCGCCGCCAGCCTGCTGGGGACGGCCATTGAGCAACCCGTCCTGACCGGGATGGATTACCTCTCCCGAATCTCGGCAGACCCGACCCGGATATCCACAGGTGGGCTCCTGGAGCTCATCGCCGCTGGCACGAGCGCAGGCATCGCCATCGTGCTGTATCCGGTCTTGAAGAGTTGGGGTAGGGGCCTAGCCCTGGGGGCAGTTGTCTTCAGAGCCATAGAGGCTGTCATGTACGTGTTGGGCGCTGTGAACATGCTTGCCCTACACGACGTGGCCCAGCAGTTCACGCAAGCAGCCGGTGCTGACCGCGCGTGGTTGCAGGCCCTGGGCGATTCTCTGATCAGCGTACGGGAGGTGGCCATCCTGGCGGGCGTGTTTGCCTTTGCCCTGGGGGCGTTCATGTACTACTGCCTCTTCTACCGGTCGCGCCTGGTTCCACGTTGGCTATCGGGCTGGGGCATCGTTGCCGTACTCCTCATGCTCGTGGCGTGCCTGTTAGCCCTGTTCAGCGGCAATCCTGTGAGCTCGTACGTGGTCCTTATTCTTCCCATAGCCGTGCAGGAGATGGTCCTGGCGGTTTGGCTGATAGCCAGAGGATTCAGTTCGGCGACCCTTCGAGCCAGAACCGTTGCCAGCGAGAGTGCGGCGTAGCGGCCCCGAACCCTCGATAGGCTATTCTTGCCAATAGTTCATAACAGGCTCTAGGGACTACAGACCAGGTACGTCTACCACCTTTACGTTTTACGTTTTACGACTCCCTCCATCTCCCTCTGCCTCGCCATCGCCTGGCGATATACCGCGTGGCGCTGCATGTCTGGGGCGTAGGTTTGGCCCAGGCGGGCGGGGGTGGTGGCCGGGTCGAGGATGCCCAGGGCTTTGAGGACCAGGAGGGCCGTGCCACGGGAGCTTGCTTCCTTCTCCGCCAGTGCGGTGACCGGCGTGCCCAGCACATCGGCCAGCACGGCGGTCCAGCCAGGCACGTTGAGCAGCGCGGCCCCGCTAGCCACCACCCGGCGGGTCGGCGGCAGAGCGGGCCGGAGCAGGTCGTAAGCCAGGCCGAACCGGTAGGTTATCGCCTCCTGCGTGGCCCGCATTATATCCGCGGGAGTGGTGCCCAGCGAGATGCCTGTAATGGCCCCCCGTGCCTCGCCCGCCCACCCGGGGCTCCTCTCACCCGCCAGGAACGGAAGCACGGTCAGACCGTGACCGTCCGGCTCCATCCGCGCCACCTCCTGCTCCAGCGCCTCCATGTCGTCCACCCTCAGTGTATCGCGCACCCAGGCGAGCACGTTGCCCCCCTCCGAGAGAGCGCCCCCAAGCAGCGAGCTTTCCTGGTCCACCCGGTAGCACCACAGCCCCTCGGGCACGGTGGGTGGCGTGCCCGGCACCACCGCGCGCATCGCCCCGCTCGTGCCCACCTGCACAGCCACATCCTCCGGCGTCGAGCACCCCGACCCCAGGTTGCCGGTCACCCCATCCGCCAGGCACGGATACCAGGGCACCTCGCCCAGTGCCGGCCAGCGCTCGGCGTATTCGTCGCGCAGCCCCCTCATCGGCTCGTCAAAGTCCACCAACCGGGGCAACCGTGCTCTATCAATTTCCAGGTATGAGAGCCACTCCGCGTCCCAGTCGAGCGTGTGTCGGTTGAGCAGGCCACCCCACGAAGCCACCGACAGGCTTTGCCCTGCCCTGCCCAGCAGCTTAAGTTGAAGCCACTCGCCCAGCGAAACCCACGTAGCCGTGCGCCCATGAGCCTCGGGCCGCTCCCGCTTCAGCCACAGCAGCCGCGCTGGCAGATACGACGTGTGGATAGGACAGCCGGTGCGCTCCCTCACCGCCCCTTCGTCCATTTCCGCTCGCAGTTCAGCCGCCTCCCTCGCGCAGCGCGTATCGGCCCAGGTGTATATGGGCGTTGTCGGGCGGCCCTCGGCGTCCACCCCCATCACGTTCGATACCAGCGAGCACATCCCCACGCCCTCGATACGCCTGGCCCCCTCGCCCGCCCGCTCCAGGGTCTCATCAATAGCCGCCAGCAGGCAGGCAAGCAGCGCCTCGGGGTCTATCTCCACCCCGCCATCGGGCGTCACGCGCACATCATACGAAAGCTGCGCCCCCACATCGGACACCTGCTCGGCACCGGCCGTGTACAGGTTCGTGCGCAATGAGGACGAGCCTACGTCGATGGTAAGCACCATTGGAGAGTTGTCGTTCGGTGCCGAGCTCTTGGCGGGCATGGCTTGTGTATCAGATACCCCTTCCAGAGCACCATTCACTCTTTTGTCGTGGCCGGCACCGGGAGGGAAACTGCAGGCTCGTGGGCAGGCTCCCCCGCACCGTCACGCCACCCGTGCACGCTGCTCGCCGCCAACAGCTCTTCCCCCGTAGCGGTGGCCACACTCTGCCTGACCGCCCACAGCCGGCCCGATATCCCCTCGATGCCGGTGCTGATGCGCAGCCCGTCGCCCTGCATGGCGGCCCGCTTGTAGTTGAGGCTGTAATATTCGCCCCGCAAGTGTAACCCCCGCTCCTTCAACCCACCCACGTCCAGCCCCATTGCTTCCATAGCCGACTTGAGTGCGTCGTCCAGCCAATCGGCGTAAACCGCATTGTTCACGTGCCCCAGCGAGTCGAGCTCGTGCCACTCGGCCGTTCGCTCCACCTCGAACCGCCGGGGTTCCGGGGAGGGCTCCACCTCCGGCGGCTCATAGCTCCCGAGGGGCGCTCCCGGCACGTCGAACACCGCCGCTACCTCGCCTGGTACGGCCATGGGCGACAGCGTCTGCCTGTTCACGTACACCCACTCGGTATACCCGGAGTAGAGAGACTCGCCCGAATCCCCGTCCAGAATCCTGTACTCGCGGCCTCCGCGGGCCTTGCCGAAGTGGGAGGCCCAGGTAACGATCTCCAACCCGGCCCCCTGCCTGGCGGGCCGGTGCATCACCATGTTCATGCGCCGCACGATCCAGGCCGAGTTGTGTTCGCGATGGAATTCGTCCCCGAACCCCAGGTTAGCCGCCCCCTCCACTGCTGTCTGCTCGAAATAACGCAGCACCGCCGACGTAGGCGTGAACCCCCAGGCATCGCCTTCGTAGCTCCTTACCGCCACCCGCCACCGGTACTCTTTGACCATACGATATAATACAACACAAACAGAAAACCCAAACAATCCGTGAGGACCGTCTGGGCTTCTGTTCCTCCGTTGCTACAAGCGAACCTGTAACCTCGAAGTGACATCAGTATAAGGGCATATACCCGACGAGTCAATGGGCAAGATACCCCGATTTCCACATCCACGGCTTCCCAGGAAGGGGGGTGCAGGGGCCTCCCTGCCGGGGGTTTGGGGTGTCCCCCAATTATCTCCCCGTCCCCCAACATAAGGGGTGCAGGGTTCCCCCTGCCGGGGGCTTGGGGGATTGGAGCCCAAAGTTTCACTAAATACTAAGTCTACCTAGTAGGAGGACCGCACCCCCGAGGGAGCAGGTAGCACCACATGGAACGCCGCCCCCGCACCTGGAGCCGAGCTCGCGCTGATGCTCCCTCCGTGGGCCTCCACTATCCCCCTGGCGATGGCAAGCCCCAACCCCGCGCCGGGGCTCGCCGTATGCGCTGCTCGCGTGCGGGCGGGCTCCCCCCTGTAGAAGCTATCGAACACGTGTGGCAGGTCGCTCTCGCTGATGCCTTCCCCAGTGTCGGCCACCGTCAGCTCCACGCTGCCCGGCCCGCCGCGCACCATGAGTGTGACCGTGCCATCGGCGGGCGTGTGCCGGATGGCGTTCTGTATCAGGTTGTAAAGCACCCGCTGCATCCGGGGCGCGTCCAGGGGCACCGTGGGAGGCGCTCCGTCCACCTGGCCCTGCAAGTGCACCTTCTTCTTCTCGGCCTGCGGGGCCATGCTCTCCAGCGCGTCCGACACCAGGTCGGCCAGCGAGGTCGGCTCCAGGTGCAATTTCAGCGCCCCCGCATCGATCTGCGAAAGCTCGAACAGGTCGTCTATCAACGTGGTCAGGTGGTGCGTCTCGCTTTGTATCGTATGAAGGTAGCGCGACACCGTGTCGCTATCGCTCACCACGCCGTCATTCAGCGCCTCGATCATGGCCCGCATGCTGGCAAGAGGCGTTCGCAGGTCGTGCGACACTGCGGCGACGAGCTCCCGCCTGGCGGCCTCCATACGCTCCCGCTGGGCCCTCGCCTGGTCGAGTTGCTCCACCATCGAGTTGAACTCCTCGGCTAGCCTGCCGATCTCGTCCCGCGAGCTGACCTCCACCCGCGCATTCAAGTCGCCGTCCGCCACCTGCCGCGCCACCGTCAGCAGCGCCCGCAGTCGCATCACGAGACTCTGCGCCAGCAGGAACGCGAAGAAAAGCGATATGACGGCCGAAAAGACCAGCAGGATGGTCAGCAACCCCAGGTCGTGCGCTGAGAGGAACATGTTGAGAGCCGTGTACAGCACGTTTATCGCCACCACGGCAGCCCCGAGCATATACACCAGCGCCAGCGTAAGGCCCAGCGACGGTATCCGCGTCCCCAACCCGAGGCGGAAACCCACCACCCCCAGCGCCACCGACACCACGCCCGAAATCAGCAGGAACCGCGTCAAGTCCTGCAGGTCTTGCGCCGGCGGGTTGAGCCGTATCGCCGCCAAAACAAGCGCCACCGCCAGCGCCGCCACCAAAGCCGCCAGCGCCCACCCCGCCAGCCGCATGAATATAGCAGGCCGGCTGGAGCTACCATGTAACGTGTCTGATTGCATTGGTACGGCCTCTACACCTAAAACCGACGATACGCAAATCGTAATAGTGGTGGGCGTACTTGGTTCAGGATTACGAACCAACTCCCCCTACCACCATTACGTTTTACGTTTTACGAGTCTACTTCTCAAACTTATATCCCACACCCCACACCGTTTTGATATACTTCGGCCTCATGGGGTCGGGCTCAATCTTCTCGCGCAGGCGGCGCACGTGCACCGTGACCGTGGATGTGTCGCCGTAGTACGAATAATCCCACACCTGGTCGAGCAACTGTGTGCGGGTGAACACCTCGCTTGGGTGGCTCGCCAGGAAGAAGAGTAGGTCGAACTCCTTGGCTGTCAGCTCAACCGCCCCGCCGTCAACCTCCACCGTGCGCGTGCGCGGGTTTATCTTCAGCCCAGGGAAACGCAGGGCGCTATCCGACCCCGGCTCTGGCGCACCTACGCTCGACCGGCGCAGCACCGCCTTGATGCGCGCCACCAGCTCGCGTGGACTGAATGGCTTGGTCAGGTAGTCGTCCGCCCCGATGCCCAGCCCCACCAGCTTGTCAGTCTCCTCCCCCCTGGCCGTCAGCATGATTATGGGCGTGTTGCCCATCGCCCTCACCCGCCTGCACACTTCCAACCCGTCCAACCGGGGCAGCATCACATCTAGCACAATCAGGTCGGGCGCGTGCTCGTGGACTAACTGCAGCGCCGTCTCCCCGTCGGTCGCGGTCAGCACCTTGAACATCTCCCGCTTCAGATACGCGCTCACCACCTCCACGATGTTTGGCTCGTCATCTACAACCAACACCGTCAACTCGCCTGTATTCAAACCATTAACCTCGCTCAATCTCGACCTCAACAAGCCCGAGGCAGATCGCACACCGGCCGCTCGGACCACATCTACAACCGTGCTTTGTGAAAATAGTGGGTTCATTATATCACCGTTCTCTTTGCTGTCTTTCTTTATTGCCTTCTGCCCAAAACACCACCAGCAACGTAGGGGCGAGGCATGCCTCGCCCTGCTAGGTGCTAGGCGACCTCATACTGTGTGGTACGCGACCGGGGCGAGGCATGGCCCCCCGCTTCGCTCATGCCCCTACGAGTTATGGCTTTACATTGCCTCTGCTCAATTGGGAATGAGTACTCAGGGACACTCAGGCCACTGCACCTGATCCAAGTATAAGGCTTCGAGCTAACCGGGTTCTAAAAGATGTTACAGGAGTATTACAAAACGGGGTCACAGCGGAGGCAAACACGCACCATAAACAGAAAACCCAAACAATCCGTGAGGACCGTCTGGGCTTCTGTTCCTCCGCTGCTACAAGCGAACCTATAACCTCGAAGTGACATCAGTATAAGCCCATCCCCCTCAACGAGTCAATGGGCAGTTGCCATTGTTTTCCACATCCGGCCCCTCGCTGGAAGGGCTCTATCTCCTCACCAGCTTGCGGACCACCAGGAGGGCCGTGGCCGCCACCGCGACGCGGGCTAGGACCTCGCCCAGCTTGTACCCACCAGTTCGCCACCCGCCCTCACGAGTGGCCGGCATCTCGTACATAGGGCGCTCCAGGTTGTCCGCGCCCGGAAGCTTCGGGCGGTCGCTCAACGTAACCGGCCGCCGGACGGTCCCCAGCACCTTGTCGAGCACTCCGCCCATCACCAGGTTGCTTATGGCGAACATCTGGCCCGCTGGCCCCGCGTACACCACCCGCTTTGGATGGACGGCACACATCTCGATAGCCTTTGCCACCTCCTCCGGCGGGTATATGGGAGGCGCGGGCTTCGGCATTGTCCCCTCCTTCGAGCGTGCGTGCTGGTACAGCGGCGTATCGATGCTCGCGGGCATCACGATGCATATTTCCACCCCGCTCCCCACGAGTTCGGCGCGCACCGCCTCGCTCAGCCCGTTGATCGCCGCTTTAGAAGCCGAGTAGACCGGCATCAGCGGCAGCGGCCGCTTCGCGGTGGCCGATGTGACGTTGATGATCGTGCCCCCGCCCTGGCTCTTCATCACCGGAAGCACCGCTTTGCAGCCGTGATACTCGCCCCAGAAATTCACGTCGAACACCCGGCGGGCCTCCTTCAAGTCTGTCTTCTCGAACTCGCTCACTAACAACACCGCCGCGTTGTTCACCCAGGTATCTATCCGCCCGAAAACCGTCACCGCCTCCGCCGCAAGCGCCTCCACCTGGGAGTAATCCGACACGTCGGCGGGCACCGAAACCGCCTTCCCTCCCCACGTCCTTATCTCCTCTACGAGATCCTCCAGCGGCTCTTCCCGCCGCGCCGATATCACCACGCTGGCCCCCTTGCTCGCCAGCCGGAGCGCCGTCGCCCGTCCGATCCCCGAGGACGCCCCGGTTATCACCACCACTTGCTCATCTAGCGGTTTAGCCATGCCTTAACTCCTTTCAGTGATAACAGTAATGGCAGCCAGGGCC
>JBJMMB010000395.1:0-12402 GCA_045805005.1 Chloroflexia bacterium
CGCATACTGTAATCCAAAGTCTTATCCAGGAAGGCGTCCAGGATAGCCCGGCGGGCCATGGTGCTGCCCATCTCGAACAATGCAACCAAGGCTTTTGTTTGTTCGTCCTGCAGTTTTACCTGAGCTTCAACCCACTCGGTCGTGCTTAGTTCGGTATCCTCGCTGCCTGTCATCTCCGCATATAACTTCTGCAAGTGTTGGCGAATAACGAGAGCTGCGTCACTGGACCCGTTACTTGAAGGAACTTGCAATGCCTCTCCTCTCTGTCAAGGTGGCTCAGGCGCTATCGAAATGCTGAGTGTAAGGCTGACCGGGTCTTCGCCACGAAGTCATGATACAATATACTCCCCGCGGCGGTTGCGCGCCTCAGGTTTCTGCCACATAATATTCATACCGGGCCGGGCGCGCAAGTCTTCCTTTTACATGTAAGCGTTCAACTAAGGGTCGAAAAGACGGAATGGAAGGGGCAGGCTCCCGTTGCCTGCCCTGGTCGGTTATTCTGGGCTTTGGTGGTGCATTACCAGGGCAGGCAGCGGGGGCCTGCCCCTACGGAAGGTGGCACAAGCATAGGTTTTGGGCGCTTACACTTACTGTCCAAATTACAAGGGAAGCATAGTAGCATGGCACTTTTAGAGGAACGGGCACGCGATTTAGACGCGCGGGGCGGGGAGAATGAGGCTAAGGTAGAACAGAGAACGCGGGCGAGGGGCCTGCGGTGGCATTATGCCTGGGTGGTGTCGGGGGTTACGTTTTTGACTTTGCTGGTGGCCGCGGGGGTGAGGACGGCGCCGGGGGTGTTTATCAAGCCGTTCGAGGCTGAGTTTGGGTGGAGCAGGGGGAGCATCTCGCTGGCGGTGTCGTTTAGCCTGCTGGCGTATGGGCTGGGCGGGCCGCTTGGGGGGAGCCTGGTCGACAGGTTCGGGCCGCGCAGGGTGATGCTCCTCGGGCTGAGCCTGATATTGCTGGGGTTGGGGCCAATGTTGGCGCTGACCTCTCTCTGGCAGCTTTACCTGCTGTGGGGCCTGATCACGGGCCTGGGCACGGGCGCGGTATCGTCGGTCCTCGGCACCTCTGTGGCCGACCGGTGGTTCTTGAAGCACCGGGGGATGGTCATCGGGCTGTTCGGGGCGGCCTCTTCGACGGGGCAGTTGATTTTCCTGCCTAGCCTGATCGGGGTCACCTCGTCGTCGGGTTGGAGGGGCGGGATAACTTTGATAGTGGTGGCTATCGCGGCAGTGATGATCCCGGTGGCGCTGCTGATGCGCGACCAGCCCGAGGACATGCACCTGCAGCCGGTGGGCGCGGGCGAGCCGGACGTAGTGAAGGCTCAGGCTGCTGAGGGGCCCTCGGTGTCGCTGCGGGGGGCCACGCGAACACGCGATTTCTGGCTGCTGGCCGGGAGCTTCTTCATTTGCGGGTACACCTCGAATGGCCTGGTGGGCACGCACCTCATCCCACATGCCCTGGAGCATGGTTTCACTGAGGCAGCCGCGGCGGCGGCCGTGGGGTTGATGGGCATGATGAATATCTTCGGTACGCTTACGTCCGGTTGGCTCACCGACCGCTACGACAACCGCAGGCTCCTCGCGGCCTACTACGGCTTCCGGGCCCTATCGCTTTTCTGGCTGCCATTTGTGTACGACACGGGCGGCCTGTTCCTCTTCGCGGTGCTGTATGGGCTCGACTGGATCGCCACCGTGCCCCCTACGGCTAACCTGACCGCCCAGCGTTTCGGCAGGGCCTCCTATGGCCGGATCTTCGGGTGGATCTATTGCGCCCACATGGTGGGGGCCAGCCTCGCAGCCTTTGCCGGCGGCTTCTTCCACGACCTGCTGGGCGACTACACCCTGGTATTCATTTCGGCGGCTCTTCTCGGCTTCATTGCGGTGGCCCTATCTATGAGCGTGACAAGGCAGCACTATGTCAAAAAAGCTCAATCCCCAGTCTACAACTGAAGAGCTGGAGCGGCGGAACCGGGAGCTTAGCATACTCAACGAGATCGCGCAGGCGCTGAACCGGGAGGTGGATCTGGATCGGGCGCTGCGTAGCGCGCTCGCTTTGGTGGTGGACCTGCTGGAGCTGCAGACGGGCTGGATATGGCTGTTCCGGGAGGGGACCAGGAGCTCGTACCTGGCCGCGGCGCAGAATCTACCGCCCGCGCTTGAGGAGGCGCCGCAGCGCATGACCGGGTCGTGCCACTGCCTGGACACCTACTTGAAGGGCGATTTACAGGGCGCGGCCAATGTGAACGTGGTTGCATGCAGCAGGCTGGAGGCGCTGGTGGACGGCACGGCGGGCCTGGCGTACCACGCCAGCATACCGCTTTACGCCCAGGGCAAGAAGCTAGGGGTGCTCAACGTGGCGAGCCCCGACTGGCGCGAGCTTTCTCAGCAGGACCTGCGCCTGCTGTATACGGTGGGCGACCTGGTTGGCATCGCGGTGGAGCGGGCCCGGCTGTTCGCCAGCAGCGTGAGGGTGGGCGCTATCGAGGAGCGCAACCGGCTGGCGCGGGAGATACACGACACGCTGGCCCAGGGGCTGGCGGCTATCGCCTTGCGGCTGGAGACAGCGGACGCGCTGCTTGAGGCGGGTGCGGGGGCGGAGCAGGCGCGGCAGGCGGTGCAGCAAGCGCTGGCCCTGGCTCACGCCAACCTTGAGGAGGCGCGGCGGTCGGTGCTCGATCTGCGCGCCGCCCCGCTGGAGGATTTGCCCCTGGGCGAGGCTCTCACCGCGCTGGCCGAGGAGCGGGCGGCGAAGGGGCATTTCAAGGCGAAAGTATTTGTGAAGGGCTCGCGCGCCCCGCTGCCCGTTCGCCTGGAGACCGGCCTCTACCGCATAGCCCAGGAGGCGCTGACCAATATCGCCAGGCACGCCTCGGCGTCCACCGTCTCGATGTGCCTGGTCAGGCTGAAGGATAGGGTGCAACTCGGCATAGAAGACGATGGGCGCGGGTTCGAGGTTTCGGGCATCCCGGCCAACTGCTACGGGCTGAAGGGGATCAACGAGCGGGTGAAGTTGCTGGGCGGCAACCTGGACCTGCGAAGCAGCCCTGGCGCGGGCACGCAGATAGAGGTTGAGGTCCCGTTGGAGGGGGTGCGGTGAGCGAGAAGATCCGACTGCTGGTGGCCGATGACCACCCCGTGGTGCGCGATGGGCTGGTGGCGATGCTTGGCACGCAGCCCGACTTCGACGTGGTGGGGGCCGCGACAACCGGTCTGGAGGCTGTGGACCTCGCAGCGGCCCTGGAGCCCGACGTGGTATTGCTCGACCTGGAGATGCCCGGCCTGGACGGAGCGGGGGCCATCCGGCGGCTGCGAGAGAGGCAACCCGCGACGCGCGCCGTGGTGTTCACCGCTTTCGATACGGACGAGCGCATCCTGGACGCGGTGCGGGCGGGTGCGCAGGGGTATCTCCTGAAAGGGGCTCCAAGGGAGGAGATCTTTAACGCAGTGCGGGTGGTGCATGCCGGGGGCTCGCTGCTCCAGCCCATCGTGGCCTCCAGGTTCCTCCACCACATCAGGCAGGGTCGCACGCCACGGGGTGGAACCGGACCGGGGCTGACGGAGCGCGAATTGGACGTGGTGCGCCTCCTCTCGCGGGGCCTGCAAAACAAGGAGATCGGGGCCAGGCTAGGCATAAGCGAGCGTACCGCCAAGTTCCACGTGGGCTGCATCATGCGCAAGCTGGGCGCGGGCAACCGGACCGAGATCGTGTCGTTGGCCGCGCAGCGGGGGTTGATCGACCTGGCATGAGGATTGCGTATTGCGTAGAGGATGAAGGATAGAGGGTTCGAATACCCAAGTATGGCAGCCACGCAATACGGAATACGCAATACGCAATACCGAAGGAGGTCCCAGATGCCTGACAGAGAAACCACTAACAAGGACCATGAAGAAGATGACAACATCGACCTCGGGCGGCCGGATAATTTGAAGGCCGGGGAAGCGCATGGGAAGGGCGCAGGCGGGAAGATAACAGGGAGTCAGCGGGTGGGCAACGCGGGCAGCTCCGAGGCCGGAGGCAGCGGGGGTCAGGGTGGGGGCAGCCAGGGTGGCGGCGGGCAGGGCAATTTGCAGGGCTAGAGACCGGGGAGTGTTGTATGATTGGGTTGATTCCGCGCCCGCTGCATGCGGTGCTCGACTACCTGTGGGGTATTGCCTTTTACCTGGCGCCCGACCTGCTCGGTTTTTCGGGTGACACGGGCGGCAACCTCTACTCGAAGGGTCGGGGTGGCACGATGGTGCTCACCAGCCTGATGACGCGGTACGAGCTGGGTGTCATCAGACTGCTACCGTTCAATATGCACCTGCTGCTCGATTTCCTGGGCGCCTCGTTCGCCCTCGCCGGACCATGGCATTATGGATTTGCCACGACCGACAAAGCGCCGACGACCGCGGTGGCTTTCTCCCTGTTCGAGCTTGGGGTGGTGATGCTGAGCAAGCGGGACAAGGGGAAGAAGGGGAAGAAGGGCGAAGCCAGCTAACCTCGCTATTTACGCTCCACGACTCGCACCGCCTTCCCCTCGCTGCGGGGCACGCTGCCCGGCGCCTTCAGGTTAACGCGGGCATGTAGGGAGAGGGCGCTGGCGAGGCCCGCCTCGATACGCTGCCCGAGGCGCACTACGTCGGGCAACTCAGAGTTCAGATACTTTTGCTCTGTGTCGCCGCCGGCGGAGTCGAAAAACTCGTCTTTAACCTCGGCGTCCACCTCCAGGCGGGGCATGCTGGCGCTGCGGTCCACGATAATCCGGTAGTAAGGCGATAGCTCTCGGTGGGTGAGCAGGACTCGCTCGATCTCCGAGGGGAAGACGTTCACGCCGCGGATGACGAGCATGTCGTCGGCGCGGCCTTTCACCCGACTCATGCGCCCGTGGGTGCGGCCGCAGGGGCAGGGCTCAGTGGTGAAACTGCATATGTCGCCGGTCCGGTAGCGCACCAGGGGGAACGCCTCTTTGGTGAGGCTTGTGAAAGTAAGCTCCCCCTCCTGGCCCTCCGGCACAGGGTCGCCCGTATCGGGGTCTACGATCTCCACCAGGAAGTGGTCCTCCCAGACGTGGAGGCCGTTCTTGCCCTCGTGGCACTCCGTCGAGACGCCCGGTCCGATGATCTCGCTCAGGCCATAGATGTCGAGGGCCGTTATGCTCAGGCGGCGCTCGATCTCGTCGCGCATCTCCTTGGTCCAGGGTTCGGCGCCGAACACCCCGTACCCCAGCTTCAGATCGCCGGGCGCGATGCCCGCGTCCAGCAAGTGGTCGGCGATGTTGAGGGCGTAGGAGGGGGTGCAGGCGAGGATGCGGGCCCCGAAGTCCTGCAGGAGCATCACCTGGCGCGGGGTGTTGCCCCCGGACATGGGCACGACCGTGCAGCCCATCTTCTCGGCCCCGTAGTGTATGCCCAGGCCGCCCGTGAAGAGCCCGTAGCCGTAGGCATTGTGCACCACGTCGCCTGGACGCGCTCCGGCGGCCATGAGGGAGCGTGCGCACACCTCAGCCCAGGTGTCGATGTCGTGGCGGGTGTAGCCGACGATGGTGGGCTTGCCTTTCGTGCCCGAGGAGCCGTGGATGCGAGCCACCTGGTCGAGGGGCCTGGCGAAGAGGCCGAAGGGGTAGTGGTCGCGCAGGTCGGACTTGCGAGTGAACGGGAAATTGCTCAGGTCTTCCATGCTGCGCAGGTCCGAAGGGCGCACGCCGGTTCGGTCAAAACTCTCTCGGAAGAAGGGCACCCGCTCGTAGACCTCGGCCACGGCCGCGCGCAACCTCTCGAGTTGCAGAGCCTCGAGCCTCTCACGGGGCATCGTCTCGATCTCGCTGTTCCAGTACATAGCAATCTGACCTCCGGTGACGACCAACGGACTCGAGGGGATATTATAGCACACGGGCCGCGCGGCCCCATAAGGCACAAATCCTGCTCCTTTGGTCACAAAGGGTGCAGAGTTCCCCTGGCCGGGAATTTGGATAAGCGAGGGTGTCCCCCAACTCTTCCCCCTATCGAAAAAGGGGGTGCAGAGTTCCCCCTGCCGGGGGTTTGGGGGTGTCCCCAAATTATCCCCCCTTCTCAGTAAGTAATCTCATTCCTGAAAGGAGAAACCCGTGGTCAAGAAAGGTCAGGAGCAGGTTAGCAGCATGGACTCGCCCCGGCAGGGCGAGAAGCGCGACCCGAATGAGCCCAAAGTGAAGCATAAGGGCGAGGGGTCGAGGAGCCAGACGCGGGCCCGCCCGCCTTCGGAGGGCAGCTCCAAAGGGTAGCGGCCAGGGCCTAGCGTTACAACCGAGCGAGGAGAGAGAACACGATGGCGAAACAGGGACAGCACAACAACGATTCCCGCGACCAGGACAAGTCGAAGGGCCCCAACAAGCCCTCCAAGAGCGTGGCCATCACCACAGGCACTCCCAAGAAGCAGGAGACCTACAAGCAGCAGGCGGCCCAGCACAAGCCAAACGACGGCCAGCCGCAAGCCGCGCAACATGAGTGGAACGAGGACACCCGCGACAAGCCTTCCAACGAGAACAGCCCGCGGGCCCGCGACTCGGATATTGGCAGCGGCCGAAGCGGTAGCGACTCCAACGCCGACAAGGGCACCAAGAATTAGGAATCCAGATAACGCCAAGACACAAAGACGCCAAGACGCCAAGATCTTATTTTACTGGTTGGCCGGGACACGCTTACAAGCAACGGGCGAACCGCAAAACCTCAAGAATCCTAGCGTCTTGGCGTCTTTGTGTCTTGGCGTTTGTTCCCTGTGAAATTCGGGTGTCCACCGTAATTGTGCCTGCTATTAGCTAGCGCGGGCGGGCCGCGAGGAGGACAGCGATGATGGTCATGGCGTCGCGGATTTCGCCGGACAGGACCATGTCGAGCACCTGTTTGAAGGGGAAGACGGCTATTTCGAGGAATTCGGTGTCGTCGGGCAGCGCCTGAGTGGCGGTTAGGTCGCGGGCTATGAAGAGGTGGGCCGTTTCGTCGCATACCGATTTGGAGGTGAAGTGCGTGTTGATGTGGGTGAGCGCGCCGGCGTGGTAGCCGACCTCCTCCACTAATTCCCTGTGGGCGGCCTCCTCCGGCGTCTCACGCACGTACATGCCTCCGGTGGGCATCTCCCAGCGGTGGTCCTCGCGCTGCACGTAGCGATACTGGCGCACCATTACCACCTCGTCGGGCGTTATGAAGGGGAGTATGCCCACAGCCTCTCCGAATTCGCAGACGCCGTATATGGTGGTGCGGCCGTTGGGCATCTCCGCGATGTCCTCGCGCAGGCGCATCCACTTGTTTTTGTATATCTCCCGCGTGGTCAGGGTCTTCCAGGGTTGTGGCGACAAGGTGGGGCTCCAGTCTTGGGAAGAATACGGCTAATAGTCAGGCTATAACATCGATTATACCCTCCGGATGCACACTTACCCTCCGGGCGAAGTCGCGCACCAGCCGGGCGGCATCTTGCATGAGGGGCAAACCGTGCCCGAAGCAGACTATAGCCGGGTCTAGCTCGGCCAGCCGGCGGATGGAGCGCCTGTTCTCGTCCATATCCACGGTCCAGGATCGCGAAGGGAGGCGCATGCCAAGGCTGGCTGCGATCACGTCGCCACAGAAGAGGATGCGCCTCTGGGGGTGCCAGAATGAGATATGGCCGGGGGTGTGGCCGGGGGTGGCGATCACGCACAGGCCGCCCATGACCTGGGGCAAATTGTCGTCGTCGCTCACGGCAAGGTCTACTTGAGTGCCCTTGAGAGTTACCAGAGGGGGTCTGAGCAGTCGCTCCAGTAGGGAGAGCTTGCCGAGGGGCTTGCGCTTGATTGGGGTTCTGCCTTCGAGTACCGGTTGCTCAATTGCCGAGGCGATAACCTGGGCGCCGGTCATCGCTTGCAGACGGGGCAACCCACCCGCGTGGTCGGGGTGGGCGTGGGTGACCAGGATGCGCTTCACGGAGCCGGGGCCATGGCCCATAGCGCGAATTTGCCGGAGGATTCGCCACGGGGCGAACGGCAGGCCGGTATCGATTATGGTGAAGCCGTCGGGGTCCCGGATCAGGTAGACGCGGCCCAGGACAAGGCCGGTGAAGCTGTAGAGATCAGAGGCGATGCGTAGCATTAGAGCGCTTTCTACATACTCCTTTTTTGCGATTTCGTACCTGCTATTCTAGTACGATGACCGGCCAACAAACAAGGAGCATAGGAAGCCGTATGCTATACTTTGTGCCAGGCGAGGTGATGAACGTTATGGATGAGGGTCTGAGAGGATACTACGCCGCGAGGGCGCGGGAGTACGAGCAGATTTACGAGCTGCCCGAGAGGCAGGGAGACCTAGCCGCTCTTCGAGAGCTGTTGCAGCGGCTGCTATCCGGGCATGACGTGCTGGAGGTGGCCTGCGGCACGGGCTATTGGACGCTGCCCGTCTCGCTGACGGCTCGCTCGGTGCTGGCCACGGATGTGGGGGAGGAAGTGCTGGAACTGGCCCGCCTGAAGACTTACCCGCGTGGTAATGTGCGCTTCATGCAGGCCGATGCTTTCACGCTGGAGGGCGTGGAGGGGCGATTCAGCGCGGGGTTCGCCAGCTTCTGGTGGTCGCATATCGCCATGTCGAAACTGGATGCGTTCCTCGAGGCTTTTCACGGTAAGCTGGGGCCGGGCAGTTTGGTGGTCTTTACGGATAATAATTACGTGGACCAGAGCAGCCGCCCGATCGTGAGGCAGGACTCCGAGGGCAACACCTACCAGTTGCGCAGGCTGAATAGCGGCGCGGAGTACGAGGTGCTGAAGAACTTTCCGAGTGAAGATGAATTGAGAGACCGCCTTCGCGGTCTCTCAACTGATGTTGAGGTCGTTAGCCTGACCTACTATTGGTGCTTGAGTTATAGGGTAGCTTAGTTGTTATTTGACCACTATCTGGGTCTGCTGGCCTCTCTGGGCGTGGCCTGGGAGGCTGCAAATTATTGTGTAAGTACCGGCCTTGAGGTCTAGTTGGAGGGTCTGTACGCCTTCGCTGGCTCTGAACATAGGGGTCTGGCCAAGCTGAGCGCCGGTGCTATCCAGGACGGTGAAGTTGTGGCCCATCTGCCCCGCGTTGGTGACGTTGAATTGCACATTGCCCGCCGGCACTTCGTTCTTGCTCAGGTTTATCGCCCACTCTATCAATGTGGCATCTACTTGTGTTACAGCTCCGCTGCTGCTCTGGTCTGTGGTTGCGGCCTGGGTAGGGATGGCCTGGGCGTTTGCGTCGGGAGCCTGGGTGGGCTCCTCCATTGCCATGTCGCCCGCTGGTGTATTGGTCGGGGCTGCGGCCGCCGATTGGTCGGAGGTCGAGTCGCCGGTGGCGCCGGTGGTCGATCCACAGGCCGCCAGGCCAACGATCATGAGTGCGGCCAGGACGCCCAGGAGGGCCGTGCGTCCCAGGTTGCGGCTAATGCTGTCAACAAATCTCATATGTGGTCTGTTTCTCTCCTCGCTATATGATAAACCCGGAATCGTGACCGCGCTGGGAGCCGCGGTTCTCTCCAAGTTTAGCTTCTGTAAGTTAAAGGCAGGGTGGATGAAGGTTAAGATTGGATTAAGGCGATGGCCTCTACATCTTCGAGGGTGTTGGCGTCTTCCGGGCGTTTGTCCTCACGCAGGCGCACGATGCGGGGGAAGCGCAGAGCATAGCCGCTCTTGTGGCGGGCGCTTGGCTGGATTTTATCGAACGCCACCTCGATGACGACCAGGGGTTCCACCAGGCGCACCCGCCCGAAGTCGCGCAGCGTGTGAGCCTTGAACCACTCGGTCATATCGAGGATCTCGGAGTCGGTGAGGCCGGAGTATGCCTTGCCGACATTGAGGAGGCGGCCTTCGGGGCCGCGCACGGCGAAGGTGTAGTCGGAGAGCATATGGCGGCGCTTGCCGTGGCCCCATTCCACCGCCGTTACCACCACGTCGAGGGTGGCCAGGGCCTTCTTGACTTTGAGCCATGCCTTGCCACGCTTGCCGGGCGAGTAGGCCGAACCCGGCATCTTCACCATCAGCCCCTCGTTGCCCCGCTCCCTGGCGGCGTCGAACATGGCATCGAGCGGATGCAGCCCGCCGTCGCGTGTATCCTCGAACTCGGTGGCAGGCACAAGCAGGGTGGGGGCCTTGACGAGGGGGAAGGGGAGGTCGAGGGCCTGTAGGACCTCCTTGCGCCTCGTCAGCGGGGCCTCCAGCAGCACCTCGCCGTCGAGGTAGAGCACGTCGAACACCATGCAGGCCACCGGCACGTCGGCTTGCAACTCCTCGGATACGGTCTTGCGGCCCAGGCGCTTCTGCAGCGCGCTGAAGAGAAGGCAGCGGCCGTCGGACTGGGAATAGGCGACGATCTCGCCGTCGAAGATGGCGTCATGGGGGAGGGCGGCCAGGGCGGCGGTCACTTCGGGGAAGCGGTGAGTCACGGGGTCGAGGGTGCGTGAATATATCTCGACGCGGCTACCCTCTTTGTGGAGTTGGGCTCGCACGCCATCGTACTTGTCCTCGACGTACAGTTGGCTCTCCCCGCGATTGCGGGCCTCGGTGGTTATGTCGGCGGGCTTCTCGGCCGGAGTGGCGAGCATGAACTTGAGGGGGTGGAAGAGGCGCATGCGGGCCTCGCCCAGGCGGCTGTGGCGTGCCATGAGGGCCGTCTCGCCTATGTCACCCACCAGCATGTTGACCCACTGCACGTCCTCTACGCGCACGCCCGCCACTCGCGCCAGTGCCTCCTCAACGAGGGACTCGCGGAGCCCGGTGCGCATGTCGCCCATGACCAGTTTCACAAGGTACTTGGCCTCCTGGGGAGTCGCTCCGGCAAGCAGATTGCGCAGCAGCAGCGTCTTCTGCCCGGCCCCGCGGGTGGAGGAGATAGCCTCGAAGGCGTCCACGGCCGAGCGCAAGGTGATGCCGTCACCGGGCTGGACGGGCGTGGGCGGCATGATGTGCTCGGCCACCTCGCCCGCGTCCCCAAGGCGCACCACCAGGGGGCCGTACTCCTCGGGGTCGAAACCCGAAAGCTCCAGCAGGGCCGCCGACACGGCGCTAAAGCCTACGTTCAAGGTCCTGGCATCGGAGAGGGGAAAGGGGCTGCCCGAGAGGAACCGGCAGGCGATAGCGAGGTCGGCATCGTCAAGCCCGGAGAAGTATCCGGCCAGCACGGCCAGCTTCTCCAGCCGCTTGCTGGTCATGCCCACCGCGCCGGCGGTCTGGGCGAATAAGGAGAAAGAGGACATGGACTCGTAAAGCGTAAAACGTAAGGCGTTAGGGATAGTATATATTATGGGCTCATGCCCTGGCACGCCTGCCACTCTTACGTTTTACGCTTTACGTTTTACGTTTTACGTCCCACAAGTCCCTCTCGTGGCAATAGACGCTGTCGCCGCCGTTGGCTACAAGGGCGCGCTCTATGGGGTCGCGGGTGAGTTCGTCGCCGCGCACGCTTATGAGGGTGTAGCCCTGCCGTATGCGGGCCGTGTACTCGGGGGCGTTTTCTTCGGAAACGCCGATCGCAGAGAGGGCTCGGATCATGTTTGGGGTGCTGAGACCGTCGAGAGCCTCCGCGAGCGGACCGGCGGCTATGACCTGGCCGATACCCTTGATCGTTAACTCCTCCATACCCACCAGCAGGCCAGCGAAGCTGCCGGCGGTCAGCCAGATGGCCGTGCCGGCAGTTGGATTGGAGCCGACTTCAATCAATCCCAGCGGGGAGCGGCTTCCCATTGATGCAGAGATATAGCCGTCGGCGTTCGCGTACGACTCGTCGGGGCGCCTCGTGTCGTCGTCGGAGATTATGCCCAGGCGGTCGCTGCCGCCCAGGGGCTCATCGGGTGGCACTTCAAAGTCGGTCACGATGGGGGTAGGGTTACCGTTACCGGTCGCATCGGTTCCTGTGCGTGTGTTGTCTCCATCGTCCGGCAAGCCGTTGGAGTCGTAGTTAGAGCCTCGCTCCCCTACTAACCGGAGGCGTGGGGCATTTTCGGGCGAGAGCAGGGAGATATCTTCGGCTGGGGTGCCTACCTCACGCAGTTCGCGAACGGCTGCGTGCGCCATTAGCCGGTCGGCAAAAACAGCGCTTACAGTCGCTGTCTTTTCTTGGTCTTCGTCCATGTACTGGGCTGGAAACAGGGTCGGGTTAAAGCTAACGCTATGCATTTTCGTCCTCTGGAGGTAGGTTCAACATGCCGGGGGCGATGCGGTCGAGGTCCGAGGGTTCGGTTGGCTTGTGCATCTCCCGTCTTTCATACTCGTCGTCGGCGGCTGTGAGGCCGGTGGGCGGCAGGCCGGCGCCGGTCTCTCGGGCCGCGGCTTCGGTGCTGCCTCTCTCGACCGTCATATCGGCGCGGCCCTTCAGGTTGAGGTCGCCCTGCTTGTCGGGGCTGCCAGCCATCAGCGAGGAGTCGCCACGGGCCGACTCCATGTATTCCATGGGGTCTTCC
>JBJMMB010000396.1:0-2453 GCA_045805005.1 Chloroflexia bacterium
CCCAGCGCCGGTCGCGGTCCATCGCGTAGTAGCGGCCCGATACGGTGCCCACCTCCCCCACGCCTATTTCTTGCATCTTCGCGAGGACGTGTCGCATGAAGCCAAGGCCACTCTCGGGCGGGGTGTCGCGGCCGTCGGAGAAGGCCTGGTAGACCACCCGTTCGATCCCCTGCCGCTTCGCCAGGTCGAGCAGCGCGAAAAGGTGCGCCCAGTGGCTGTGCACGCCTCCCGGCCCCAGCAGGCCGAATAGATGCAGCGTCGAGCCGCGCTGCTTCACGTGCTCGCAAGACCCCACCAGTTCGGGGTTGGTGAAGAAGGTGCCGTCTTTGATAGCGTTATCGAGCCGGGTCAACTCCTGGTAGACCACGAACCCCGCGCCCATGTTCTGGTGGCCCACCTCGGAGTTCCCCATCTGCCCCTCAGGCAGCCCCACGAAGTGCTCGGAGGCGTTCAGCGCCGTGTGCGGATACTCCTCCCAGAGGCGGTCCATGTTTGGGGTCTCAGCCAGGGCGATGGCGTTGTCTTCCCTCTCGGGATTGATACCCCACCCGTCCAGTATTACCAATACGACGGGCCGCGAGCGCGGCTGTTGCTTGCTGTCTGCCTGGTCCATGCAGCCTCTAATCCCGCCAGGTCTTCTCAGCGCGGTATTCGTGCAAATATCCCTTGCACGCTCCGCAGAGGGTAACTTCCGCCTGGCGCTTATACACTCCCCGCCGGGTGCGATACCTGTAGCTGTACTTGTACCGGCTCACGTGCTTCGGGCAATAGGAGAGGCCGCACCGCTCGCAGCGCGCGTACAGAGGGTTGGGACACTCGTACCAACCGCACAGGTTTTCCTCCGTGTTGCGCCGGTCTGCCTCCTCTCGGCGCTCGATTTCGGCCTGCTGGCTCGCCTCGGCACGAAGCTTTACCCTATATGTCCCGGTGCACAGCCGGCACACGGAGGCTTCGACGTTGCCATGCCTGGCACAGAAGTGACGGCCGCAAATTACACATTGCGCCGCCGGGGTTCGGAAACAAACTGTTATCGCGCTTTCACAACGCAGGGGCATCGGTAGTCCGTTATTCCAGTCTCGGGTGGGTAGGCCATTCCTTATACAACGCACAATGCGTAATGCGCTTACCTTCGAGCTCACGCATTACGCATTGCACATGACCTATATATATCATAGAAGCGGTTATCTTGCCAACGTGTCCGCCCCGTTGCGCCGTGCGAGGCGCTCTTTGCCCACGTTCTGCAGGTCGTAGTCGCGATAAAGCTTGGGGAGCATGTCCTTGGGGGACCAGTCGTGCCAGGAGCCGTATTTGCCCTCGTATTTGCGCAGCGTCTCGCCCACTTCGTAAAAGAGGAGTTGCGCCACTCGCAGCCCGACAGGTAGCGTGGCCATGGCGTGGCTGTGGTTGCTGATCTCCATAGTCCACTTGGAGATGTAGCCGACATCGCCCACCCCCGCGCACTTGCACACCGACAGGCATGAGCGCCCGATGCTGGAGCGAGCCCGCATAGAGGTCGTGAAACCGTTGCGCCCGCCCACCACCTCTTCGGTGTGAGCCAGGATGGTATCACCGGGGCGGATGCGGATGTAGCCGTCTTCCGCGTAGTAAGGGCCGAGCCAGAAAGCGCCAGCGTCTTCCTCGTCGGTGAAATTCACGGTCACCATGTTGTGGTTGGGTATGAAGTAGTAGGGTCCGAGCCGCACATCATACGAGTTTGTTCCCAACTGCCGGGCATCGAACGGCTCGATGATGATGTTCCCGTGCTCGATCTCTTCCGTTATGCGCTTGTCCGATAGCAGCATGCTTTGCTCCTTTACGTCTTGTAGGCCCAGTCTCCGGACTTCGCCTCGTGCACTACCCGCTCGTAAGTCTTAAGCGTCAGGTCCGCGATGTGCCCCCAGTTATATTCGGAGCGCGCCACCCGGCTGGCCTTCTCCGCTCGCTGCCGCGACCACACGGGGTTCCTCAGGGTGTGCAAAATGCCCCAGGCGAGCGACGAGGGGTCGTTCGGGCGGACCTTTATCCCCGTCTCGTGCATTTCCACCACTTCCGATAAGCCGCCGACATCGCTCACGACCACCGGTGTGCCCGCCGCCATGGCCTCCAGGGCTACGATCCCGAACGGCTCGTACAGGCTGGGGAAGACCGCGCAGTCGGCCACTTTGAACAGGCTGTCGCGCACTTCGTCCGGCACGCGCCCGGTGAAAAGTATACTATCGGCAACCCCGAGAGCGGCGGCTTTTGCACGAAGATCGTTGGCATACCCCCCGGTCCCCGCGATAACGAACTTCACGTCGGGCCATTCGCTCAGCACCAGGGACACGGCGTCGACCAGCACCTGAAGCCCCTTCTCCGGCACAATACGGCCCACGTAATACACTAGCGGCTGGTCGGGCCTCGCGAAACCCAGGCGGAACGACGAGAGGTCGATGCCGTGCAGGTCATCCAGGCGG
>JBJMMB010000397.1:0-18815 GCA_045805005.1 Chloroflexia bacterium
CCCCAGCAATGATAGAGGCGCAGATTGGATAAAAGAGAATTCTAGGTCCGAGTGCAAGCAGCCGATACCGAACAAGATGCGGGAGCCCTCACCCGGCGTTGAACTACCGGCCTGGGACGACCTGTTCGAAACCAGAGTGCGCCCGATTACTGACAAGGAGCGAGAGAAGCTCGATAGATTAATAGCGCAGGGTTCCAAACTCCTCGGGCTTAGAGACGATACTGCTTCATCAGGCGACGCCCCAGACCCAGCGTCAGTCGTTCAATTGATCGAGAAATATATCGTCGAGTACCGCACCCGAGCGAAGGGCAAAGCGGGCGACCCAGATGTTGAGAAAGCGCTGAGGAAGTTGGATGAAAGCCTGGGCTATCTCTGGGCGGAGCAAGTTTGCCGAGCATACAACTGGGACTGGGCCGCCTGGGACTGGGGCGAGGGCTCAACCCCCATGATCAAGCCCGCCGGTGAAGAGTTCATGGTCAATCCCACTGCCCCCATACGGCAGAGCCTGGCCGACTCATGGCCCGAGCCCGAGGCGGGAAGCATCAGCCGGTTTTTCACGGAACTGAAGCAGGTGAAGAGTTGGCCGAACCGGCGGATTAGCGAGCTCAACTCAATCGGCTGGATATTCGCTCCGCCGTGGATAAACCTTCGAGACCGCAAGCCGGTCTGAAGAAAGCGGGCTTCCCCGCGGGTGTTGGCCCTCGGTACAGAAGCAACCGCCGGTGCAACTGAAAAGCCAAAGCTGAACGATCCGACGGCCAGGCTGCTGCGTAGCAGACTTGCAATACTTACCACCCTCGGCTGATGGTATAAAGCGAAATTAAGTATCAATATTAAGTAGTTCTGTCAATGCGCACAGGCTAAAACGCCGCTATAATCCCCACAATCCGGCACCATACAGCGCCGCATGGGGTTTGCACCCTCACACTCCTTCGCGCTCCACATCACACCCCAAACACGGCGTTACAGCCGCGCAATAAGCCTGCGCCTTTGGCCGCCTGCATCTAGTCACATCTATTCAGGAGGGTAAAATGAGTTCCATAAGTATCGCCGACGCTACCGTTAAGAAGGAGGAGCACGCAATAGGAATCAAGGGGTTCTTGTATATCGCTTTTGGGGGTTTGGCCCTCGTGCTGGCGACAGCCATACTCGGCCTCATTACCGGGAAGCCGATTAGTCATGGCACCCTGGAAGCGGGGGCCGTGGTCACAATAGTCAGCATCGCGGCTGTGAGCATTGAGCGCGGATTCGAAGTAGTGTGGCAAGTGATCGACACCCTGGCGGGCTCCACATGGCCTTTGAGCGTGGTCAGCATCAACCTGAAGCAACTGGCCGCGAGCCAGGAATCTGAGCTAAATAGATTCTACACTACCGCGAGAGCCGCCGTGGACGAGTTGGCGAATGCTAACCAGTGGAGCCAGGAGAAGGCTGCCACAGTGAACAAGGAATTGGACGGGCTCAAGGCGGACATTGACCGGTTCGCAGGCCTTCAGGCAGACAATCCGCAGGCGCGAAACCTTGCCGACTCCATACTGAAAACCATCACTTATCTTCAGGGCAGGTACAGCGAAATAAAGAAGTACACGACCACCGGCGACCACGCAGTGCTGGCGCTATCTGCCCTGGTTGATAGGTTCAAGAGCAACCCCGGGCGAATTCTGATCAGCATTTACTCGGGCGTTATCGTTGGGATAATTATCGCGGTGTTGGCTTCCCTCGACGTCTTCGCGGCTGTGCTCGGAGACGCACCCACAAGTCTGGGCGTCGTCCTCACGGGCGTAACCATCGGTCTCGGCTCCAATCCCGCCCACGAAATCATCCGCGCCGTCCAGGAATTCAAGAACAGCAAGAAGACAGAGGCGTAAGCCCCAAGCGGAGGAGAGCCCCGACCCCTAACTAAACCAGGGGCTCTCCTTCAACCTGCCGCCCTCTGCCTTCTGCTGCCCATCTTTCGCCTTCTCGCCTGCTTTCTCGCCTGCCTTCTCCGGGGCCCTCGAGCCGCGGCTATGCGCGTACTCCCGCGTGAACTCGGCCCCGAACAGCATGATCTGCGCTGAGTAGTATATCCACACCAGCACTATCACAAGCGACCCCGCCGCTCCGTAGGGCGAGCCCGGATTGCTAAAGCCCAGGTAGAAGCCCAGCACGATCTGCCCCAGCACGAAGAGGAACGAAGTCAAAGCAGCCCCCACCCACACGTCCTTCCAGGTAATATGCGTGTCGGGCAGGAACCTGTAGATCACCGCGAACAGCAGCGTGATAATCGCCAACGACACCACGTAGTTCACGCCCTGCCACGCTATCGCCCCGCCAGGCAGGTTTGCGCTGATGAATTTCCCCAGCACGGCCAGCGCCGAGTTGGCGATCAGCGAGGCCAGCAGCAGCAGCCCGCACCCCACCATCACCAGGAACGGGATCACCTTCTGCTTGGCCATCCCAGCGACCCCACCGCCCTTCGGAGGCTCCACCTTCCATACCGTGTTCAGTGCGTCCTGCAACTGCCCGAATATCCCCGACGCCGCCAGCAGCAGCATCACCAGGCCGATAACCGCCGCTATGATCCCGGCGGTCGGCTTGCTCGCGTTCTTCACCGCCTCCTGGATAAACGAGGCCCCCTGCTCCCCCACCACGCTCGATATCGCCCCCACCAACTGCCCCTCTGCAGCCTGCTTCCCCAGCACAAAGCCCACAATAGCTATAGTCACAAGCAGCAGCGGCCCAATCGAAAATATCGTGTAATAAGCCAGCGCCGCCCCCAGCCGCGCAGCCTTATCCTCCTGCCACGACTTGAACGTGCTCTTCATCAAATCCAGCCAACCCATCTGTTCCTCTACCTCCACAACAAAACCTTACCTCTATTCCTACCTCACATCCCAAGCACACTCCGTGCCTCCGCCCATAAGAAACCACCAAGGTCACCAACGTCACCAAGGAAACACAAAGTAAGATTAAGGTTTTGGAACCGCAGAGGCGCAGTGGCGCCTCTGCGGTTCCAAAACCTTAATACCTTGCGAACTTTGCGCTCTTAGCGTCTTAGCGGTTCGTCCCTTGCCAGAAAGCGCGTCCTGGCCAACCAATACAAAAAAATCTTGGCGTCTTGGCGTCTTGGCGTCTTGGCGTCTTGGCGTTTTCCGGAAGAGCGCCGCACTGTGCAGTGCCGCCCACCGGAGGCACAGTGCATTGTATACTGGACGCGCAAAGGAAGGGAGAGTCTGTATGCATTCCCACTCGTGGCGGGCCGCGACATTGCTCGCGCTCCTGCTGCCGGTCCTCGCCGTAGTCGCCTGGTTGGCGCTACGCCCAGCCCACGCCCAGGGCGCCGTGCCCACTCGCCCCGCCTCCTCGCATCGAGCCGCGCTTTCACAGCTAGCGCCGGCCACAGTTTGCACCACAACTATCACCGGCGCTATAACGAGCAGCGACCCCACTCAGACCAACCGCCTGTATCGCGACAACATCCCCGACACCTGCGCCACCCAACCGACCTGCGGCGGTACCTTCAACGGCACCTTCCATTACAACCTCTACTCGTTCGCCAACAGCAACGACATCCCGGTCTGCGTGACCGTACGGATCAACACAGCCTGCGCGGGTCCCAACTATATCTACAGCGGCGCCTACCTCGGCGCCTTCGACCCCACCGATATCTGCACGAACTTCCTCGCCAAAATGGGCTGGAGCCCCAACCCCAACGGCGCCTACTCCTTCTGGGTGCCCCCAGGGGCCGACTTCCTCGTCAACGTCCAGGAGGTCATGGAGAACGCGGGCTGCTCATCTTACACCCTCACCGTCAGCGGCGACCTCTGCCCGCCCCCCACCGCCACTCCCACCGCTACCCCCACCCCCACAGCCTGCCCCATCAACTTCACCGACGTGCCTCCCGACCATCCCTTCTACGACTACGTGCGCTGCCTTTATTGTCGCGGCGCGATCTCCGGCTACGCCGACGGCACCTTCCGGCCAGGGGCGAACACCACCAGGGGCCAGCTTACCAAGATTGTCGTGCTCGGCTTCAACATCACCCAGTACACCCCTCCCACCCCTACCTTCAGCGATGTAACCACCACCGACCCCTTCTACAACCACATCGAGACCGCCTACCACAGCAGCCTCGTATCGGGTTACACATGCGGAGCGCCAGGCGAGCCCTGCCCCGGCCTCTACTTCCGCCCCACCGGCCTGGTTACCAGAAGCCAGGTCTCCAAAATAGTCGCGCTGGCCGCCGAATGGCCACTCATCAACCCCACCGCTCCCACCTTCCGCGACGTAGCGCCCACCACCCCCTTCTACCGGTACATAGAGACCGCCTACTGCCACCGGGTCATATCGGGCTACGCTTGCGGAGCGCTCGGCGAGCCCTGCCCCGGCCTCTACTTCCGCCCCGCCAACAACGCCACCCGCGGCCAAATAGCCAAGATAGTCTGCCTCACCGTGCGCAGCCCCAGCTCGTGCACCCTCCAACCCTCCGAGAGTGCCCCTTCCGACAAACACTAGCCCTGAAAGTGCGTCCCGGCCCGCCCATCCAATAAACTCTTAGCGAACTTTGCGCTCTTAGCGTCTTTGCGGTTCGTCCCCAGCCAGGGAGCGCGGCCCGGCCTGCCCATTCAATAGAATCTTGGCGTCTTGGCGTCTTGGCGTTTTCCGGAAAGCAGCGCAAGCCCGATTGCAGACCGTGATATAATAGGCCGGGCGTGTATGCGGCTGTCAAAGGGAGGAACCATGCGGCGGATGCGGGTGGATGTGCAGAGGGTCGTTGATGCGACGCCTGAGAAGGTCTACGCTCTGCTGTCCGACTACCGGGACGGGCACCTGCGCATATTGCCAGGGGCGAACTTCCGCGACGTGGCGCTGGAAGCGGGGGGCAGCGGAGCCGGCACCATCCTGCGCTACCGCTCCGTCGCGGGCAGAGGTGAGCGCCGCTACCGCATGCTCGTCAGCGAGCCCGAGCCGGGACGCGTGCTCCGGGAGAGCAGCACCACCTCCTCGCTCGTCACAACTTTCACCGTCAGCCCGGTGGATGGCGGCAAGCGCTCCCGCGTGCAAATCTCCACCGAAATAGACGCCTACCCCGGCCTCCTCGGCCTCGCCCAACGCGCCCTTTGCCCATCCGCCATGCGAGGCATCTACAGAAAGGAGCTTCGCCTCCTCGCCACGGTCATGCGCCAGACAACGGACGACAGGCCACAGACGATGCGTAAACTTCAGACTTGAGGTAGAGCAACCCGATCCATAACCCTCATCGTCCATCACACAGGAGTACTCCACATGCCCGGACTTGTATTTGCTTGCATCGCCCCTCATGGCAGCGACGTAATCGCCGAGCTTTCGGGCGAGGATGCCCCGCTCACCGCTACGACCCGCGAGGCTATGGAGGAACTCGGACGCCGCATGGCGAGTGCCCGGCCCGAGACCGTCATCGTGATTACCCCCCACGGAATCAGGGTTGCCGGAGTGATGTGCATCATGACCACCGAGCGAGCCGCTGGCATGCTCGAAGCCTCCCCCGACGATGGGCAGGAGCCCCCGGCACGGGTTGAAGTAGACATGGAAGTCGACAGCGACCTCGGCCTGCAAATCGCTGAGCGGGCCGCCAGGACCTACAGGGTGCCCGTCGCCACCGCTATCTACGGGGCAAGCGGCGGCGACGGCTGCTTCACTCCGCTCGACTGGGGAGCGGTGGTCCCCCTCTGGTTCCTCGGCGCCCGCTGGCCCGACCCCCCGGCCATCCTCAGCATGACCCCCTCTCGCGCTCTCACCCTCCGCCAACACTACGATTTCGGCGCCGCCCTCGCCGAGGCGTCCCAGGAGGCAGGCCGCCGGGTGGCCCTCGTCGCCAGCGCCGACTGGGGCCACGCTCACGACCCCGAAGGCCCCTACGGCTTCGACCCCGCCTCCGCCGAGTTCGACGCCATGATCCAGCAGGTCATACGCGCTGACCACCTCGATACCCTCCTCGAAGTAGACCTTGCCTTCGCCGACCGCGCCAAAGTCGACGGCCTGTGGCAGGCGGTCACGCTCGCCGGGGCCCTCCGCCACACACCCATGCGCGGCGAGCTTCTCTCCTATGAGGTCAACGGCTATTTCGGCATGCTCGTCGCGAGCTACCAACCACCGGATGACAAATAACATAAGAAACAAGGCACAGAAAAGGCCTCCCGCGGGAGGCCTTTTCTGTGCCTTATTTGTTATTACTTTCCAGGGCGGGGAGCACCGGCCAGGCCCTGGTTGTTGCGCATCAGGTTGATGTCTCTGATGTCTACGTGGTTGTCATACGTCATGTCGGCGCGGTCGTCATAACCGAGGTCGCCTACGGTCTTGCCGAACGAGCCGCGAACGATCATGAAGTCGCCCACCGTGACCACGTTGTTATCATCCGCGTCCCCCGCGAGCAGGGTGCCCAGCTCGGCTTTCCCCGTACCGCCGTTGTAAATCACGTCCGTCTCCGCCGCCAGGTACCGGGGGTTCTTCACCCACACCTGGTAGGAGCCTTCCTTCATCCCGCTCATGTCTATCGTGAACGCCCCGTCCAGTTCCACGTTATCCTTATAGTCCTTCAGCACCGTGCCGTCCTGGGAGAGGATGATCTCCACCGGTCTGGTGATCAGCCCCGCGCCGGGGGTCATGCTCGATATGGAGTTTGCACCTGGGAAGCCCACGTGTGCATACACCGCCTCCAACTCGCCCGCGCTGGCCCTTCCCGCGCCGCCTACCGCGAATGCCGCCAACGATGCCATAATACCTGTAACCGCCAAAGTCCTGAGTGTGTTTGTAATCTTGCTATTCTTGCTGATATAGGTAGCCATTTTCTTATCTCCTTTTGCATTTAGCTTGGTTTACTGTGCTTCGATCTCTATTCGGGCTGCCTCTCTAACGTGTCGCCCGATGACCCAATTCTAGCCGCCAAACCCCCAGCAGACAGCCAACCGGTTTACACCCTCAAAGTAAATTTCCTTACAACCGACAAGGGGTGCAGGGCCCACCCTGCCGGGGTTTGGGGGTGCCCCCTAACTTATCAAAGGGGTGCAGGGGCCTCCCTGCCGAGGGTTTGGGGGTGCCCCCCAACTCTCCCATCCCACGCCAAAGGGGTGCAGGGGCCTCCCTGCCGGGGGTTTGGGGGTGTCCCCCAATTATCTCTACTCCCCTATTTGTAAGGGGTGCAGGGGCCTCCCTGCCGGGGGTTTGGGGGTGCCCCCCAACTACCTCATTCTCCCTATTTCCTCCCAGAGGATCATCCTTACCCCTGCGAAGCAAAAAGCCCTCCCTTTGCGAAGCGCGGTGCGCGGTGATATACTGGCAGCGCGGGAAGCAACCGGGAAGTCGAGCGCAAAATCGGTTGTTTTTTTGCTTGCTACGCTGTTTGCTAACCCAACGTTCAGCACTCAATGACGAGGAGATCTGCTGATGCCCGATACCATGCGCGCCCTCTGTAAAAGCCGTCCCGAGAAGGGCGCAGAGTTGATCGAGACCCCTATACCCGCTGTTGGCCCCGACGACGTGCTGGTCAAGGTGCGAGCCACCACAATATGCGGCACCGACCTGCACATATATAACTGGGACCCCTGGGCGCAGTCCCGTATCAAGACCCCGCTCGTATTCGGGCACGAGTGCTCGGGCGAGGTGGTGGAGGCGGGCAAGAACGTGCGCGAGATCAAGCCGGGTGATTACGTGTCGCTTGAGACCCACATCACCAGCGAGGCCTCGTACCAGACCCGCATCTGCCAGGCGAACGTAGACCCCCACATCAAGATATTGGGCATCGACCGGCCTGGCTGCTACGCCGAGTACCTATCGGTGCCCGCGAAGGTGGCCTGGGTGAACCCCCCCGATATGGCTCCGGAAGTGGCATCTATCCAGGAGCCCTTCGGCAACGCCGTCTACACGGTGCTCAGCGGCCCGGTGGCAGCGCGGACGGTGCTGGTCACCGGCTGCGGGCCGATAGGGCTCTGGGCTATCGGCATCGCGAAGGCGGTCGGGGCCAAAGCTGTCTATGCCACCGATATCAACCCGGCCCGCCTGGAGCTGGCCCAGAAGATGGGCGCGACCATCGCCATCAACAGCTCCGACACCGACCCGGTGGAGGTGGTGGACGTTTTGAAGCGCGCGACCGGGGGCGTCGGGGTGGACGTGCTCTGCGAGATGTCAGGCAACTGGCGCGCCATCAAGCAGGGCTTCGAGGCGTTGCGCAACGGGGGTCGGGCATCCCTGCTGGGCATCCCCTCCCGCCCCATCGAGATCGATTGGGCCAACGACTTCGTCTTCAAAGGTGCCACCATCTACGGCATTTCGGGCCGCCTCATCTGGGAGACCTGGTACCAGACCCAGGCCCTGATCACGACCGGCATGGTAGACCCCACGCCTGTGATAACCCACCGTTTCAAACTCTCCGAGTTCGAGCAAGCCTTCTCCCTGATGAACACCGGCGAAGCAGCAAAAGTGGCACTCTTTCCATAATTTTGAATTATGAATTTTGAGTTTTGAATTCACGAAGGCCCAAATTCATAATTCAAAATCAAAAATTCAAAATTTCCCAATAGGGGGTTCGCATGTCTACCAGCGAACGGGCACGGAAAATAGAGTCTTATGGCAGGGCTTACGAAACGCTCACTCAGGCTCTGGAGGCGTTCCCTCGCGAGATGTGGCACTTCAAGCCGGGGCCCGGCGATTGGAGCATCCACGAACACGTAGTGCACATAACCGACAGCGAGGCCAACAGCTTCTCAAGGTGCAGGCGGTGCATCGCCCAGCCTGGCGAGTCGGTCATGGGCTACGACGAGAACCAGTGGGCCCGGGCGCTCCATTACTCCGAGCAGAGCACCGAGGACGCGCTCGAACTCTTTAAGTGGCTGCGCCTCACCACCTACAAGCTCATACAGACCCTACCCGAGTCCACCTGGTCGAACACCATCTCCCACCCCGAGAACGGCACCATGACCCTCGACGACTGGCTGGACGTCTACGAGAGCCACATCCCAGGCCACGTAGAGCAGATGCGCCACAACTACGAGGCGTGGAAGAACGGCAGGAAGGCTTGACGCCCTGCAGTAACCAACGAAAGGGTGACGGCAGTGAAACAGACATTCAGCGCAAGCATATGGCAAGAGGGCGAATGGTTCATAGCTCAGTGTTTGGAAGTTGACGTTGCGAGCCAGGGCGAAACTGCCCGGAAAGCCCTCGATAATCTCCGCGAAGCTCTGGAATTGCACTTCGAGCCGCCCGTAGCTACCGTTACACCAAAGATTGAGACGGTAGTGGTGGAGATACATGCCGCCTAAGCCCTTGCCTTATCGCGAGGTCAAGCGCAAGTTGGAGGCGGCAGGGTTTGTGGAGGTAAGCCAGAAGGGGAGCCACGTGAAGTTTGCAAAGGACACCGGTGAAGGTCTGCGCACCGCAACCGCGCCGAAGCACCGTGAGGTAGCAGTTGGCACGATCCGAAGCATTTTACGTCAGGCAGGGGTCAGTTATGATGAATTTGAGGCCTTATAAGTGCGTAAGGAGTAGTCTGGAAGACATAAGGAGAACAACGCAATGCAAGAAGCATTAAGGTCTCGCCTTGACGGCGAGCTAAACGCCCTCAAAGAAAAGCACATGCTCCGCAAGCTGCGGGTCGTGTATGGCGAAGAGAAGCCGGTGAGCAACATCGACGGGAAGACCGTGATCAACCTGTCGTCCAACAACTACCTGGGGCTGACTACTCACCCGCACCTGCGCGAAGCGGCGCTCAAGGCCATAGAGACACACGGCGTGGGCACAGCGGCCGTGCGCTCCATCATCGGCACGATGGACCTGCACCAGGAGTTGGAGGAGCGCCTGGCCACGTTCAAGCACACCGAAGCCTCGCTCACTTTCCAGTCGGGGTTCATGTCGAACCAGGGCATCATCCAGGCGCTGATGGAGGAAGGCGACGCCATCATCTCCGACGAACTCAACCACGCCTCGATCATCGACGGCATCAGGCTCTCCAAAGCCGGCAGGTACATTTACAAGCACACCGATATGAACGACCTCGAAGCCAAGCTGAAGGAGGCGCAGAACGCCCGCACCAAGATAATCATCACGGACGGCGTCTTCAGCATGGACGGAGACATCGCCCCCATGAAGGACATCGTAGAGCTTGCCGAGCGGTACGGGGCAGCCACCTACGTCGATGACGCCCACGCCTCGGGGGTGCTCGGGCGCAATGGGCGCGGCAGCGTGGACCACTGGGGCCTCAATGGCCGGGTAGACATCCAGATAGGCACCATGTCGAAGGCGATGGGAGCGCAGGGCGGTTACATCGCCGGCATCCAGCCCCTGCGTGACTTCCTGACACACAAGGCCCGCCCGTTCCTCTTCTCGAACGCCCTCCCGCCCAGCGTGATAGCCACCTGCATCGCCGCTATCGACGTGCTGGAGCAGCAACCCGAGCTGCTCGACAAGCTCTGGGAGAACACGCGCTACTTCAAGGGAGCCCTGCAGAAGCTCGGCTTCGATATCGGCAAGAGCGAGACCCCCATCACACCCGTAATCGTCGGCAGCGGCGAGCGGGCCATGACCCTCAGCGACCGGCTGTTCGCGGAAGGCGTATTCGCGCAGGGTATAGGCTACCCCACGGTCCCCGAGGCCCGCAGCCGGGTCCGCACCATCGTAACGGCGGCCCACAGCCAACAGGACCTGGACACCGCCATTGGAGTCTTCGAGAAAGTCGGGCGCGACCTCGGAATAATATAAGTAATCAACTTGCGGCTGCGAGGCATGCCTGGCCCCCGCGATTTGATTGCTACTACTATAAATAACCGGGAGGAACAGAGTATGCAGATAAACCTGGACGAAGTCGAAATCACCGCGTTGTTGGATGCGTTGGCACAGTACATCCCTACGCAGCGCGAAGAGATAGGGAAGACAGAGGATTACGACATGCGGGAGGGCCTCAAAGCTCAGTTGGCCGCATTAGAAAGCATCGTCAAAAAGCTGGGCCGCTCACTTCCCAGCTCAGGGGGGCCCTACCTGGGCGCGGATAACCCTCCCTGGGGTAAGCGCTAGCTTCTCACCCCAACCTGGAATAGCAAAGAGGGGCCGCTCCGGGTGCGGGGTGGTCCCTGTTTGTATTTAATCGCCCATGGCTACTCAAACAACCGGCAATATCGGGGATCCCGCGGACGAGCACAGCGCAAAACGGCCCGTCCAGGCCCTGTTCGCGCCGAAAGGATCCCGCAGAATGCCTGCGCGCCCTGGGGCGCTGGGTTTGTGGCTGGTGGGCACCTGTGCCTACGCCCCCGCGCTGGCGGGCACCCTCCTATTACGGGACGAGGCGGCGCGGGGCTGGGGGTGCCTCATGCTGGCGGGAGCGGCGCTGCTGGCCCTCGCTGCCTGGGGTCGCGTAGACCTGCCCCCTCTCTTTTCCCCGGCCGCCCGCGATGGCGTGGTTGGCGGTTTCGGCCTGCGAAGAAAGAGCCCCTATGGTGAAGCAGCGGGGGCAGCACCCGCCGCCCCAGGTGTCACCAGGCGACTGCTCGCAACCCGCAGGTGGCTCGCCCCCGTAGGGATCGCTGGCGCGGTAGCGCTTTCGGGCCTGGCGGGGCTTCGGTACCTGGATAGGCCCGAGGAAACGTTCGGATTAGCGGGTTGGCTGTGGCTGCTGAGTATGGCCTTGCTCCTCGCTTCAGCGATTGCCTGGCCGCGACGCAAAAGTACAGAGGGCCGCCCGGCATCCGCCTGGCCCGCGTGGGAAATAGCGGTGTTCCTCGGGCTCGTGCTGGTGGCCGCGCTGCTGCGGCTGTGGGACCTTCAGCGCTTTCCCGACAACATCTTCGGCGACGAGATCGTCATGGGCAACCTGGCCGCCGGCGCCTACCTGGGCAGGCCCGGACCTTCGGTATTCAGCACGCTATGGCCGGGGGTAAACCTCCCCGCGCTCTGGTTCCTGGTCGTCGCGGGTTCGCTGAAGGCGGGCGGCGTGACCCTCTGGGCGCTCAAGCTCCCCGCGGTCCTCTTCGGCGCGGCTATGGCTGTGCCTTTCTACGCACTGGTGCGCAATGCCTGGGGGCGGACCGCCGCCATCTTCGGCACGGCAGTGTTGGCCTTCAGCGCGGTCGATGTGCATTACAGCCGTATCTCCCTGAACAACATCCTGACCCCCTTCTTCTGGGCCGCCTGCTTCTTCTTCCTCCTGCGGGCGTTGCGCTCGGGGCGACCGGCGTACTGGGTCTGCGCGGGCCTGGTGGGCGGCTTGAGCGAGTATGGCTATTACGGCACCCGGCTCCTGCCCTTCATCCTGGCGGCCTTCCTGGGCTACCTTCTGGTCGTGCACCGGAAGGAGGCAAGGAGGTACCTGGGCGGCTTCGGCCTGCTGGCGCTGGGCTACCTGGTTGCGTTCGGGCCGCTGCTGGCCTACTACGCACAGCACCCCGCCGAGTACCTGGGCCGTGGGTTCGACATGCTCACCTGGAACCACATCCCGGCGAGTTGGGAAGAACTGGGGCAGATGTGGTCACGACTGAGGCCGCTGCTTGCCGACGATTTGCTGGGGTTCAGCACGCACGGCTCCCAAGACCTGGTCTACTTCGCGCCTTTGCTGCTGCCCGCCGAGGCTGCGCTGCTCGTGCTGGGCGCGGCCCTCCTGGTCTGGCACTGGCGGCACCCGGCGGCTTTCCTCATCCTGTTGAGCGGCTGTGCCGTTCTGCTGGTGGGAGGCGTACTCGCGCTCTACCCGGGCAGCTTCGCCCCCTACCTGGCCCACTGGACCCCTGCTTTCCCGGCCATATACGCAACCCTGGCGCTGCCGGTCGGGATATGGCTGGGCCAGACACGGCCCGCTTTGCCAGGCCGTCTGGGGTGGCTCGCGCCCGCCGCGCTTGTCGCCTGCCTCGCGGCCCTGGGCTGGATGAACATAAGCTTCTACTTCCATGATTACTACGCCGCCCCCGCTATGCTCAGGAGCGACGACAACCGGGCGGCGCAAAGACGGCTGGAGCTCCGCACCGCTGAGAGCCGCTACCAGGCCGCCCTCGGTCCCGGCTACACCGTGCGCATAGTCGGCCAGGCCAACGACCCCCAGAACCCCGACACGCGCTACCTCGTCTCCGGCCAGGACGTGGGTCTCGTAGCCGACCCCGACAAAGAGCTGCGCCGCCGGCAGGCCGCCGGCAAACCTCTGGCTTTCATCCTCCTCCCTCCCAGCCAGCGCTACCGGGACCAACTCCGGACACTGTACCCCGGTGGGCTAGCCTCGGAGATTCGCAACCACGACGGGGAGGTGCTGTTCTACACATACATCGTAGGGCCACCCTAACGCCTTCCCAGGGGTGCAGGGGTCCCCCTGCCGGGGGCTTGCGGGTCAAGGGGTGCAGGGTCTCCCTGCCGGGGGTGTGGGGGTGTCCCCCAATTATCCCTACTCCCCCATAACAAAGGGTGCAGGGTTCCCCCTGCCCGGGGGTGTGGGGGTGTACCCCAATACTATCCCCACCGCCCCAAAGGGGTGCAGGGTTCCCCCTGCCCGGGGGCTTGGGGGTGTCCCCCAACTCTTCCCCTACTCCTTATGTTCCCAAGGGGTGCAGGGTCTCCCTGCCGGGGGTGTGGGGGTGTACCCCACAATCAATACTCTCCTTATTTGCATCTCTGGCAGCGTGCCGCCGGCCATCATGCCTGTGCGGTATAATATGTCAACCGGTGCTCGAAGGAGTGACGCACATGAACAGCAAAATAATCAACGAGAAGCTCGATCAGGCCGTGGCGCTGCTGGGGGAATTGGGGCTGGACACCTGGATGACTTTTGCGCGAGAGACCACCCTCACCAACGATCCATGCCTCGATATGGTCGTCGGCCTGGACCTGACCTGGCACTCGGCCTTCATCGTCAACAGGTCCGGGAAGCGCATAGCGGTAGTGGGCCGCTTCGATGCGGAGAACGTGCGTAACCTGGGGGGCTACACGCAAGTTATACCCTATGATCAGAGCATCATCCCGGAACTGATCGACAGCCTGACCCAGCTCAACCCCCAAACCATCGCGCTCAACTACTCCCTGAGCGATCCGGCTGCCGACGGGTTGACCTACGGCATGTTCAGGTACCTGCAAGATGCTCTCAGGAGTTCGCCGTATGGGGCGCGCCTGGTGTCGGCCGAGAAGTTTATCGCGGCGCTGCGGGGGCGCAAATCCCCCTCGGAGGTGGAGCTTATCAGGGTCGCCATCGAGACCACCGAGGAGCTATACAACCGCATCGGAGGGACGTTGGAGTTGGGGCAGACCGAGCGCGAGATCGCCGCAAAAATGCATACCTGGCGCGAGGAGCTTGGGCTGGGCACGGCCTGGGGCGAGCCCTACTGCCCCATCGTCAACGCCGGCCCCGACTCGCCCGTGGGCCATGCGGCGCCCGGCGACTTCAAGACGACCAGGGGCCAGTTGCTGCACATGGACTTCGGGCTGAAGCAAGAAGGCTTCTGCTCCGACCTTCAGCGCATGTGGTACTTCCTGGACGATGGCGAGACGGGCGTGCCCGACGACATTCGGCGGGCCTGGGACGCCTGTTGGGGAGCCATCGACGCGGGCGCGGAGAAGCTCAAGCCCGACGCGCAGGGCTGGCAGGTAGACGCGGCGGCCAGGGCTTTCCTCATCCAGGCAGGCTACCCCGAGTACCAGCACGCGCTGGGACACCACCTCGGCAGGGTGGCCCACGACGGCTCGACGCTTCTCGGCCCCAGGTGGGAGCGTTATGGCCAGACGCCCTATGGAGTGGTGGAGGTCGGCAACGTATTCACCCTGGAGCTTGGAACCGAGGTGCCGGGCAGAGGCTACGTCGGCCTTGAGGAGGATGTGCTCGTAACCGGCACGGGCATCGAGTGGCTCAGCAAGCCCCAACGCGATATATGGGTAATCTAATATCTTGCCATTATCGAGCGCTGCGCCCTCGATAATGGCAAGATAAGAATAACATCTACTGATTTTTGGAAAGGGGAACCAATTGGAAGCTACCGTAAGCATCAGCCCGGAGCGGTTTTCGGAAGGGCTGACCATACAGCAATTTATAGATGGCATGGAAAAGAACAGGGATGTATTTACAGAGAACTACAGCAATTTTGAGTTGACCCCGGAGGACAAAACTTTCTTCAGCGGCCTGGGCCTCAACCTCAACGTGGTGGTGCTGGTCGAGGAGTGGTGCGGAGACGTGCTGCGCTACGTGCCCGCCCTGGCGCGGGTGGCCGAGGCGGCGCCCCGTTGGAACGTCCGGCTCTTCTACCGCGATCGCAACCTCGACCTGTCGGACAGCTGCCTGAAGGACGGAAAGTACAGAGCCATACCGGCCATGCTCTTCCACGACGAGGATATGCGTGAGCTAGCCTGCTGGATCGAAAGGCCCGCGGCGGTATACGAGGCCGAAGCCCAGGCCCGCCGCCGGTTCGAGACCGAATACTGCGACCGGCCCGATGCGGCCCTCCCTTACGACGAGATGTCCGACGCCACCCGCGAGCTATACGCCCCCTTCATGAAGCAGTTCCGCGCCGACAACCACGCCAAATGGCAGCAGATGTTCGTCGATGAGTTGAAAGAGCGACTGGCACGGGCGCGTGAAGCGTGAGGTTTGCAGGATAGCAGTACTATTCGGTGAGTGACGGCTGAACGCCCCGGCCTGCGTCCTGCCGGTCCGAGAGCCGCCCGGTGGGCTCCGCGTCGGTTGCGGGCTGAGCGTGAGGGCGCTTGCGGGCCGCGGGTAGGAGGACCAGACCGAGCACGCCGGCTCCGATTGTAAGGAGTGCGGCGGTGTTCAGCATGGGCACGATGCCCACGACCTCACCCAGCGCTCCCGCCAGGCCGAGCGTGCTGACCAGGCTGAGCAGGGCGGTGCTCGTGCCCAGCGCGCCGTAGACCCGCCCCCTGAACTTATCCGGCACATTCTGCTGTAGGAGCGTATTGGCGGCTACCCTCGTGCCTACCGACGGGAATCCGACCAGAAACGCGATGGTAAGGGCCACAGCTAGCGACGGGACATTGAACTGCACCAGGAGCAGCAGGCCCGCCACCACCGAACCCCACCCAAACAGACCGATTTCGGGCAGGCGTCCTGCGAACCGCGCAATCGCGACCGCCCCCAGCATCCCTCCGACCGCCTGCATCGTCATCAACCAGGCATAGCCCTGCGGGCCGGCGTGCAGTATCGTGTCTGCGAAAGGCGCCGCGAGCGGGTCGAACATGATGCCCGCAAAGCTCGTCAGCACCAGCACGCCTATCACGGTCGCCACGAACCGCTCTCCCCGTATCAATTGCAAGCCCTCGAGCCATTCGCGCCACAGTCGCTCCCAGGCTCCCCTGGCCGCGTCCACCGGGTCCACGCCGCCGGTTACGTGTTTAGGGGGCATGACGATGAGTGTTATCAGCACGCCCGCTATCAAAAAAGAGACGCTATCGAGGATGATAATGCCTGCGAGGCCCGAGGCGGCCAGCAAAGCCCCGCCGATAGGCGGCCCCGCGAGCCGGGCCAGGTTGTTGTTGAAGGCGTTCAACGAATTGGCCGGCAAGAGGTATTCCTCGCTCACCAGGTTGGGCAGCAGAGCGTCCTCTGCCGGTCCGAAGAACGCGGCGATGGTGGTCTGGAGGAAGCTGACCACGTACACCAACCAGAACCATCGGTCGGATTGGACCAGCAGGAGGAGCAGGACCACAACCATCTGCAGAAAGTTGGTGACTATCATTATTCTGCGGCGGTCCCACCTGTCCACGAAAACGCCCGCGATGGACCCGAACAGTAGGTGGGGCAGCAGTTCGGTAGCGACCATGGCCGCCGTAGCCAGCGTTGAGCCGGTGCGCTGGTAGACGTAGAAGCGGGTTGGGGACACCCCCAACTATTTACATCGACGGGTGGTGTGCCCGCGAATCGTTACCCCACCAGGGTAAGTTGAAAGACAGCCAGGCCCCAGGCAGGGAGGCTCTTGGGCTGCTACCTCGCTTGGATGTCAGGCCGGGTAGATCCCGGTGGGTTGAAGGGTGTCCCGAGAGATGAGAATGTCAAGCCCCGCGTCGGCGGCAGGGCTGCGTAAGCGCGTCAGGAAGGTCCTCTGTCCGGGCGCGTCGACCGTTTGCACCGGTAGCATCTGCATCCTGGGGTGGTCGCGCCAGAAGCGCCGGGCTTCCGGCAGGGAGATGGCGAAATTATTTAGCGAGCAGTTGGACCCCCAGCCGCATGCGGTGCATTGCAGGCTCAACCCAGGGTATCTCACCGGGTGAGGCGACGAATCGCACGGCTCGTAGTCGACCAGGCGGGCCTCTTTGCCGCAAGCCGGACAGGGAGCAACGCGCCCGGGCAGCGCCGCCCTGTAGTAGTCGCATAGGGCCAGGGTAATCCTCGCCGCGGCAGGTTTAAAGGTCTTCACTTGACCCACCATCTCGGCATACAGTGGTATGGACAAGTCCACGGCGGTCGAGAGGAGACCCGGCTCAGCGTCGCATGCGGGACACCTCAAGGCAAAGATACCCGCCTGCTCGCCCGCCTGGTCCTCTCTCCTGAACTTCCCCACCATGCGCCGCTGCCCGCACTCCAGGCACCAGACTCGGGTCTCCTCCCAGCCATCGGAGGCGGGGCCGGCACGGTCTACCAGCCCGAATGCTTCTGCTTCTTCCCGCAGATTGGAAGTGAGCACGTGGCATAGCGCGTGCCTGCTCCGGTGCAGCCGGGCCGACACAGCCTCCCTGCTTGTGTTCAACGCCTCAGCAATTTCGGCGTGCGGAGACTCCTCGATGTAATGCAGGATGAGCAACCTGCCTGTCTCTTCGGGTAGGAGCGCCAGGGCGCGTTGGAGCAATTCCGCAAGCTCGTGGCGCTCGAACTCGACCTCCAGGTCGAAATCGTCGCTCAGGTCGTGCTCGAAGCCGGAGATACCGGGACCGTCGCGTGTGTCGCTGTGAGGGGCGGCCAGCCTGGCCCTCTCCCGGTAGTGCTTGCGCGACCAGTTGAGGCAGACGTTGCGGGCTATGGAGGAGAGCCAGGGCGCGATTTCATCCCAGTTGTTCAGCTTGTGTATGTTGAGCCAGGCTGCCAGTAGGGTTTCCTGCGCCAGCTCCTCCGCCGCATCGATGCTGCCCGACAATTTCGTGCACAATCGCACGAGGCGCGGGCGCTCCCTCTCCGATAATTGCGTGAAGAGCCACTCTTCATCTGGTTGGGTCATGATGTTATACCTTGACGTTTCCAGGTTGTCGCGGTGCGACAACGGTAAGGTGCAGTAAGTTAATCTCTACTTACTAATTGCACTTACCAGCGGAGGCGTTACGCATTTTTTCCGGCAATGGTCTGCAAATATCAACCTTTCATCGCGGCGTTCATTTCGGCTTCCGTTTCGTGGCTGGGGTGGACTATACGGTTCTTTTCGTCTACGAAGACGAAACGCGGGGAGAAATCGGCCAACTCTTCCTCCGGCACCATTCCCGAGCACATGATAATCACCTTGTCGCCGGGCTGCCCAAGGCGGGCCGCGGCCCCGTTCAGCCCGATCGCGCCCGATCCTGCCTCGCCCTCGATGGCGTAGGTCTCAAAGCGATCACCCGTGTTCACGTTTACCACCAGGACCCACTCATACGGCATGATATTGGCTGCTTCCATCAGCGTGCGGTCTATAGTAAGGCTGCCGACGTAATGCAGGTTGGCCTCGGTAACATAGGCCCCGTGGATTTTTGATTTGCACATTATACGTATCATGTTGCTTTTCTTTACTCTCTTGTGGTTATTTACCCTTCCATCATAGTATCGCATACAATTCAAAACCGGCCATGAACGCGCGCGTTCATGGCCGGTTTTGAATTGTATGCGATACTATGATGGAAGGGTAAATAACCACAAGAGAGTAAAGAAA
>JBJMMB010000398.1:0-16221 GCA_045805005.1 Chloroflexia bacterium
CTGCGCAGACTTTGCAGGTCGGGGTGCGAGACGATCACCCGCATGAGCCACTTGCCGAGGCCCTGGCCGCGGAAAGGTTTGAGTATGAACACGTCGGCTATGTAGGCGAACGTGGCGTAATCGGTTATCACCCTGGCGAAGCCCACCTGCTGGTGCGCATTGTACACCCCGAAGGGCAGGGAATGCTCGATGGAGCGGGCCACCGTTTCGGCGGGTATGCCCTGGGCCCAGTAGGAGGTTGTCGAAAGGAAGCCGTGGACCAGCGCAAGGTCCAGGCGCTCCCTATCCGTGCTGATGAAGTATTCTCCGCACCGCCACTCGTTCGCCATTACGGTCTCCTCTTGACTACTGTGTGTTATCTCGTTCCTTGCGCCGGAAACGGGAGTTATCACGGGCGCTGCCATAAGGTGGCCTGGGAATTGGTGACCGTTTCCCATTTTCCCCATTTTCCCCATTTTCCCATTTTTTGACGCCTGGCCTGGGCATTTTGGGAAATCTGCCGATCTTGATACGACCCCTTGCGCCCGCCTGGTGGACCTGCTATAATCAGTCCACATGTGAATATGAACATATAGTATTGCTAGTTTGGCCCGCGGGTAAATATCCAATTGTAGGGGGATTGGCATCAAATGGACACCAACAAACTGGTAAAGTTGCTGGGGCCGTGGTCCGTGGGCAAGGGGCCGTTGTATACGCAGCTGGCGGTGGGTTTGCAGAAGGCCATCTTGCAGGGTGACGTCCCGGCGGGGACCAGGCTGCCCGCGGAGCGCCCTCTGGCCCAGGCCCTGGCGGTCAGCCGCACGACGGTGGTCGCGGCGTACGATCTGCTCAGGGAGGATGACCTGGCCGAGAGCCGGCCAGGCAGCGGCACCTGGGTGAAAACGGTCTCGGGGGCCCGGTCGTGGCGGCGGCAGGACGCCCAGGCGCGCTCGCTCACCCGAAATCCCCTGTTCGATACCCTCTTAGGGGGGCCGGAGGCGATGATAGATTTCTCCAAGGCAAGCTCCGGCAACCCGGAGGGCCTTGACCCAGGCGTCTTCGCGCTCCCTCCCGACGAGCTATCCCGGCTGCTCACCGAGCACGGCTATTCCCCGCTGGGCCTGCCGGCGCTGCGCCGGGTCATCGCGGACGACTACACCCGCATGGGCCTGCCAACCACGCCCGACCAGGTGCTGGTGACGACGGGAGCGCAGCAAGGCATCTCCCTGCTAGCCGCACTATACGTCCAGCGTGGCGACAACGTGCTCATCGATAACCCAACCTACGTGGGGGCCATCGATGCGTTCCGGACTGCCGGAGCCAGGCTGCTGCCGGTGCCCGTCGAGCAGGACGGCTTGCGGGTGGACCTGCTCCGGGGCCTCCTGTCCACCGCGAGGCCCCAACTTTTCTATCTGATGCCCACCTTCCATAACCCCACGGGCACCGTGCTCAGCGACAACCAGCGCCGCGAGGTGGTGCGGCTGACCACCGAGTCGGGCACGGCGCTGGTGGAGGACGATACGCTGTCGGACCTGGCGCTCGATGGCACGGCTCCGCCTCCGCTATTAGCCACCTATACACACGGTGATGCAGCCGTAATTACGATTGGCTCGCTGAGCAAGCTCTTCTGGGCGGGCCTGCGGGTGGGCTGGGTGCGGGCCCCCGAGTCGATAATCGCCCGCCTTGCGCGCCTCAAGGTGGTGGCCGACCTCGGCTCCTCCCTCCTCCCCCAGGCGATCGCGGCCCGCCTGGTGCCACAGATAGAGCAGGTAAGGGAGATGCGCCGCCGGGAACTGCTCCCCAGGCTCGAGTTGCTGAGCGGCCTGCTGGCTGAGATGCTCCCGACCTGGAGCTGGAACCGCCCCGCCGGTGGCCCCTACCTATGGGTGCGCCTCCCACACGGCCACGCGGGCGAGTTCGCCCAGCTTGCCCTTCGCTATGGGGTGATAGTCACCGCCGGCACCAGCATGTCGGTGGACGAATCGCACACGGCCTACCTGCGCATCCCATTCTTCCTCCACCCCGAAACCCTCCAGGAAGGCGCCGCCCGCCTGGCACGAGCCTGGGAAGCCTACGCCCCCTTCGCCCACGCCGCCAGCCGCTCGGTCAGCGTGATTGTGTAGGATTAAGGGTGCAGGCGACGGGGGCCTGCCCGATTGGCTAACCCCGGCATTGGTGGTAAACGACCAGGGCAGGCAACGGGGGCCTGCCCCTACAGAAATGTCTCTTTGTGCCTCTATTGCCTGTCTCAGGGTGATTCGCGTGATGGACGATGGACGATGGACGGTATAGAATAGGGTGAATCAGGTGATAGCCTTATCCTTATCGTCCTCCGTCTATCGTGGCGAGGCAGGAGCAATATTATGGAATTGACCGAAGTCATCCGCAGGAAGCGGGCTGTGAGGAACTACAAGCCGGAGCCACTGCCCAGGGAGGTAGTCGAGAAGATACTGTGGGCCGGGAGGCGGGCGCAGTCGTCGAAGAACTCGCAGCCATGGACGTTCATCGCCATCCAGGAGCACGACACGCTGATGGAGCTGGCGAAAATGGGCGACTTCACAGGGCCCCTTACCGGGGCTGCGCTGGCGGTGGCTATTCTCACCCCGGATCCGGCCACCCGGTGGTCGGTGATGTTTGACGCGGGCCAGGCGGCTGCTTACATGCAGTTGGCCGGGGTGGATATGGGGGTCGGCTCGTGCCCTATTACTCTCCACCACCCTGAGCCGGCGAGAGACCTGCTGGGCTTCCCGGAGGACCTGCAATTGCACGTGCTGCTGGCCTTCGGCTACCCCGCTGATCCTGGCGACCTGGAGCCGATCTCGCGGCCGGGGGGCCGGCGGCCTATAGAGGAAGTGGCCCATTTCGAGAGGTGGGGCTCGCAGGGTTAGGTTTTCCCTTGTTACAAGAGCAGGCACATAGCAGCCTCCGGTCGCTATGTGCCTGCTTTTGTGGTTTCTGGAAGGGGATCTACGAGTACGTGCGGTCCTGGTCCTGTGGTAGGGTTGTGGGGATAGAAGTGTCTCGGGCGGTCATTTCGTTGTTGTCTTCGGCTGCGGCGTAGGTGTTGTCTGTGAGCGGGGGGTCGCCCTTGATGGCCTGGCTCTGCCAGCCGGTCCTGAGTTGGTCTCCCTCGGGGCCGGCGGGGTCGGGCAGGAGGCGGTTGAAGAGTTGCATGCTTCTGGCGAACAGGCCAGGTGCCAGGGTGCTGGCTAGCACGGCCATGCGGGCCTGGATGGTGATGGTTAGCTCGGGGTCTCCCCGGCGGCAGGCTTCCACTATCTGCTCCGCGGCGGTTTCGGCGTCGATGGAGGTGACGATGAGGGAGTCGAAGAGGGTGAACCAGACGAACTCGCCCCGGTGGTGCCCTTTGAAGAGGGCGTTGACGGGCGAGCCGGTGCGCATGAGGCCGGGCGCGACGGTGGTTACGTGTATGTTGTCTTTGGCGAGCTCGGCTCTCATGCCGTCGGACAGGCCGACCAGGGCGAACTTGCTGGCCGAGTAGGGGAGCAGGTGAGGCACGGCGATCTTGCCGCCTATGGAGGATATGTTGACGATCCGCCCCTCGCCGCGAGCGCGCATGTGGGGGATGGCGGCGAGCATCGTGTATAGCGGCCCCCACATATGGGCGTCCATCGCCTCCTGGAAGTCCTCCAACCTCATGTGCTCGACCGGCCCAACCTGGATGATCCCGGCGTTGTTGACCAGCACGTCTACCCCGCCGTACCGTTCGACCACCCGCCCGATAGCCTCATCGACCTGCTGCCGGTCGCCCACATCGCACACCATAGCCAGCACATCGCGGCCCTGGCTCTCGAGCTCCTCCTCGGCCTCGTCAAGCTCGGCCTGGTTGCGCGCCAGGATAGCCACCCTGGCGCCCTCGTCGGCAAACCGGCGGGCAAGCACCAGCCCCAGCCCGCGAGAGCCTCCGGTGATGACCACCGAGCGCCCATCGAAGCTGAAGTTGGAGGCGTTCTTCCTGGCGCGAGCGACAAGAGCCACGACTGCACCAGCGGTGATGGCCGGCAGGAGAAAAGGTCTGCTGTTCATGTTTGTACGCTCCCTTGCGCTAATTTGGTCGGTTCGGCACGTCGATTTTACACATCCCATGACAAGCAAAATGCGCACCACTCGATAGGGGTTGCTTACAATCCGTTGATAAGGCGTTGACTGAGCCGCATCCTGCTGCTATGCTGGCGGCGTAATCTTTCAGAGGTCAGCGTTTTTACCTGCTGCCCGGCAGTATATTCCAGGGCAACTTTTTCGCGTCGCGGACACCCCGCGGGAGGTTTAGTTTGGCTGCTATAGTTTGGAGTTGGTTCCGGCATAATCGCGGGCGTTTTTTCCTCGCGTCATTAGTGGTTGCCGACCTGATCGTGCTTGGCCTGATCGTAGCGGATAAGGCACACGCCGGCGCGTACAGCAAACCGCCCACGCTGGCATCGGGCGCCAGCGCGTCGGGTCAGGGCGGGGGTAAGGGCAAGGTTTCCGGTGTTGAGCAGCCGGCCGTGCCCGCTCAGGTGGTGGTGCACGTTTCGTTCAACGGGCGGGGCAACCCCGGCGACCCGCGCTGGAGCGTGCCCGTGACCCTCACGGCGCGCCTCCACAACTCCGGCGCGGTGAACCAGTACACGGGGCAGACCGACGCCTCGGGATTCTTCACTCCGGGCGTAGCGGTCGCCGACACTTATGATTTCTGGATAAAGAACCGGCAGACCCTGGCGAACGGGCGGAACGGAGTTATTGTGCAGCCCGGCTCGAACCAGGTGGAGATGGGGCTGCTCAGAGAGGGCGACGCCAATGACGATAACGTGGACAACGCCTCGGACTTCGTCATCCTCAAGAACAGTTTCGGGACCGGGTCGGATTTGCGGGCCGACTTCAACGGGGACGGCACGGTGAGCGCGCCCGACTTCGCGTTGCTGAAGACTGCTTACGGCTTCGCGGGCAACCCCCCGCTCGTGGCGTTCACACCCACCCCTACACCTCCCTCCTCGCCCACCCTCACGCCTGGAGCACTGACCAACACCCCAACGACCACGCGGACCGCTACAACCACTTCAACTCCAATAGGCACGGCCACACGCACAACAACTACCACCTCAACTCCCACAGGCACAACCACGCGCACGGCTACAACCACTTCAACTCCGACGGGCACAACCACACGGACGGCTACAACCACCTCCACACCCACATCCCTTAGCGCGACTGCCACGGCTACTGCTACCGCCACGGCGACTACGACGCGGACGGCGACCGCAACCGCCACAGCTATAGGATGTGCTATCACCCTCTCGGGCTCGATCACCGCACTTGACCCGACGTTCCAGCGTCCCAACACCTTCGCCCAGGGCGGCACCTGCTCCACAAGCACTATCGGAGCGGGGGCGCACTACGATTACTACGAATTGACGCTGCCCGCCGCGGCGTTGGTGCAGGTAAGCGCCTGCGCGGCAAATGGGGGGACGGCTAACTTCGACTCGTTCGTGGCGATATACCAGGCGCCGGGTGGGGCGCAGATAAACGGCTTCGTGCCCAACGGGTGTACCAACTGCGTGGCGGCAAACGACGACTTCTGCAGCTCGGCCTCCGAAATATCGGCCAATCTGGTTGCCGGCTACTTCTACGTTGTGGTGACCCAGTACAGCACAAGCACCAGTTTGTGCACGGGCGGGCTGTGCTACGGCGACTATACCGTGGCCGTGAAGGTGCGTAGTTGCACCCCGGTGACGCCGTTCGCCACGTACACGCCTGCCGCGACGGCAACCGCCACGGTTACCGCCACGCCGGTCGGGGCTTGCATCCCAAACCAGACCTTCCCAGGGTCTATCACCACGGGCGATCCAACACACGTGAACTTCGTCAACTTTGCTGCGGGCGGGCCGAGCGTCTGCGGTCCCACTCCGGCGTGCCCTGGCGTCATTACAGACTCAAGCAGCTACCACTACGACACTTACACATTCGTCAACACCACGGGCTCTCCGCAGTGCGTCACTGTGACGGTCAACGCTGCCGCCTGCGGGGCCTCGTCAGTCGGCCTGGCCTCCTACGCATTCCTCGGCAGCTACAATCCTGCCAGCCTGTGCACCAATTACGCGGGCGGCTATAACAGCCAGATCCCGGTTGGGTCCTCGGGCATTTACAGGCTGACCGTGCCCGCAGGCCAGACATTTACCATCGAAGTAGAGGAGTATGTCGCCGGGACCGGTTGCGCAGGCTACACCCTGACGGTCGGCAGTTGCCCCTAGGGAAGTCCGGGTATAAACGCACGAGGCGTTACCCCGTGGCCAGGCGAGCCACGTAGGCCCTCTCGTCAGGCCCAAACCAGGGCGGGTTGCCCGCGGCGGCGTTCTCGCGCATGCGGTCGGGGGAGGAGGTCGCGGGGATGGTTACGTGGCAGCGCGGGTCGCTGACGATCCACTTGAGGAGGGCCTGGGGCCAGGTGGTGACGCCGAAAGCGCGTAGAGGCTCGAGGTCGCGGGGAGAGGGAGGCCGCCTGAGCAGAGAGCCCTCCGCGAATGGGCGCATAACGACCACTCCGAGGCCGAGGTTGGCCGCGAGGGGGAGCACCTCGCGCTCGACCTCCCGCTCCAGGGGGTTGTAGGGCACCTGTATGGCCTCGATGCGCCCGGTGCGCATGACGGTTTGCAGTTCCCCGAAGGACGAGGGGCTGAAATGGGTGGCGCCTATGGCGCGCACCTTCCCGGCGGCCCGCATCTCTTCCAGCAGGGCCAACTGCTCGGGCCAGGCCACCAGGTTGTGTACCTGGTAGAGGTCCACCATGCCTCCGAAGTAGGCCAGCGCCCGTTCCACCTGCTCGCGGCCCTCGGCGGGGCTGGAGGTCCATACTTTGGTGGCGACCAGCGCGTCCTCCCGCCTGCCCTGGAGGGAGGCGCCGAGCACTCGTTCCGCCTCGCCGTACATCGGGGAGGAGTCGAAGAAGTTGGCCCCGGCGTCCAGGGCGGCGTCCACGACCTCACGGCGGGCGCGCTCGGTGGAGGCCCCGCGCACGTCGAAGGTTTGCCAGGTGCCCATGCCGACGGCAGGCACTCGCAGGCTGGTCCGCCCTAGGTTTCGGTGGTCCACCTGTCTCCCCGCATGATATGGAGGTCTAACCCGGTCATGGCAACATGTTGAGCGCCGTCACCTGATGGAAGTAAGCAATGTCCAACCCTTGTCCAGCGCGGTGTCGCCCTGATAGGTCTTCAGGTCGCCGAGATTATACTGACTATCAAAATATTTAGTGACCGCTGCGCCCGTATCGAGCCTGTAGGCAAGGAGAACAGGATGAACACCCAGGATTCGTCCGCCCGGTAGTGCGAGGCCGAAGCCGGTCCAGCCAAGTCCGAACGGACGCGGCGTCCCATCGGCGAGCGTGCCATCCGCCTTCACCTCCCGCACGTCATACTGCCCGGTAATGGGGTTGTAGAAGAAGATGTGGTCGTCGTCCAGGAAGGTGATGGGTTTCCAATTGCGATCGGCTCCTACTCTTATGCGCAGGGTAACGGGTACCATGTTGGTCAGGTGGCCTCCGGTATCCAGGAGGGCGGTCATGTAGTGCTCAAAGACGTCAATCTGTGGGCTGTTCAGGTAGAAGAAGACCCGGCCACTGAAGGTCCCTATCAGGTAGGCATAATGTGTCCCTAGAGTCTTCGTCGTCAGTGGTTGATAGCTACCATCCGCATTTATTTTGCCGGGGTCCAGCACTCCGGTGGCACTATCGAACAAGGCTATGAGATCGCTGCCCGCAGAGGCCACATTGGTGTGGCCCGCTCTGAAGTCATAGCCGAACAATGTATGGTAAGTGCCGTCGGGGTCAAGTTTGCCTGTCTCGGCACCGCCCGATTGCTTGTACAAGAGGAGATGTCCATCGCCGTGTGCTGCGACGTGTGTCCAGCCCTGGCCACCGAGTTGGAAACGCTTCTGGAGGAAGATGCTCCCCTTCTGGTCAAGCAATGCTGCTTGCCCTGCGCCACCACCGTTGAGGAAAAGCACCTGCCCCGTGGGCCCCACGGGTGTAGGTGTTGGGGTTGCGGTTGGGGATGTGGTGGTTGGGGTCGCGGCGGGCGGTTGTACTGTGGGTGGCGGCGACCCGCCATGTTTCTTGTTGTAGTAGAAGACTCCCAGAAGCGACAGCAACACCTCGTTTTTTGTACCCGCGAACTCAGGGTGGTACTCGAAAACAGCTCGTTGGAAGTATTGTACCGTGTAGGTCTTGCCATCGGTCTGGCTCACCTCCTGGAACTCGTCTGAGACGGGGTAGCCTTGCTGAGCCAACGCGCCGCGCGTCTCCCAATACCTGCGGAAGGCTCCGCCTATGGTCTTGCCCGTCTCGGTGAACTTGCGAGGGTTATCTGTGCTGGCGTGCTGGTTGGGGGCGTTGCCGCTGTATTTGTCGTTGTAGTAAAAGGTTCCGAGCAATGACAGGAGTACGTTGAAGGGAGCCTGGTTCTCGGGGTGCATCTCGAACACGGCGCGCTCGAAATACTGCATGGTGTAGACTTTGCCGTCCGTGTCGGATTGCTCCTGCACCTCTTCGGAGATGGGATAGCCCTGCTGAGCCAGCCCTCCATGGCCGTCCCAGTAGGTGAGGAATAGCCCCTTTACCGTATGGCCCGTCTCAGCAAAATAGCGCGAGTCGTCGGCGTGCGACACGCCTCCCGCGATTGGGAATAGGGTGAGGAGCAAAACGATCATCGCCAGCATCGAGAACCACTTGTGCTTATTCATTGCTGTGTCTCCTTACTTGCTGCGCTGATAATTGAGTATGGCCCGCACAGGAACAACGCCTGTACCACCGTTCGCCCGGTTGCAATTGATAGGCAGGCATTGCGTATTAGGAATTAGTCCTAAATGCTAGCTGACTTCAATCCCTGTGTCAAGGACCCCGATTCGAGGAACAGGGCGAATGCAAAGGCAGGATCGCCCCCACACATCGCTCCATGGGCTGCCGGGCTGCTGCTCATGCCGGCAAACGTAGGACTAATTTCCCACGGGCCGCACCTTGCATTGAACGCCTCAGGCTGGTAGAATCTGTATGCTGGCCCCGGATTATGGGCCGGGCGAACCCTTGCGTGTATGTGCGTGGGGCTCGGTGCGCCACTACTTTTGCGTACCGGAAAGGCACCGTATGGCCCGACAAGGTTTCTGGCGTGGGATTTCAGTTGCGGCGATGGCTCTTATGCTCGCCGCTCCTTTGCTCGCGGGCGCGGCGGCCCCCCGAGCCCTGGCCGGGCCCTCCCGGCAGCCCGGCGACAAGCTCGTCATGGCCTTCTACTATATGTGGTACGGGCCGGATGAGTTCAACCGGGGCATGAATCCCGACCGCCCGGTCGCGCCCTATATCTCCGACCACCAGGACGTGATCGACCGCCAGGTGAGCGAGGCGAAGCAGGGCGGCATCGACGCCTTCGTTAGCTCGTGGACGGGCACCGGCACGGAGACGGACGCTAACTTCCCCAAGTTGCTCGACTCCGCGGCGAAGCAGGGCTTTAAGGCTACCATCTACTTCGAGACGAATTCGGTTGTGAAGCATGGCGACGTCGTGAGCCAGCTCCGGTCGGTCGTTAGCCGCTTCGCGGGTCACCCGGCCTTCCTGCGGTGGAACGGCAAGCCCGTGATCTTCTTCTGGTCGCCACAAACGGTGGGCAACGCGGCCGCCTGGCGCAACATACGCCAGCAGGTGGACCCCAACAACACGCAGTTGTGGGACGTGGACACGGTCGATGCCTCCTACCTCGACGCTTTCGATTCGATACACTTCTTCAGCGGTGGGAAGTGGAACAACAGCACCGACGTGGCGGCGGTCAACACCAGATGGCGCAACATCGTGAGCCAGTACAATGCCTCGCACGGCACGGCCAGGCTCTGGACGGCGGGCGTCATCCCCGGCTGGGACGAGAGCAAGGTCCAGCCTCCGCGCAACCCGGTCAAGGTCTTCCCCAGGCGCGACGGCGCGATGTACGAGGAGGACTGGCGGGCGGCCATCGCCAGCGACCCGGAATGGGTCACCATCACCAGCTTTAATGAGTGGTTCGAGAATACCCAGATAGAGCCGAGCGCCAGCTACGGCAACCACTACCTGGACCTCACCCGGCAGTACGCCAACCTCTGGAAGAAGGGGCCCGATCCCTGCGACGGAGGTACGAGGTTCGCCCAAACCGGCCAGAGCATCTGCAAGCAGATGGAGGCATACTGGCAGACCTACGGCGGCGTAACCCAGTTCGGCTACCCCATCTCCGCGCCCCTCGTCGAAACCAACCCCTCGAACGGCAAGAGCTATATGGTGCAGTACTTCGAGCGGGCCCGCTTTGAACTGCACCCCGAGAACCGGGGCAACCCGTACGAAGTCCAATTAGGCTTGCTGGGCCGCCAGTCTCATGGCATCGACCCGCCCGCCGCGCCGATAAACGATGGCAGCCACATCTACTTCAAAGAGACGGGGCACAACGCCTCGGCCCTATTCTACGCCTACTGGCAGCAGCACGGGGGCCTCTTCGTCAACGGCTACCCGATCAGCGAGGAGTTCCGCGAGCCGGGCAGCGATGGTAAGTCCTACTCCGTCCAATACTTCGAGCGCGCCCGCTTCGAATTGCACCCGGAGAACCCCGCCCCCGCCAACGTCCTCCTCGGCTTCCTCGGTCGCCAGGCGTGGGGAGCCCGTCCGGGCAGGTGATAAAGGTGACAATCAAAATCCAAAAGCAGCCTCCGGCTGCTTTTGGATTTTGATTGTCACCAGGGAAGTCCTCTCGCAGAGGCAAAGAATCCTGTATTATATGTCTATGCTACTGGCACGCAGCAGCCCACAGGGGGCGGGGCTTGACCCGGAGAAGTTGCATAGCGCCTTCGGGATGGTGGCGAGTTGGGTGGAGGAGGGCGTGGTGCCCGGAGCCGTGGCCCTGGTGGCCCGGCGGGGGCGCGTGGCGGGCACCTGGGCGGGTGGTCGCCTTTCAGCAGAGCCGGACGCCGGGCCCGTGACCGAGACCACGCCTTTCGCCGTGGCCTCCATCACCAAGGTGGTCACCGCCATCGCGCTGCTGCGCCAGATAGACGAAGGCAAGGCTGCCCTCGATACGCCCGCGCCGAGCATCGTGCCCGAGTGGCGCGTGCCGGGCGCGGAGAAGATTACCCTCAAGCACCTGCTCTCTCATACCTCGGGCCTGCCCGCCGACCTCCCCTCGGGCGCGCTCAACTACGAGGACTACAACCCGCTGGAGGTCATTGTTGACGCCTTCATGCAGGTGCCCCCCCGCTACGAGCCCGGCGAGAAACTCATATACAGCAACATCGGTTATGGCATAATATGGCGCATGTTGGAGAGGCTATCGGGGATGGGGTACCACGAGCTCGTGTGGCGCGGCGTGCTGGGGCCGCTCTGGATGAACGACACCTGGTTCGGCAACCCGCCCGAGGAGAAGGCCGAGACTATTGCGACCGCGGAAGGCACAGACCGCCCCGGCACCGACCTCGACCCGTACAATGGCGCATACTTCCGAGGGCTGGGCCATCCCTGGGGAGGTATGTTCTCCACGGCGGGCGACGTGGCCGTGCTCGCGCAGGTGTTCCTCGACAACGGTAGGCCGCTGCTCGAGGTGAACACCGCGCTGGCCGCCATCCGCAACTGGACCAACGGCCTGGCGGGCGGCTACTCGACCTGGCCGCGCTTCCCGACGGGCGACTGGGGCCTGGGGTGGGAGATCAAGGGCGCGCGGGGCAAACACTGGACCGGCAGCCGAACCTCGCACGCAACCTTCGGCCACATGGGGGCCTCGGGCGTCTTCGTCTGGGCCGATCTCATGCAGGACCTGATTTGTGTATTATTGACCAACCGGACCACCGGCAACGGCTGGCCCATCGCCGGCCCACAAGAGCGGTGGCTAGCTTTTTCGGATGCCGTGCAGGACGCTGTGATTTTGGATTTTGGATTTTAGATTTTGGATTTGACGCCAATCCAAAATCTAAAATCCAAAATCCAAAATAGGAAGAGGGGGTACAGGGATGGCACAACAGTTGATGTGGAACCAGATCGAAGAGCTTTACAGGGGCCAGGGGACCAACGGCACGGTCATTACGGTTGAGTCCGATGCCATGCAAGCGGCACTGAACAGGGCGGGCAAGTCCGTTTACGAGACCGATTGGTGGATCGAGACGCTGCAAAACGTGCTGGAGCATTGGGGGGTTTACTCTCAGCGCTGGCTCGATGTGGCGACCAGAGTGCCGCGCATGCATTTCTCCCTCACCCCAAACAGAATGGGTCCGGGCGCGACCCAACAGTCGCCCACTCAGCAGCCCCCAGTTCAGCAATCGCCTACTCAGCCGCAGGCGCAGGAGCCGACCGGCAATACAGGCCCGATCAACACGGGCTCGCTCAGGGAGCGTTTGAAAGCCGCCAACAAGCTCAACTCCGAAGACTAAGTCTCGAACGTGGCTTTGTCCCGCTTGAAGATGTTCTTGTACATGTCGCGCATCTGTTGGCGCGTGAGTTGCTTGCCGCTCTCAAAGTACTCGAGGGCTACTTGCCCTATGGACCAAGTGCCCAGGGCGGCGATACCGCCCGCCAGCGCCCAGCCCCCGGTGGGCACCAGTTTCGCCCCCTGCATAGCCAGGTAGCGAAACGCCAGCCCGCCCGCGATCGTCGAAACCAACTCCTTCGCGTGCCGCTTCGTGAAAGGCTCCCCATATATCGCGGCGATCCGCAGCACCAATCGCACCTGGGTCGTCAGCAACACCGGGATGTCTATGAGGGGTATGGGCTCTGCCCCCACCGCGGTATTGAGAATGGCGGATTGCCTTATCACCCGCTGGGCCACGCTGCGCCGGACGGCGGGCAGCTCGCGGCCCAGGGCCACCGCCAGGTCGGGGAGAGCGTCTACCAGGGCCGGCACGAGCTTCTCGGCCACGTTCGTGCCCTTCTTCGCTGAAACAGGCACCACGCGCACACCCAGGCGCGTGGAGGCATCGCTCGTAGCCTTCTCCACGTCGCGCCCCAGCAGGTCTATCTTATTGAGAGCCACCACCACCGGCCTGCGCAACGAGTGTAGATAGGCGAGCAAGTCGGCATCCCCCTGCCGCAAACCGGCCCCGGCGTCGAGGAGGAGCAGCACGGCGTCGGCCTCCGCGGCGCTGCGGGCCGCTATTTCGGCGCGGTCGACCCCCCCCACCTCCCCAAAACCGGGCGTATCCACGAGCACGAAAGGGCCGAACGCCTGCTCTTTGGGCGTCTGGGTCGTGCCGGGCACCGGCCCCACTTCTGAGTGGTTGCGGCCCTCCAGCAGGTTGAACAGCGTGGACTTGCCGGAATTAACCGGCCCCACGATAGCCAGGCGGGCCGACGCCTCGTAGCGGACGTCGTCGCGCAGTTTCTCCCAGTCGAGCGAGCGCATAGCGGCCCGCAGGTCGTCCATCAAAGTCGGCAGATTCGCGGCAGCAGGCGCACTGCCCGGCGGTGGGTATCGCATCACATTCTCCTGATATATAGATAGGGACCGAAAGCAATGTACGTGCCCCCGGCCTCGCCGGTGTGGATTTCAGGGCAGGGGTACGGCGCTTGCTATACCCTCTTTGGGCCGGTGCTAGGACCCCATAGCAAATATGGTAATACCAACATAATCCCCGCGGGGGTTGTGCTCGCACCCCGGTTTTTGTTACTGTATAATGAGTCAAATGTTATGAAAATCACATACAATGAGAATTGACATTATTCATATAACATAAAGAGAAGATATAACAAGCATACATGGATCGAACAATCACACCGTCTAAATTCCGCCTTAGCGGCAAGTGGCCTCTCGTTGGTCTGGTGGCCCTGCTAGCCCTCGCCGCGTTGGCGGCACTTCTGCTCGGCAGACCGGCCAACCGGGGCGCGGTCGTAGCCGTCGCCACGCCGACCAGCCAGGTCGCCGCCTCTTTAGATAATACGCCCCTGCCACCGACCGCAGCAATACCGCTAGATACTCCTTCGCCATACGTGGTCGTGAAGCCCTCGGACCTGCTGCCGAACCCGGCTGCGTCAGAGACCGTGCCCGTGCCCGTGTCCACCGATACCTCTACGCCCATTCCGCCAACTTCCGTCCCGCCGACATCCACCGCCCCACCCACGGAAGCTCCGGTCCAGGCGCAAGCCCCAACCTCGAAACCCACCGCGAAGCCCACTGCCAAACCCGCGCCTAAGAAGAAAACCGCTGCCGGGCCTCTGATACTGCCCAACGGCGTGCGCTACGGCGACCACAAACCCAACCTGCCGGGCCGGATCGTGCGCATCGCCTCGCCCAACATCAAGCTGGACACTCCCGTATACGAGGTCTACGTGGTGAAGAACCTGTGGGAGGTGGCCGACTACGCCGCGGGGCATAACTACAACGCCAAGAACCCCGGCGAGGGCGGCAACATCGTGCTGGCAGGCCACAACAACTGGCGGGGCGAGGTGTTCCGCTACCTGGAGTTCCTCAAGCCCGGCAACGAAATCGACGTGTGGACCCTGGAGGGCAAGAAGTACAGGTACCAGGTGACGGACATCAAAAAGCTCAAAGAAGCCGGCGCCTCCCTCGCCCAGCGCGTCAGCAACGGCCACGTCATGGACCCCACCCCCTTCGAGCAGCTAACCCTAATCACCTGCTGGCCTTATACAACTTACACGCACCGGTTGATAGTGACCGCGTTGCCAATGCAGTAGGGGTCGGGGGTCAGGGATCAGGTCGTCCCACCTGCCCGGGATAGGCCCTCGGAGGCTGGATCCATGTACGACATAAGCGTAGCGATTCGGCCCGGCATGGCTGTGTGGGCAGACGAAGTGCCTGTTGAGCTGGACCCGGTGCTCACCGTGGCCCGCGACGGGGCCGCGGTCTCCCGCCTATGCCTGGGCACCCACACCGGTACGCACGTAGACCCGCCCAGCCACTTTATCGAGGGCGGGGCCTCTGCGCAGGAGATGTCCCTTGAGCAGATGATCGGCCCATGTGCCCTGCGGCGGTTCGAGGAGCGCTTCGAGATCGCTGCGGAGCACCTGGAGAGCGCCTCCATACCCGAGGGCACTACCCGCCTGCTCCTCGCCACCCCCTCCGCCGCGCTGTGGGACGTGCCCGGCTTCCACACGAATTACACGGGACTGGCACTCAGCGGGGCCGAGTGGTGCCTCCGCCGGGGCATCCGGCTGGTGGGGATAGACTACCTCTCCATTGAGCGGGTCGACTCGCCCACAGCCTGGGGAACGCACGTGGCACTTTTGGGGGCGGGCGTGGTGATACTTGAGGGGCTGGATATGCGGGGGGTGCCGGAGGGGGAATACAACCTCGTATGCCTGCCGTTGAAGCTTGAGAACGGGGATGGAGCACCGGCGCGGGCAGCGCTGGTTTGACCCGACCCCGCATCCGAAATCTAAAATCAGCCCCGCGCCGGCACCATGCGCCGTCTCATGCGCTCACCTTCCTAATAACACATTTTTTGCGCTCATTATCTTACCCTGTCCAGCGCTCGGGCGGGTTTCGCCCCAGTTGTTGCCTGCGGCTTCGGTTGCCAGGAACGCGCTAGGGCGCGTGGTCCGTCATGCTTATGGTGACGGCATTAGGTTTTGTCGGGTTGAAAGCGCCCACGCGGTGCGAACCATTGGCATTGCGCACGACCACGAATAATATGCCCACCCTCCTATCCAGAAAGGGCACCCATGAGGGCACCCACTCAGGGGTCCTGACATAACGATAGCCCTTGCTAGACATAGTCACAGTATTCATAGTGCTGCTCGACGCCTGGCTGCGAGATGACAACGAGACCCAGCCGGCCTGTAATAGCTGGCTGTCATAGAAGTCGTATACCTGCTGGTCTGTGTCCATAGTCTGGAAGAAAATGACCGCACTACTGACACTCCCACTCCCTACCGAGGCCAGGCTACCCCGTCCCGGTGGGCTTGATGCGCCACCTATACTGGCAGGAGTGGGTGTCTTGTACTGAGGTGTAGACACCGCCATTGCACTAGGATAGATAGGGACAGATTGGATCGTGATCGCACCCCGAGGTGAGCCCAGGTCCACCACCCCCACAGTCACCGCCACGCACAGCACCACCAGCACCAGCCCCGCGATCGCCACCACCCGCCGCCTCGTTGCTCGCATGGCCCCGCCCTCCCGGCAGACTGTTTTGCGCCTAGTATAGCACAGCCTGCTTCATACGCCCTTGCCCTCAGTATTCCCGCGTAGGGTCAGGCAACGGGGGCCTGCCCCTACAGAATTTCGGAGGGGTCCGCAGACCTGA
>JBJMMB010000399.1:0-2608 GCA_045805005.1 Chloroflexia bacterium
ACACACATAACATAAACCACTCTATAAACATATCCACCGTGAATTTCGACGCCAGCCTGATAACATCGGCCAGCGTCAGCGGCTGCAGCCACTGCGAGTTGTACCTGAACTCCACCTTGTCCAGGTCAAGTATCTTGCCGATCTGCTCCTTGTAGGTCGTCATGTTGTGCTCGATCTGGTCCCTCGACAGCATCTGCCGCTGCGCGTCCTTGTCCGACGCGTCTCCAACCACCGCAGTCATGTCCCCAATAATCAGCACCACCTGGTGCCCCAGATCCTGCAACTGCCGCAGCTTGATCAGCGGCACCGTGCGCCCGATGTGCAGCAGCGGCCCGGTCGGGTCGATGCCCAGCTTCGCCCGCAGCTTCCGCCCCATACGCAACCGCTTCTCGAACTCGTCGCGCACTATCACGTCCACTACCGCCCGCGTCATCACCTCATGTATGGCCTTGTCGTCCACCTCGACCCCTCCCCATCGCTCCGCTTCCTCAACCTGCAACCCCGAGCGCACCTCAGCCTCGGTAGCGATCTCAGTCGTATCCTCAGCCGCCGCCGCGCTGGCCTCCGCCCGCAGCTCCTTCCGCGTCTCTCGCAAGTCGCTATGCACCTGCTCCGGCGTAGGCACCTGCCTCGTATCCTTCATCGCACACCTCCCATTACTACCATCGTCCATCGTCGGCCCGCGGGCCCAATAAAAAAGCCCTCATCCGCCAATGCGACGGACGAGAGCCCAAGGCTTCGTGATACCACCGTGCTTCGCGCGCCCCTCACGGCTGCGCGCCTCCACAGGTCCCCAGGGACCTCCGCGCTCTACCGGGCGCACCCGCGCAAGCTCCGGACCCCGTACTTCAGATCGATAGCCCGCCAGGGGTTCTCACCACCCACCCCCTCTCTGCAAAGCCGGCCACCGCCCTACTCCAAATCCATCCCCGCCCGCGTTTCATATCCGATTTGTGCCATTCTATAGCACTAATCGCCCCCGCGTCAACCCTAAATTCCGATAACTATCTTCCTGAAGCGCGTCTGGCGCTTTAGGAAGATAGTTAATAGTGTATAATCTGCCCAACGGCGATGCATCGCTCACCCTGACTTGAGGAGACAAACATGAGCATACCCACCCAGGACGACGCGCACCTGATGGTCGAGTTGTTCAAGCTTCGCTTCGAACCCTTCCTACAGGAATCTGAGACCTGGTTCGCCATGCAGTTCCAGCCCGAGCCCTGGGAGAGCATCAAGGCCCGGTACCCGGTCGGCGGCAAAGAGTGGCGCATGCTCACCACGGTCCTCGGCTACTGGGAGCTCCTTGGCGCCCTCCTCGACCACAACCTCCTGAGCGAAGACCTCCTCTTCGACGCCATCGAGAGCGTAGACGTCACCTGGGATAAAGTGCAAGACTGGATACCACAGGCCCGTTTCGACATGGGCTCCGACCTCTGGGAGAACATCGAATTGCTGGTAACCCGCCAGCGCCGCTGGAAACTAGTCCGCACCCCCAAAGCAGATCAGGTGTAGAGTCACTTCTAGGTTCTACGTTCAAACATCCTCACCGTGCTCACCGTCCTGTACCCCAGCCGCTCGTATAGCGGCAGGCCGCTGAAGGTAGCCAGCAGCATCGACGATGTGTAACCGAAGGCCAGCGCCTCCCCCACCAGGTGGTGCATCAATTCCGCGGCCACCCCCCTGCGCCGGTACTCGGGCAGCGTACCCACGTTCCATACCCCCGCCATCGGTCCCGAAATAACCAGCGACGCCGTCCCCACGGGTGTGGACCCCAGGAACGCAACGTAGTGGCGCACGTGCGGAAGCTCCAATACCCTGTCCGACAGCACCATGTTCACTTCATACGCCGAGATCGAGAACACCCGGCTCAATATCGCCCTGAAAACCTCCAGGTCCTGCGCCGTCCCCACCCTCGCGATCCGCAGCTGCCCCTGTGGGCCCTCCTGCCACCGCTGCGGCGGACCTTGCAGCCACATCGCCGGGCTGTAGTCGAACTCCTCATACCCCAGCGCCAACAACCGCTGAGGCCCGCTGGGCACCAACCCGTCGAGCGTCACCAGCGTGTATGGCCGCCCCCGCTCGGAGAAAAAATCGTGGACGGCCGACACCGTACCCCGGTTGTACAGGTGCGGGTAAAACATCGCCGCTCCGTTGTACACCGGTGCCCGCGAATCCGAGTACCAGCAGAAAGCCCCACCCACGTCGTCTACCGACCCCCCGCCGGCAACCTCCGACAGGCGGTGAAGCCCCTCCGCCACCGCCCCGGCCACCATAGCCAGCATAGGCGAAGGCCCCGCAACTCCCCCAGACTGTTCCATACGGGCAGAAGCCATTCTAAGTGTCAGTAACCTCCCTTGATAATCCTAAAATGTTAAACGTTATGGAAAGTATAAACTATGAACCCACGCCCCGCTAAGCCCACCACCCTTATGCTTCACGTTATACGCCTTACGTTTTACGCGTCCGTCCCACCCTACCCACCGGATACCCCAACAACATAGCCACATCCCCCGTCAGCCTGAAGAGCGGCACCAGCGAAATGGCGAACAGGGCCGAGGACGCCGGCAAGCCCCTCAGCCGTGGGAGGAGCCGGGCGTACGGCCTCCGC
>JBJMMB010000400.1:0-3669 GCA_045805005.1 Chloroflexia bacterium
AATTGGCCGTGCCTCGTGCCGCACGCGCCCGTCGTCGCCCCATGAGCGCATCCAGCCCTGGGGCGTCACCCCCAGCAGGGGAGGGTTCTCGCCAGGGTCGCGGCTGTCGGCAAATGCCGCCACCAGGCCCACCGGCAGCTCCTGCGCCACTGGTCCCAGGTGCACAACGTGCGCTCCGAGCCACTCCTCGGGTACATGCTCTAGCTTGATAGGTACGGCCTGCGCCTCAATCACCTGCGTGCGGCCACCTTCCGCAGTATAAGAATTGCGGAAAGTCGTACTCTGGGGTGAGGGAACCCGGTGCACCCAAATCCCCGCCTCCCTGGCCGGGTCCAGCAGCCAATCGTCCTCCGGCGCGCAAGCCGTAACGATAGCCGCCTGCAACCCCAACCTCTGCGCGGCCAACGCGGAGTAAATAACCGTGCCCCCGGCCCTGTACCCCCCGCCCTCCACCAAATCCTTACTCACATGCCCAAGCACCAGGTAGTCGGGGGCTGACTTAGGGAGATGAGTGGGCATTGGTAAGGTTGCGTAAAACGTAAAACGTAAAGGCGGTAGGCGTACCTGGTTTGGGATTACCAACCAGCTACCCCCACATCCCTTACGTTTTACGTTTTACGCATCACTTCGGCAGCACAACGACTCTGCGCTCCGGCTCGGCTCCGCTCGACTCGGTGACTACGGAGGGGTGCTCCGAGAGGGCCATGTGGATGATGCGCCGCTCGTAGGCGGGCATGGCCTCCAGCGGGATAGCCTGGTTGCGCGCCTGCACCTGCTCGGCGGTGCGCTTGGCCAGGTTGATCAGCGCGAACTTGCGCCGCAGCCTGTAACCCTCGATGTCCACAATTATGCGAGTCCACAGGTCCGAGTTCCGCCCCACGATCAGGTTCACCAGGAACTGCATCGCATCGAGCGTCTCACCGCGCCTGCCGATCAGCGTGTTCTGGTCCCGCTCGTTCAGGCCTGTCACGTTCAGCACAAGTGAGGCCTGATCTTCCTCGAACGCTGCCTCTCCCTCTTCCTCGGCATCCCGGCGCACAATGCGCCCCCTGACCCGCATCCTGACCAGTATCTTTTGCAGCACCTCTGCCGCGATGGGCGCGATAGCATCCTCGGGGGTCGCGTGCTCGCCCGGCTCCAGTGGCCGCGTCTCCAGCGAGCTGTCCAGGTTCACCCCCATCTCGATCCTGTTGCCCAGATTATCGTCTTCCTCGATCACTTCCTCTTCGAGAGGCATCGTGCGCAGGTTGGGGTTGGCAGCCGCCGGCCGCTGTCCCTGCCGGTCGCGGTCGTAGCCGCCCCGGCCCCGGTCGTACCGCCCGCCGGATCCGCCCGGACCGCGGTCCCTATCGGGGGGCCGTCCGCTCCTGCCCCGGTCCCTGTCACTGCGCTCCATGGGCCGCTCCACAGCCCCGCTCGGGCGCTGCCCCTTGGGTGAGGCCTCTTCGTCCGATACATCGGCTCTGGTCTCCCTGGCCGTAACCCGCACGAGCACTTCCTCGCTGCCCGGGTCCGTCGCCAGCACCTCCACGTTCACCTGGTCGCGCGATCGCCCCAACTGCTCAAGGGCGAGCCTAACGGCCTCTTCAACGCTGAACGCCTGTATCTCAACCTGTCGCAAGGTGAAATCCTCCCCTATTCTAATTTTGAATTATGAATTATGAGATTTGAATTAGTTTGAGCCCAATTCAAATCTCATAATTCATAATTCAAAATTTATTTCTTGCCGCGTCGTTTGCGTGGGAGCGAGGCGGAGGCAGTCGTGCTTATATCGTCGAGGCCTCGGCCGTTTTCGGAGTGGTTGTTGCTCCGGTATTTCAAATCGGAGGCATACTTCATGGTGTCGGTGGACACCGTTTTTATTTGGTGGTCGCTCCCCTTCTTCTTGTTCCCGTTGCTCTTGTTCGTATTGTTCACGCGCATGGTCGACGCGCCGTCCGTTCCGCTCGCGTCTACCGCCCTCGACTCCGCAGTCAGCCCCGTCTGCGCCTGCACGGCCTGCTGCGCTTTCTGGGCGTCCAGGGCCTTCGCCATAAACCTGCCCATCAGGCCCTGGCTCTTTGCGCCCCCAGGTGGGGGCGGTGGTGGCGCTGCCGGCACCACGACCTGTTTGCGGGGTAGCCAACCGAAACCCGGTAGCGTAGCCAGCGAACCGAACCCGGTAATGAAGTACTGCTGCACCGCCCCGAACAGGCTCGACACTGCCCAGTAAACAACCGTGCCCGCCGGAAAGTTGATCGAAGTGATCAGGATGATGATTGGCATGAACTGCATCATGTTCTGCATCATCGCGGTCTGCGAATCCGGCTTGTTATTAGGGTCGCGGATCGGCATGGCCATCCGGCTCTGGATGAGTTGGAATAAAGCCGACATTACCGGAAAAATATAGAACGGATCGGGCTTAGCCAGGTTCGGCACCCATAGGAAGCTCGTAGCGAAGTTTGCATAGGGTATCCAGGCCGGATTGAACAGCACAGGCGCTAGCATCGCCGGGTTGGTACCGTGGTCCAGGGTGAACCGCAATGCGGTATATAGTCCGAGGAACACCGGGATCTGCACGAGAGCTGGGAAGCAGCCCGCAGCCGGGTTCACCCCATACTCGTGGTAGATCTTCATCGTCTCTTCTTGCTGCTTGGCCCGGTCCTTTCCGTACTTCTTCTGGACTTCCTTGATCAGCGGCTGGATTTGCTGCATGTTGCGCGTAGAGCGCATCGACTTGATGGTCAGCGGCACCGTCAGCAACCTGATGAATACTGTAAAGACAATAATGGCGACACCCGGTATGCCCACGACCGAGTTTATCCCTACCAGGATATTGAGCAGTAAGTGCCACCATGTATCCCAGATTGTGCCTATTATTTGCAACTTTATCTCCTATGCGGCCCGGAGCGCGTTCGCGCTTCTATTTCACCGGGTCGATGCCCCCATCATTCCAGGGGTTGCAGCGCATGATCCGCCACACGGCCATCGAGCCGCCCTTGATCACACCATATTTTTCGATGGCTTCGTACCCGTAGTGCGAGCAGGTAGGATAGAAGCGGCAAGTATTCTCGGGTAGGGCCCTGGAGAGGGTGTGTTGGTAAATGCGGATGAGTCCCAGGACTACGCTTTTCATTTTTGCTCCGGGTTGGCGCCGTTTTCCGCCGGCTCTCGCGGTGTATTACGCCGGCCCCTCCAAGGCGAGCGATTCGTCTTCAACCATTATACGCGATTCCGGGCCGCCCGTTACAAAAGTCGGCAATCGGCAGTCAGCCTGGCCCCACACTGCTTCCTGCGTCCGCCGACTTCAGGAGTTTCCCGCGCAGCAGAGCTTCCTCCACTGCCCGCTCGACCGTCCCGAAATCCGCTCCCACAATTGACGACCGGGCCACCCACACGAGGTCGTAGCCCGGTTTCAGGAGGGGCAGCCTCTTGCGCACTGCCTCTCGGATCAGGCGTCTTGCCCTGTTACGGCTCACCGCGCCCCCGACCTTCTTACCCGCCACGAACCCGAAGCGGACACTCTCCAGGCCGTTCGGCGCCGCATTGAGCACCACAGGCCCCACGGCCCAACCCCGTCCAGCCCGCCTGACCCTCTCAAACTGCCTCTCGGTCTTGAGCGTCTCCACCTTGGCCCTGGTCAGGTCAGTGTCCAGTGCGCGGTGGGGGGGGGGGGGCCCCCCCCCCCCC
>JBJMMB010000401.1:0-2879 GCA_045805005.1 Chloroflexia bacterium
CTTCTCTGCGTTTCCGTCTCTCTTAATCGAACCTTAACCATTCTCCGCCCCTTCTTAACAAGGCCCAGTTACAATGTTATTGATCCAACTTTACTCAAGGGGCAGTTTGAATGATTGCGACCAGGGAGACCACGACCACAAGACCGGCGCTGCGGGTTGGCCGCCTGGAGGGTGAGAAGCTCTTTTCAGGACTCAGCCTTGCCGGGCCGCTCATAGTGTCGGCCTTGCTCAACCTCTGGAACCTTGCCCAGAACGGCTACAGCAACCTCTACTACTCCGTGGCCGTGCAAAGCATGGTCCAGAGCTGGCACAACTTCTTCTTCGCGTCATACGATGCGGGCGGCTTCATCACCGTCGATAAGCCGCCCGTGGCCCTCTGGGTGCAGGCCCTCAGCGCCCGCATATTCGGCTTCAGCCCGCTCAGCCTGCTGCTACCCGAGGCCCTCGCCGGGGTCGCCTGCGTTGCTCTCACTTATTACCTCGTGAGGCGCGTATTCGGTACGCTGGCCGCGTTCCTGGCTGCCATGGCCATGGCCCTGACCCCCATCGCCGTCGCCATGGAGCGCACCAACAACACCGATACGATCCTCATGTTCACCCTTCTCCTGGCGGCCTTGGCCCTCACCCTGGCCGTCGAAAAGGCCCGCCTGCCTCTGCTCCTCCTGTCGATGGCCCTTGTCGGCGTGGCCTTCACCGTCAAGATGCTGGCCGCCTTCGTCGTCCTGCCCACCTTCTTCCTCCTCTACCTCGTAGCCGCACCCACGCACTGGCTCAAGCGCCTGCTCCACCTTGCCCTCGCCGGCCTCGTCGTCTTCTCGGTCGCCCTCTCCTGGCCCCTCACGGTCGACCTGACCCCGCCCGACCAGCGCCCCTGGGTGGGCGGCAGCCAGAGCAACAGCGTCGTCGAGCTGGCCCTCGGCTATAACGGCCTGGGCCGCGTGACCGGCAACAGGCAACTGGGCGGCAGGGGTGGCCCCGGTGGGCTACCTCAAGGGGGTCAGCGCCCCAACTTCGGCGGCAACCAGCCCGGCGGCTTCCCTAACTTCGGGGGTAACACTCCTCCCAACTTCCCCAACTTGGGCGGCAACACCCAACCCTTCGGCGGAGGTGGCCCTGGTGGCCCCGGTGGCGGGCCTGGCAATATGTTCGGAGCGGGCAATCCTGGACCACTGCGCCTCTTCACCGGCGAGATGGCCGGGCAGTGGAGCTGGCTCTTCCCCCTTGCCGCCTTAGGCCTGCTTGCCGCGGCCCTCACCGTGCGCCGTTGGCTGCCCCTCGACCGTCGCGGCCAGGCCCTCCTCCTCTGGGGCGGTTGGCTGGCAACCTACGGCGTGGTCTTCAGCATGGCCTCCGGCATTTTCCACCCCTACTACCTGACGGTCCTGGCTCCCGCCATTGGGGCCCTCGTGGGCATCGGCCTCAGTTCCCTGCTGATAGCCTACCGGCAGGGCGGCTGGCGGGCCTGGCTCCTCCCCGCCGCCCTCTTCGCCACCGCCCTCTGGCAGACCAACGTGCTATCCGCCTACCCGCAGTGGAGCCTCTGGCTCACGCCCGTGCTCCTGCTCGGCGGTCTCATAGCCGCCGCGGCTCTCCTCTTCGCCAGGCTGCTCACCGAAAATTCGTGGCGCAGGTGGTCGCCCATTATGCTGGGCGCGGCCCTGCTGGCTCTGGTCATCGCGCCCGCCGCCTGGTCCGTCACCCCCGTGCTCGCCGGGCCCAGCAACGCCAGCCTCCCGGTGGCCGGCCCCGAAGCCCTCAACCAGAACGACCCCACCAGTTGGACCCGCCTCAACGACGCGGGCAACAGCAGCCTTGTCTCCTACCTGGAGGACAACCAGGACGGTTACCTCTACCTGGTGGCCGTGTCCAACTCCCAGCAGGCCTCCTCGATTGCCCTCTCCACCGGCAAGCCCGTCCTCGCCACCGGCGGCTTCATGGGCAGCGATCCTGCCCTCACAGTCGATAAGCTACAAGAGATGGTCGCAGGCAAGCAGGTGCGCTTCATCCTCGTCGGCGGTGGTATGGGCCCCGGCGGCCGGGGGATGCCCGGCGGGGCCAACAACTCCGAGGTCAACACCTGGGTGCAATCGAACTGCACAGTCGTAGACCCCACCCTCTACGGGGGCGATTCCGGCTCGACCAGCCCCATAGGCGGCTTCACCGGCTCCTTCGGCCTCGGTAACAACGGCCAGCTCTACCAATGCGCGTTCCAGTAACCCCCTGAAAAACCCCCCGGCGACCAAAGCCGCGTCCTAAAAGTGCCTAGCAAAACCGTTCCCTGTTAGGGCGAACCTAGTGTTCGCCCTCTACGCATCAAGCTAAGCGATTGCAAGCACGTTCTAGGCACAATGACGCCTGTAGGGGCGCCGCTTGCTGCGCCCTGTGTCCCTACCACCCAGACTCGTAGGGGCAGGCCCCCGTTGCCTGCCCTGTTCGTTTACCCCCAATCTTTCGGGTCCACCACCCAAACCCGCCGTAGGGGCGCCGCTTGCTGCGCCCTGGTCGTGTACCACCAAGGCCGGGGTCGGGAAACCGGGCAGGCAGCACGGGGTCCCCTCTGGGGCTGCTGCCTGCCCCTACAAAATCGCCTTCTTGCGCGTCTCTATAGCCTTCCACTGACGGCATTACGCCTTAGCTTGTGCGTATGGGGCGACCACAGGGTTCGCCCCCACAGCTGCTCTGGTGTGCGCCGGAGGTCTTGTTAGGGCTCTAAAGGTGCGCAAAGCCCGCATTCGCAGCATAGCAGGGATAGCATACTGGTATCCGAAGAAAGCCTCCACAGGGAGGCTTCCTAAGTGTTGCCCGCGGCTTATGCACTTTAACTAAAGGATCGGGTACAAAGCCCTCAGCAAGCAGCACGCGCAGGCGGGCTGCGTTCA